>JBBRCA010000073.1:0-13703 GCA_038205325.1 Terriglobales bacterium | reverse complement strand
GCCCACCGAAGCCATCCAAGCGGCTACAAGTTCGGCCGCCGACCTCATCGGCCGCGCTGCCGATGTCGGATCGCTCGCCCCCGGCCACTATGCAGATCTCGTTGCCATAACAGCCGACCCACTCCAGCACATCGAAGTTTTGGAGCACGTCGATGTTGTGGTCAAGGGCGGCGTTCTTGTGAAGAAGGCAACGCCGCTGAAATAGAGCGGAATTCCGACGGCCCAACCAATGCCCTCAGGGTAAGCGCATTGCCCAGCGCGTGGTTTGACGCCGTATTATCGAATATCACCCACGTCTCACCGCGGTGTGCCTTGATTTTCCTCGCCAGCTCTGCCAGAAACTCCGCCGAATACTCCGACCAATACTTCCGCGGCGACCCGTGCAGCCGGTAATACTGAAGCCCGGCCCATCCACCCGGCTCGCTCGCCATCGGCGATCCCGCGGGAGGATCGGCCATCGCGCGCGCGATTTCAAACTCGCGTATTAGCCTGCTGACAGTCGGCGCAAACCAGGAAGCGTGGCGCGGCTCGACGACCACCGGTCCCCGATGCAACTCACGAAGCGTCTCCAAGAATTCGCGCACGGTGCCTTCATCGAACGCGAGTTTCGGCGGCAGTTGCACCAGCACCGGTCCCAGCTTCACGCCGAGCGGCCTAATGTTGTCGAAGAATGTCGCCAATTCCGCGCCACACCCGCGAAGCTTCGCACCATGCGTGATCGTCTTTGAAAGCTTTACCGCAAACCTAAAATCCTCCGGCGTCGAAGCCGCCCAGCGCTCGAATGTCTTTGCCAAATGGGGCCGATAGAACGTCGAGTTGATCTCGACACAGTTCATCGTCCCCGCATAACGCTCCAGATGCGACCCCTCCGCTACCACTGCATGAGCATGGATGCGCGGCACGACCCATCCCGCCGTTCCGATATGGATAGTTCGCATAGTGCCTATGGCTCAAACCCGCACCGTAACGCAGTGACTTTCATCGTTCGTGTGTGCCTATTTTTTACCAGCGATAGCCCTGGTAGTGCTGTACCGTTGCATAGTAGCCCCTCTTGAAGCCGTACCTATAGTCCCGGCGGACGTTGCGTGGAACCTCCGGGTCGCGAAACTCGTCGCGATTGTTGACGTCCCACACGCGATGGTTCTCGAAGTCGCGCTCAGCGCCTTGTATGCCGTCCACATAGCCTCTGCGCTGGAAATCGCGCATTTCTTCGGGAGGCGCATCCCAACCGGGCGTGGCGTACTGCGGGGGATAAGGGGCATAAGCGGGAGGCGAGCCGTATTGCTCTCCGGCGCAGCCAGCGGTGGCCATCAAGCCCATTCCGAACAGCATTGAAACGATGCTCGGAGTAAGTTTCGTGTGCATCAGTGTTCCTTTCGGGCCGGACAGGCCACAGGTTGATACGACGCGCGCCCATACCGATACGCTACCGTTGACCTTTTCTAAACCCATTTCTGGCGCAAGGTTTCGCGCGACTGCTACACTGGCTTCGGGTTTCGTTCGCCGAGCTGCCGCTGGTGCCAGTATGGATAGGCCAGTGGCGTCTGGCTGGCGGCATCGAGCTTCGCCATTTGTTCGGCGGTCAGCGCCCAACCCGTCGCGCCGAGGTTCGCACGCAACTGCTGTTCATCGCGCGCCCCGACAATCACCGTCGAAACGCTGGGCCGGCGCAGCACCCAGTTCAGCGCGATCTGCGGAATTGTTTTGCCGGTATCCTTCGCAACCCCGTCCAGCGCATCGACCACGCGATATAAGTACTCCTCCTCCGGCTGAGGCCCCGCGCCCGCCACCGTCGCATTTTGCAAGCGAGAGTCCTTCGGCAGCGGCTGGCCACGACGGATTTTGCCCGTCAAGCGTCCCCAACCCAGTGGCGACCACACCAGCGCGCCCACGCCTTGGTCGAGCGCCAGCGGCATCAGTTCCCACTCATAGTCACGCCCCACCAGAGAGTAATAAACCTGGTGGCCCACATACTTCGCCCAGCCATATCGTTCGCTCACGTTGAGCGACTTCATCAAGTGCCAGCCCGAAAAGTTCGATCACGCAATGTATCGCACCTTGCCATCGCGCACAATTGTGTCGAGCGTGTTTAGCGTCTCTTCCACCGGCGTCAGCGCGTCGAAAGCGTGCAGGTGATAAACGTCGATGTAGTCCGTCCGTAGCCGTTTAAGCGAGCCCTCGAGCGCGTTCGTCAAGTGATAGCGCGAGCTGCCTACATCGTTCGGCCCGCTCCCGAAACGAAACGTCGCCTTGGTTGAAAGCAGCACATCTTCGCGCTTGAGGTGCGCGATGGCCTTGCCCAGCATGGTTTCGCTGGCGCCGTCGGAGTAAATATCGGCCGTATCGAAAAAATTGCACCCGGCTTCCATGCAAATATCGATCAGCTTCTTCGCGTCTTCCTGCGATGTGTCACCCCAGGCCTTGAAGAACTCGCTGCCCGCGCCAAACGTGCCCGTACCAAAACACAACTCCGGGACCTTCAGGCCCGACCGGCCCAGCGTGCGATATTCCATATCAAATCTCCTCGTTCGTAAATAAGAAGCTGTCATCTCGACCGAAGCCATCGCGCACTCTGCGATGGCGTAGTGGAGAGATCGCAGCATTTCGCCGCAACCGCACTTCTATCAATGATGTTTCGATGCGCGCGCAGCCACAAAGGCGCGACTCAATCCCATCTTCTCCGCTGCCGCATCCAACGCCGCCTGCGAACGAAAGAACAGCCGCCCCGGATTCGACTTCGGGAAAAACCGGATCACGATTTCTTTCCGCTCCACCGACCCCGTCTTCCCCGACTTGAACGCATACCCCAGCGCCTGCAACAAATGCAGCGAACCCTCTGCGCCGCTCGGGTTCCCAGAGTCGCCGACGATTCCAAACACAGCACGCTTGTGCCGCCGCGAGTACACCGCGACGAAGTCGCCCACGCGCGCACCGCGTCGCTTGGCCTCATCGCCCAGAACGACGTAGTTAATCTTCGACGCGTCGACATACCGCCGCGGGTCTTTGCGGTTGCGCCGTGAGCGGTCGAAGAAGTGCGTGGTCGAAACGTAGTACCCCGGAAAGGGATCGTGCTGACCTTGAATGATCGGCACGGTAGGATGGTCGTCGTCGGTTAGATACCCGACAATCTCGTTGCGCGGCTTGGCGCGATAGTGCGCGTTGGAGAGATAGTCGAGCGTCTTCTTACCGCGCGGGCCATAGGCGTTCGGCGCACCGTCGACGTCGATATCCATGCGCGTCATAATCTCGAAAGAGGGGTACTGCACCGCCTTCTGCGCCACAACGCCAGGCGTGTCTGCGCCCATCAGACATCCCACAACCATCATGCCAAACCATCGCGCCAAACGGACTCTCCGCGCGCCGATTTGCCCTGCGGCCAGCCACGCTACTTCCATTTAGACGCTGCTTAGCCCTCAGGAGGTCAGGCTTGCGGTCGTCTCGGCGGCTTGGGCCGTTCCGGTTGAAGCCATGGTTCGCAGGACCATGCCTTCCAGGGCGCGTTTGGAGTTCGCATAGTCTTCCCGCGAGATGGTGCCGCGTGCCCGATCCATCTCAAGCTGAAAGAGCACTTCCTTCACCGCCTCAACCGGCGAAGTCGAAGGCGGGGTTGTCGGCTCCGATGTCGGCACCATGTTGGCAGATTGGCGTCGCGTATTAATAAGCCAGAACCCAAAAACCGCGAGCAGGAAAGCGGCGCCGGCACTCACGACCCACCACTTCGATCCCGGTTGGGAAGCCCGCGTAGCCGCTACCGCAGCCGACCTGCCGTCAAGCGGCAATGAACGTGGTTGAGCTGCTACGGGAGCCTGCGCCGGAGCGGCCGCTGGTGGGCGAGAGGCGGGAAGCGTGGGAAGCGCACCCGCGCCTGAAATCTGGAACTCCAAATTTTCGCCGGCCTTTGGATTGGTGACCGTCTCTACGTGATAGCTCTTGTCTCCTGTCGCTAGGATTTTAAAAGAGGTGTTCGACGAGGCAAACTTCATGCTCGGCGGAATCATCACGGTCAACATCTGTAGCGGGTAGACGTTTTTTGCCTGAAACGCAGCGTGACCCTGATAAGGGACGTCATAGTTGAATGCGAATTTAGTGGATCCTGGCCGCAGCGGAAAGTCGACTGCGTAATGCCCTGGCTCGCCCGCGAGCGGCGTTGCATGGATCGCCACGCCGACGTTGTCCGCACCCGCAGCCAGGACGGAATCGATTTTCGCCTGGCGGGGCAGCCAGACTTCATATGCGCGTTTGCCAGCCTGCGTCATTGGCGGGCTGGAAGCGTTTCTGATTTCCACCATGTCGGAAACATGCAGCGAGTCTTTCCGGCTCCCGATGCGAATAACTTCAATACTTCCAGCCACGGCGGGGACCTTCGCAGTCGCATCGAAGACATCGATCGCAATGGGGTTGTTCAGCGCGATATGCCGATCGTAGTTGACGCCCTGGTGAACGACTCGCACCACGTATGCCGAGTGGACGTCCCTCACCGTGAAGATAAATGCGCCCTGCTCGTCGGTCCGAGAGCGAGCTTGCTCCTCGAGGCCGTGGCTGGAACGATCCAGCCGAAACAGAATGACCTCATCTCCAGCCGCGGATTCGCCGCGGGTCAGGTTGCGAGCGGCCCCGGTGACGGTATCGGCGGCCAACCCCACCGCAGCGCAAGCCGTCATCAAGCCAATGACGAAAAGGGTCTTCCCCAGCCAACCGAACCGAAATTGTTTGCCGCGAATCACGATGACCAGCCTCCTGCAGCAGTCCTGCCGCCTACCCAAGTCCATGTCGTCCACACTCGATCACCGAAGAGCGCTGGAATATTCAAGTGCGCTGGGGGAAAGGTGGTCATTGCGTCGCCGAGGTAATGACCGCTGGCCCGGATGGCGCGAAAGTAGATCGCCCAAACAGGATGCCCGTCTCCACCTCCACCGGCTTCCCGTCTTGCAGATACGGTTTGAATCTCCATTGTTGGAGGGCATCGGTAATCGCTCTCGACTGGTCCGGAAATGCGCTTAGGAAGTGAATGTGCTTTACCTTGCCTTCTTTGTCGATGACGATGCGCACAGGCACCGAGTTGAATCTCTTTTCGCTGAAGACCGGCTCGACCCGCGCGATCATGTTTTCGGTCCTTGCATGATCCTTGAGACACAACGGAACGGCACCGCTCTCCGTCTCCGGAATGGAACCGGCAGGCCCCGGCAAAGTCATCTTGTTCAGGCTCAGAAACATGTCACCCAACGCCTTGGTATCGCGGCTGGAAATTACAATCTCCACCGTGTGGCACCGAATTTCGGTGGCCATCATGTACCAATGAAGCTCGGCCGCAGGCGACCAATAGGCAAAGAAAGTAAAGGGATGACCGGCGAGGGTCGTTTGGGTCAATGGAAGTTCCGCTTTGTAGTCGGCCACGAGATGGCTTTTGGTGTAACCGACCATCTCTCGCGCTGTGGTCGATGGCGGCGGCACGAAGAACATGTCCTGCGCCGTGATCAACATACTGGCTTTGGCGGGACCTTTGTATTTGTCTCCCGTCTTGACTTGGGCCAGCACGTAAAGACCGCTGGGCGAAGGAGGCGGCCCTTTATATTTTTCGATCCAATCCGCGGGCAGGGCGTAGCTTATCCCGAAATACTTATCGCTGAAAACGTTGTCCGTAACGTTTCCGTCCTCCGGCACTGGAGTCGTGGAGTCGCTGGCGCTGTACCAAGCGCCCTTGACGATGATGACGCCCGACGGCACCTTGTTCACCGGATGCAGTTCGGTAGAGAAGTCGCCGCCCTGCTGAACGGGCGGACGTGGTGTCTCAGCACCCCTGGTCTCAGCACTCTGGCCTTGGAGCAGAAACCACCCAGGCCATGCGAGGAGAGCGGACAAACACAAAAATCTGGAGCGCATATCTTCCTGCGAATTCGAAGACGTTACGACCGGTAAAGCGTCTGGGAGAATGAACCGGCGAGGCACCGCGAAGGTGCCTCGCTGGAGTGTTTCGATAAAGGCCTACAACGAGCGCAGGAAGTTTAACAAGGCCTGCTGCTGGCCGTTGGGGCCGGTGGAGAGGTTGTTGAAGTTCTGTTCCACAGTGTTGGCTTCGCTGCCATTGCCCTCGTGAGCTTCGATTGCCGCGAGCATGTCGGTGGCGCGACCGTCGTGCAACAGAAATATCCGTTGCCCAACGCCCCACAATGGAGCCGTACGGAACTGGTCTCCGCCCGCGTTCCCCTGCCCGACGTTGTCATTCAGCGTCGATCCCATGTGATGCAGCTCGATATCCGAGAACGCGTTCACTGGAGCGTTGCCCAACCCGGCGGTAAAGTTTGAAGCCTGCGTTGTGCCCGGCGACGAGTTGTGGCAAGCCACGCACCCTATCGATGAGAACAACTGCCGGCCCTGAGCGATCGACGCCGAACTCACAGCCACGCCGTTCAGCAATACCGTGGTTGCTTGCGGAGGGGCCGCCAAACCGCGCATGAAGTTCGCAAACGCCGAGACGTCATCGAGCACCGCCGCGTTAGCCGAGGTGGGGTTGACGGAGTCCTCAGGATAGCCAATTTTGTCCAGATTCAAGCATCCCGCCGGAAGGCCAACACCCTGCTGGTCTTCTCCAGGCAGCGGACGGTCCTGCCCGAACAGCAGATTGCTGATGCCCATCTCCACGTTGTAGGCCTCGCCGGAGAAGATGTGCAGCGACTTGTTCTGCGCCTTCCAGCCAAAGCGGGTGATGGTTCCGTCGTTGCCGTTGCGGTTGAAGGTTCCAGCGATGCCAAAAGTATGGGCGAAGTTGTTCAAGTTGTTCTGCTGATTCACCAACAGGGTCGAGTCGTCCAGGTTTTCGATCAAGCCCGCGCCAAACAGCGGTGTGGGAATCCGGAAGGAAATGTTGTTGGCCGCCTTTGCGGCGCTGAAGCTGGGCTGCGTTAGAGAGCACGAGGTAGCGCCGGCGGCGCCGGAAATGGTGAACAGATCTTCTACTCCGCCATTGGGCAGGGCGGTGTTGGCGCTGCCGTCTGGATTGAAGAAGAATGGAAACCGGGCCTCGCGAGTGGGTCCGTTGGCCGTAACGAAGTATGGCGTGGTGTCATGGGGCGAGGTCGAACTTCCCGCAATCCTGAACTGCGGATTGACTGCGGCGCCGGAGCCGCCGATCACCGGCTGAGAATGACACGAGGCGCACTGCTTATCATTGAAGCGCGGTCCCAGGCCGCCATTGCCACCCGTGGGAGTTATGACACTCTCCACAGCCGCAAAACGGTTCAGGCCATCAAGGAAAAAGGATGAAAGATTGGGCTGATTCGGATCAGTGGTGACGGGTATGGACGAGAGCGCGGGGAAAGTGCTGGAAAGGCGGTTGCCCCCCTGCACCCCAGGATCGGTTTGGGCCAACGCCACTCCCGTTGCAAACGGTATGGTCAAGGCCAAGGCACATGCGAACTTAACGATATGGGTCATTTTCATCTCCTCGAATCTCTGCAACGCTCAGCGACGAATCTAAAGCGAGGGCCCGATGATGAAGTACATCGCTTACGCTCAATTTGTAGATAAATGGAGCGCACGGCGATCTGGAAAACTTTGATGGGGAACTATTCTCCTTCCGTCTGAGTTTTGTCAATGGCACTTTAGTGAATCCTTTAAAAAGTTGAAAGACCTCTATTAGCCGACTCTTCGGAAGGCCCAGACATCAATCTGGGCCCTATTGGAGGCAAATACGGGGCGTAACGGATGGAGGCCCAGAGCGCGGGACAGAGGGCTTGCCATGATAGGGAGCACGATCGACTTGCGCCCGCCCGCCTTGATAGCGCACCCTTGAGTGCAAGAGGTTTGCTGCCAATGTCCCCTGAGGCCGATCCCCCGGAAGGCGAGCTCCCCACCGTCGTCCTCGCCCTGAAACATCCGCGTGCGATTCGCTGGATGCACTGGATCAACTTCCCCCTGCTCACGCTGATGATCTGGAGCGGGCTGCTCATTTACTGGGGCGACTCCATCCCGCCCTACCAGCACGCCCATCAGGTCTACCGCGTCGGGATCGGCTCGTGGACGCTGTTCCGCTTCTTCCCGGACTGGTTCTGGAAGCTGCTCAGCGCGCCCTATCAGATCACCACCGGCCTGGCCTGGCACTTCCTCATCATGTGGTTCTTCGCGCTCAACGGCATCGCGTATGCGATCTACCTGGCCGTCTCCGGCGAGTGGCGCACGCTGTGGCCGCAGAAGCGTTCCTTCCGCGACGCGATCGATGTCACGCTGGCCGACCTACATCTGCGCAAAGGCCTCCCGCCGCAGAGCAAGTACAACGGCGCGCAGCGGATCGCCTACACCGCCATCGTGCTTATGGGAGCGGGATCGCTCATGACGGGCCTCGCCATCTACAAACCCGCGCAGACGCACTGGCTCACCACTCTGTTGGGCGGTTACGAAACGGCGCGCTGGGAACACTTCTGGCTGACCATCTTCTTCTGCCTGTTCTTTGTCTTACACGTGGTGCAAGTCGCGATGGCGGGCTGGAACAACTTCCGTTCCATGATTAGCGGCTACGAAATCCAACGCCACGAAGTGGCAATGCCTATCGAGTCCGTATCGGCGCAACAAGCTACCAGTGAGGTTGAAACCCAGCTGGTTGCAGCGGCGTCGCCTGTGGAAGTCTTTCCCCCGCCCGAAGAAGCGCCCACGAAAGAAGCAGTGGGAGAAGGAGCGGCCCATGAGTCAGCCTGAAGAAATCTTCGGGACCGAAGCTGAAATCAAGCGCGAGAGCGCCCACCGCACTCGCCGCAGCTTCGTGGTTGGTGGCGTTGCCGCGGCGGCTGCCTACGGCCTGTGGCGCGCGGTCGATTCCGGCGAAGTCATCGGCCACCAACCCATTACGTTTCGCCGCACTTTTCAGGCCGATGCGGCCATCTCCCGCGCCGTGTTCGACGAGCGCGGCCTCTCGCCCACCTACCCGCTGGCGCGCGCCACCGAACTGCGCCTCAACGGCACCGCCGGCCTGGAACAGATGCTCGAGCCCGCAAGCTGGCGGCTGCAGTTGGTCGGCGTCGCGGACGCGGAGCGCTCGCCGCGTTACGTCAGGGACGTGACCGCGTGGGAGTACGAGTATGGCGACGACGTTCAGCCCGACCAACAATCCAACGACGTCAAGAGCGCGCCCGGCAACGGCGACACGAGCAAGACCGGTGCGGCCAAAGCTCCAGACCCGCAGAAGAACAAGAGCGCCGGTGGCGACCAGCCGAGCGCGAAGCCAGCGCAGGAACCCGGCGCGGGAGCAGGCTCCGGCCAGCCCGCCGCAGATGCCGCGAACGCAACCGACGCGCACAACCTCGACAAGAACACGCCCAAAGTAAACGGGCTTCCACATGTGACAATCGCCGAACGTTTCGACGCCATGAACCGCGCGCTCACCCACAAACGCAACATCGGCGACGACGAAGCCGGGCCTTCGGCCAGCAGTCTCGACATAGGCACGCCCGGCCTGCTGCTCGCCATGGAAGACCTCATGCAGCTTCCTCAGGTCGAACTCGTCACGCAGTTCAAGTGCATCGAAGGCTGGAGCCAGATCGTGCGGTGGAGCGGCGTCCGTCTGCGCGATCTCATCGAAGCCTATCCGCCAGCTAAGGTGAACGGGGCCGACCCTGCCTACGTCTACATGGAAACGCCCGACGGCAACTACTATGGCGGCTACGACATGACCGCCGCGCGCCACCCACAAAGTCTGTTGGTCACACACATGTCCGGTCAGCCGCTGACGCAGTCCCACGGCGCTCCACTTCGGCTGCACATGCCCATTAAATATGGCTACAAACAGCTCAAGCGCATCGGCCTGATCGCCTACACCCGCACCCGCCCGGATGATTATTGGACCAAGCTCGGCTACGACTGGTACGCGGGACTTTAAGGCCGAAGGATGCCCGGATTTGGTCTTCGACCTGGCCGGGTCGTTGCAACAGACAGCCGAACTTCGTCCAAACTCCGGCTATTTGACTCCGTTTGCGGGGTCCCAGTCGCCGTGGAGCTTGCGGACGTAGAGGATCTGGCCAGTGTGGTAAGCGTTGTGGGCGCTGATGTTGGCGAGCATTGGGGCGAAGCGGACAAGTTTGTCTTCGGGCATCCGCTCGACAGCCTGTTCAATGCCAGCCATGACGCGGTCGAGGCGCTGAACGATGTCCGTCCACGCAGCGGCGTCGAAGCGGTTGAAGGTTTCGTCGTTGTTTCCCCCGAAGGCGGGAGGTTTTTCGCCGCGAAGCTGCATGAGGGCGCGCTCGTTCCAGAAGGCGAGATGCGCGGCCAGCATTCCGACCGAGTGGTTGGCGTTGGGGTCGAGCTGGCCAGCGGCGTTGCTGGGAACCCAACGGGCCTGCTCGGGCGTGAGGCCGGCGACGGCGGCGTTCATGGGAGTGAACCAGTCGGCCTTGTTGTGAGTGGAGCGAAGTTGTTCGAGCAGGATTGCCCGCAACGTCGCGGGTGCCGGCGGGGCTTTTGACGTTGGACTGGGAGTTTGGGCGAGCAGCATGGAGCCGCCGAAGGTGGCGGCGAGCAGAGAGGCGCATAGAAAATCGATGTGGGCCATGCGCGGAATTGTACTGCGTTGAAGCCGGCGAGTTAACGCCACTCGTCACAAAGTCCGCCGCAGTGGACGTCATCCAAGAAAGAGCGTGCTGATGCGAAACCCATGTCTGACAGCGAATAGGGGGCACCCGATTTGTTGGGTGTGCGAGCAGGCCTGCGTCACCCGCCGAATGGCGAGAGGAGTTCGCTGTACTGCGCTTCAGTGTGCAGGCCGATTGCGATCCTGCTTTTCCGCGCCCTGAGATAATTGAAGGATGGTCGATCCTCACGGCGTGAGTCTCACGCAAATTCAGCATTCCGCGTACGTACGCTTCTCGGTGCTGGCGCTGAGCTCGATCTTCTTTTTGGTTGATCCCTTTGCAGCGTTGCCCACGTTCCTCGTTGTCACTGCGGGACAGGATGCCTCCAAACGGCGACGCACTGCGCGGAAAGCGTCGTTGACGGCGTTCGTGGTGCTGACGGCGTTCGCGGTTGCGGGAACGTACATCTTTCGGATGTTCGGAATTACGCTGCCGGCGTTTGAAATTGCGGGCGGAGTAATTCTGCTGTTGATCGGGTTGGACATGCTCCAGGCGAAGCGCTCGCCGACCCAGGAATCGAGCGGAGACACAGCGGCGGCCGCGAGCAAGGAAGATGTCGGCATTGTGCCGTTGGGGATCCCGATGCTGGCAGGTCCAGGAGCGATTGCAAGCGTGATGGTGTTGGTGGGGCAGGCGCAGAATCGTTGGCAGATGGGCGCAATTATTGCAGCCATCGCGATTACCGCCGCGGTCTGCTATGGGGTGTTGGGCAGCGCGAACCGCGTCGCAACGCTGCTGGGCGAAACCGGCATTCGCAGTCTTGTGCGCATCATGGGACTGCTGTTGGTAGCGCTCGCAGTGCAGTATTTCGTGAACGGGATGGTGGACCTGGGCGTCCTCGAAAAGCCTTGAAGCTGAACCATCAAAAACTTCAGTGGTTGCCGAATCTTGAATCTGCAGGGTTCCGAACTTCTTCGCACGCCCGTCTTCACAACTTTAGTGCAGCAATAGCGCCCCGCCCGCTATAACGGCCCCAGCGATGCCCAGCAGAAGTCCGCCAACGAAAAACATGCGCTGGCGCGTCAGCAGTGTGATTGAAGAGAGGACCACGGCGATTTGCAGCAGCGCTTCGCCGAGATCGTAACGCCCCGCCGAGCGCTCCGCTTTGGCGACTTCCGCCTCAAGCTCCTGCGCCTTCTTCTGCTCTTCGGCCAGTTCGTCTTTCCACTTTTCGCTGTGCTTCTTGTAATCCTCGAGCTTCTTTTCAACGGCTGCGGCGTTGGCGTTGGGCTGCAACGTGAGCAGGTCCGTGGCCACGGCGAACTCATTTTGGCGAATCTTCTTGGCCTGGTACTCGTTCCACTGGTCGGACGCGCGCGCCTGCGCCAGCACGGCCTCAGTGTGGGAGCGATGCCCAAGCACCGTCACCATCGCCACCAGCACGGCGAGAATGCTGATGGCGAGCGAAACGTAGGTCATGCGGGCTTCGCCCCCTTCCTGGATCTGCTTGCGAAATTCGTCGATTTCGGTGGGTTCCATAAGCTCCTTTGGAGTGTGCATCCGGATAAATTAGAATGGCGACTACATTTTACGGAAGAGGGCCGAGCCGTGGAAGTCGGGAATCTCAATCGGCAGTTCCGGCTTGTCGGCCAGAAATTCCAGTGATGCGCGAGAGATGCCGCGCTCTGACTCCGGGGAGTTGAAATCGTGCATGAAGAAGTATCCTCCGCGCACCAACCGCGGGTAAAAGAAGTGGAATACGTCCAACGCCGGTGTAAAGAGATCCACGTCGAGCATGACGAGAGCGAACTGCTCGGCTTCGAGTCCGGCCGCAGTTTCGGGAAAAAATCCCACCCTAAACTCGATGTTGTCTGTGTCGCCTATAAGCGCAATAACGCCTTCCTTTGAAGTGTCTTTGAAGCGTGTGTCTTCGACTCCCCGAAGAGATGATTCTGGGAACCCCTCGAAGGTGTCGCACAGATAAAGCTTGCGCTGTGGCGCCTGTCGATGGATGAACGCACTCGTGACGCCGCGGTAGACCCCCACTTCCGCGAAGGCTCCAGAAATGCCACTGTCTTCAAGCCGTTGGATTGCAAGCGCTAAAGTGGCATAGCGGATGTCGTCGTGATATCGCTCGATGCGCTCGACCACGTCGAGCGCATACGGCGGATGTTGCATGGTACGGCGGGCCCGGGTGAGCGCAGCGAGCTTCCGGACGGCTACACGGAGAGCAGATTTGAGAGGACTTATTTCGGTCGACATAGATTTGGGCGTGCGCCTGATGGCATAATAACGCGCGGGATAGACGCGCGCGCGTTCTCTCGAAGCCCGTTTCTCACAGGCATTCACAGACCTAAAATTTGCGGTTGTGACAGTTTGCTGATACTCTTTAGGAGTTGCAGAGAACATTTCTCGGAGGCGAAAGCGCGGAAAGTTGCGGAGAGCGTCGTCTTGGTGTATTCTAAATAGGTCAGGAACAGCTTCGCGCCCGAGCCCCACAGCAACATCAGTGGAGCGTTGACGGCAAGCCGGAGCGCAGTCCAAGCGTTTGATCGCGGTCATAAGAGCTCAAGGGTGCGTCAAGCCCAGGAAAGCCAGCCGAGCAAACCCAAGCCACTGCAATAGAAGATTAGGGGCTGAGGCTCTGCGACTCGTTTTGGGTCGTCATGTTGTTTTGAAAATTTGCGCTGTCTGCATCTCCTGTTCAAGCTTTTTGGAGAAGTTTGTCAAGAGTGTTGACAACGGAGTCGCGAACAGATAGTCTCAGAGAGTTCGTGCAAAATATCCCAGCGAGGCCGGTGAACGAAGCGGTAAGCCCGGAACGCTCCAGCAGCACACAGCGCAATCAAGTTCGAGGACACAAGTCGATGGCTTCGGCCCCGATGTTGGTCCTTGATCCAAAACTGCCCGCTTAGGCGAGAGCAGTCAGGATCTTTGACAACATAGTTGAACGTGCCAGTCGTGAGATGAAGTGACCTTTGGTTGTGTCATTCTCACTAGTTTTAACCTCCACTCCTTTTCGAGCGAGTGGAGGCGGTTGACTCTTGGGACCCCTGTCCTACAAGAGCAACCACACCAAGATTAAACGAGAGTTTGATCCTGGCTCAGAATCAACGCTGGCGGCGTGCCTAACACATGCAAGTCGCA
>JBBRCA010000072.1:0-14174 GCA_038205325.1 Terriglobales bacterium | reverse complement strand
TGCGACGCTCGAATTCCTCCTCCTCTGCCTGGAGATAGATCCACGCGGCGGCGCCGAAATAGACGATCGCCGAGCGCGGGATGACCACGCCCGCGAGCGGTTCGCCGGGCAGTTCGAGCCAGGCGGTGACGGCCGTGCCGGGATGCAGGGCGAAGGGCGGTCGCTCGATGCGCAGCAGATAACCCTGCGTCTGCGTCTTTGGATCGACGAGGGTCGCCGGGGTGATCTGCACGGCCTCGATCGGCTCGCGCTCGCGGCCGATGACGGCCACCCGCGCGGTCTTCGGCATCTCGGCGATGGACTGGCCTGCGGCGATGTCCACGCGAAGGAGCGCGACCTCGCCGCGCACCAGTTGGTCGATGAGTTTTCCGCGCGCCGCCGGATCGAGTTCCGCGACCGAATCGCCCCATTCGAGGGCGAGCTTGCGTTGCAGGGCGCGCGACTGCGTTTGATCCGTGCGGAGCTGCGCCTGCGCGGTTTCCAGCGTCTTGCGCGCGACATTTTCCCCACCCTGAAAAAGTCCGCGGGCGCGCTCCTCCGCGGCGCGCGAAGCGACGAGCGCGGCTTCGGCGGTGACGGCGGTTGGTTGCCAAACGATGAATGCGGGCTGCGCGCCCAGGCCAGCAGCGGCGAAGTAGGCGGGCCAATCGAGGCCGGGGGCTTTCTTTGCAAAATCGGCCATGGCCCAAGGGTTGTTGGCCTTCTTGATGTTTTCGCTGTCGGCGAGTGAGATGTGCTTGAGGGCGATGCTGGTTTCAAGATGCAGAATGCTCTCGGCGCGCTGCCCGGTGTGATCGTAGCCGGCAAGCTTGAGCATGGCGGAGATGTGCGCGAGGTATTTCTCGCGGATGTCCTTCATACGCGGCGATGCGTCGATGTAAAAGTCGCGCGAGGGGAGTTCTAGACCGCCTTGCATGAAGTACGGCGCATAGTGGTCGGGGTCGCTGAAGCCGGGCGCGACCCACACGCCGAAGAGGTTGGGGGTGTGGAAGTTGGTGTTGTTGAGAGCGTCGACGTCGGCGCGGAGCGTGTGACCGAGAGCGGTGGCAAGCTCGCGCTGGGTGTGGATGGCGGCGATCTCGGCGAGGTGCGGTTTAAGCGCGGCCATGCCGTGCGCGTCAATGGCCTTCTCGTCCATGTAGGAGTCGAAGAGGTCGGCCATCTTGCGCTTCTCGGTCCCCGGCGCGGGGTTAGATTTCGCAACGTCTTCGATGATGCCGGCGACGCGCTTGTTGACGATGTCGGCGAGCACGGAGAAGCCGGACATGCCGACGCGGTCGGCGGGGATTTCCGTTCGGTCGAGGTACGCGCCGTTGGCGTAGCGGTAGAAATTGTTGCCTGGCTTTGTGGCGCGGTCCATGTTGGCGGGGTGGACGCCGTGAATGTCGGAGGGGGCCTGGGCGACGAGGGTCAGCGGAGAAACGGTCAGCAGGGCGACGAAGAAGAGAGCGCGGAGATCCATAGTTACGATTTTAGCCGAATTGAAAGGCGCGAGGAGACTATAGATGGACAAATGCGGGGCCGGTGAGGACGGGCCTGGTTACGATCTTTTGCCTCTCCGTCAAAGTCGTGATCTCGACTGGAGGTCCGTTTTTTGCGCCGGAGTTGAGAGACCCGCAACTTCTCGCGCAGAGATATCCTTACCGCCACGGAAATCTGCAGGTCTCTCCACTACGCATTCGCAAAATACGCGAATGCTGCGGTCGAGATGACAGAGTCTACGGGCCTGAACAGAAATTGTGAACAGACTCTGAGAGCGAAGAGGTTTCAAACTGCCAGGAAGTGCGGTTTCTATTAGGGTGTGAGTTATTAGTTTTGAGTCGGTGGCTTTTCCGGTCTAGACGAAAAATGGGCCGCCACATGAAGTGGCGGCCCATTTGTCATTTGTACGGAAGCTCGTGATGACCCGCTAGTTCAAGTCGTCTCTATGGTCTTGAAAATGGGCGGGGTCTTCAGGGTTGAAGTAGGTGAGGGACTTGTGCCAGGCCTGCTCTCCGACCATGCGGCCCACAGCGCGGCCGACCAGGTCGCCAGCTTTGAAGTGGATCCCACCGTAACGGCGTGAGATGCCCGCCTCATTCGCAGCAGCGAAAAAGGTGGGCCAAAGGAGCGTGACGGTGTTGGTCGGAACTAAGCCCGGCTCGGTGACCGAACTTCCTGGAGCGAAGGACACCGATTCGCCGAATTGGTTGCTGCCAGTCCACAACACCAGCACCGCCGCTCCCGCGGCGCTGAAGGTACTATGGCCGGAAATGTACTCCGGAAAGGGGGGAGTTGGAAAGCTCGACTTTTGGTACGTGAGCCATTGCGAACCGTCGATGGTCTGGGTGCCGTGGAAGGGAACCCATGAGCGAATTAACTGGCCGGTAAACAAATAGGGAATGGCGGAGACCGGACGCACCGAATCAGTGACGCGCTTTTGCCCCCAAGCGGCAACGCTGGCATCGAAGATGGCGTTGGTCATCGCGAAAAACATCTTTACGTCCTCATTGAGAGTGTGGTTATCACGATGCGAGACGTATTGCGCGAACAGACACCAGTGTCCCGGAGGAAGTTCGCTTTTTGGTCCGTTGGCCCAATATTCGGCAATCAATTTTTGTTTGTCGGTCAGGTTGGCGCTGATGTCTATCAGCTCCTGGGCCTGGGTCACATAGGCCTGCGACCCGAATTTGGCGGGGCCGAATTGCGATTCGAACGCGTCGAATTGATGGGCCGATGTGAGGGCGAACGGTATGACCTGTTCCCACTGCGCGCCAATGAAGGGTGGCGTGACGACATGGGGAATGGGAGGGGTCAGGCCGTCGTCGTAGGTGAGGGGTTGCCAGCTATTGGGATCGACGATGCTGGATTTGGCGACGGGGATGGTAGAGGCCGGATTCGCAGGCACAAAGCCGGTGTAGTCGGAGTACGGGCCGGGATGAAGGTCCCCGAGTTGGTTGGAGCCGTCGTGATGCCGGAACGCGAGGACAGCGGCGCAGGCGACGTTGCCGATGCCCGCTGGCGTGGTTGTATCGGTAGAGAGGTTGGTTTCGCTGTAGCCCAAGGAGTTGAGCAGAGGCGTGAAAACGGCGTTTGTATCTCCCGGAAAGAGATCGACCAGCGCGCGGTAGGCCGCGAAGCTGATGGCCTGGTTCTTGTTGGCCGTCGAAAATTCGTCATGAGGGCGACGCAACGTGCCGCCCAGCTGGGTGCCGACGGCCCTGAAGCTGTAGGCCGTCCAGGCGTCGTACATGCAGGTGTGGACGATGGCGATCTCGCGCGCGGCCATCGGCGGACCGGGGTGCAGGTCGCGAATGGCCTGCAGGATGGCGCTGTCCCATTGGAGGACCACGTTGTCGGGGGGCGGCGGAGCGGCCAAGGCAACCTGGCTGCCTAGACATAGAGTTGCGATTGGAACCAAGGCATTGCGGAAAAACCTTCCGCGACTAGACAGAATGAAGTTTGACATGGGATCTCCATAATTCTCGATGAGGCGTAGTGGTTGTGGCGTTCGTGGACGCCCTGGAGCTGTTTGCGGTGAGGAAGCCTGTATAGTCCATGACTCTCGCAATGTCAAACGAAAACGCAAGACGACCGAAGCGCTGGCGCGCTTGTAAAGACGTTGGGTTGGCGGGGTCGTTCGCCGCGATGGCAGTCACGCTTCGAGCCCGTGTTGGGGGCTGATCGAAGGCGGGTCTACGTGAGCTCAGAGCTCGGATATGTTGAGCTTTGAGCAAGAGCGGCGGGCAGACTGAGTCATGAGTTACGAGCCTTGAGTTCCGAGTTTTAGATTTCCCAGCGGAGGAGCGTCGCGCCGACAGTGAAACCTGCGCCGACACTGGCTAGAAGCACAAGGTCGCCTTTTTTGACTCGGTCCTCATCCATGGCCGTTTGCATAGCGAGTGGGATGGTCGCGGCGGTGGTATTGCCGTAGCGGTCGATGTTGATGATGACGCACTCCTCAGTCATGTTGAGGCGTTCGGCGGTGGAGAGGATGATGCGCTTGTTGGCCTGGTGGGGGATGAAGCAGCCGAGGTCTGCGCCGGTGACGCCATTGCGCGCGAGCACAATTTCCGCGGCTTCGGCCATTTTGCGTACGGCGAACTTATAGACCGCCTGGCCTTCCTGGTGGACGAAGTGCTGCTTGTTGGCAACCGTCTCCGCGCTTGCGGGGAGAAGGCTGCCGCCGGCAGGCATGTTGAGCGAGACCGCGCCGGAGCCGTCGATCTCGTGCCAATAGTCGATCAGGCCGATTTCGGCAGTAAATTCGTTTGCTGCTGTCGCTTCTTCGCAGGGTTCGAGCAGCACCGCGCCCGCGCCGTCGCCGAAGATAATGCAGGTGGCGCGGTCGGTGTAGTCGATGATGGAGCTCATGACGTCGGCACCGATGACGAGCACCTTTTTGTGGCAACCGCTTTCGACCAGTTTTGCGCCGACCTGTAGCGCGTAGGGAAAGCCGGAGCAGGCGGCGGAAAGGTCGAATCCCCATGCGCCTTTTGCGCCGAGCTTGTCCTGCACCAGGCAGGCGGTGGCGGGAAACATCATGTCCGGGGTGACTGTGGCGACGATGATGACTTCAATGTCGGTGGGCGAGATGCCGCGGGCGGCGAGGCATTTGCGCGCCGCTTCCACGGCCAGATCGCTGGTGCCGACGCCTTTGTCGACGATGTGGCGCTCGCGGATTCCGGTGCGCTCGGTGATCCACTGGTCGTTGGTGGCGACGAGTTTTTCAAGGTCTGCGTTGGTCAGCAGACGGGGTGGAACGTAGGCCCCCACGGCGGAAATTTTGGCGCGAACGCTATGTCGTGGCTTCAACGTAAGACTCAAACGGTGTGCCTCCAATGCAGAAACGATGGCCGTGTAGCAGTCTGCATCTTAGCGCGTTTAGGCCCTAAGGATGGTCGAATGAACTCCTCAGAGGGCGCGAAGGAGATAATCCTCGCATCCCAGGGAAACTATATGGTGATGATCCGCATCAGATATGTTGACAGTAAGTCACTCACATGTAAGAATAACGGAGTGAGCATTTTCAGGCTACGGCCTCAGGACAGGTGAAGATTATGGCGAAGATTATCGGAATTGATTTAGGGACGACCAATAGTTGCGTGGCGGTGATGGAAGGCGGCGAGCCGAAGGTGATTCCCAACGAAGAGGGTGGACGTACCACGCCGTCGATTGTCGCGTTTACCAAAAGCGGCGAGCGGTTGGTTGGCCAAGTGGCCAAACGGCAGGCGATCACGAACCCGGAAAATACGGTTTACTCGATCAAGCGCTTCATGGGCCGCAGGCTGAATGAAGTGGGCGACGAGATGAAGATGGTGCCCTACAAGGTTGTGGCCAAGGGCGACAATGTTGCCGTGATGGCGCAGGGCAAAGAGTTTACTGCGCCTGAAGTGTCGGCGATGATCCTCCAGAAATTGAAGAAGGCGGCGGAAGACTATCTGGGTACAAGCGTCACCGAGGCGGTCATTACGGTCCCGGCATACTTCAACGACGCGCAGCGGCAGGCGACTAAAGATGCTGGAAAAATCGCCGGTCTTGACGTCAAGCGGATTGTGAACGAGCCTACGGCGGCGGCGTTGGCCTATGGGCTGGACAAGAAGAAGGACGAGACGATTGCCGTGTATGACTTCGGCGGCGGAACGTTCGACGTGTCCATTCTGGAGGTCGGCGACGGCGTGATTGAAGTGAAGTCGACCAACGGCGACACGCACCTGGGCGGCGACAATCTGGACGAGCGGATTGTGGAGTGGCTAATCTCGGAGTTCAAGTCGGAGACTGGGCTTGACCTGCGCGCCAAGGGCAATGAAATGGCTTTGCAGCGCCTGAAGGATGCGGCGGAGAAGGCCAAGATCGAGTTGTCGACGGCACAGGAGTCGGAGATCAATTTGCCGTTCGTGACGGCCGATGCGAGCGGGCCGAAGCATTTGGTGCGGACGCTTTCGCGCGCCAAGCTGGAGTCGCTGGTCGACGATTTGCTGCAGAAGTCGGTAGGGCCGTGCAAGCAGGCGTTGAAGGACGCGGGCATCGATGCGTCGAAGATCGATGAGGTGGTGCTGGTCGGCGGGCAGACGCGCATGCCGAAGATCCAGCAACTGGTGAAGGAACTCTTTGGTAAGGAGCCGCACAAGGGCGTGAACCCGGATGAGGTTGTGGCGATTGGCGCGGCGGTGCAGGCGGGCGTGCTGGGCGGCGAAGTGAAGGACTTGCTGCTGCTGGATGTGACGCCGTTGACGTTGAGCATTGAGACCATGGGCGGAGTTGCGACGGGAATGATCGCTCGCAATACGACCATTCCAACCAAGAAGTCGGAGACGTTCTCGACGGCGGCCGACAACCAGACCGAAGTTGAGGTTCATGTTCTCCAGGGCGAGCGTCCGATGGCGGCGCAGAACCGCACGCTGGGCAAGTTCAAGCTGGGCGGGATTCCGAGCGCACCGCGCGGCGTGCCGCAAGTTGAAGTCACATTCGACATCGACGCGAACGGCATTCTGAACGTTACGGCGCACGACAAGGCCACCGGTAAGGACCAGAAGATTACGATTACAAGTTCTTCGGGGCTGAGCAAGGAAGAGGTCGAGCGCATGGCGAAAGACGCCGAAGCGCACGCGTCTGAAGACAAAGAGCAGAAGGACAAAATCGAGGCGCGCAATGGGCTCGACTCGATGGTGTACAACGTCGAAAAGATGTTGAAGGACGGCGGCGAGAAGGTCGAAGCGGCGGACAAGACCGACGTGGAGACAGCGCTGGCCGATGCTAAGACGACGCTGACGGGCGATCCTTCGGTGACCGAACTCGACGCCGCTCGCGAGCGCTTGACGACGGCGAGCCATAAGTTGGCGGAGGCGCTGTATAAAGCCAATGCGGCGAGTACGCCCCCGGCGGAAGGCGATGCGGCGGCTGCTCCAGAAGAGCCGAAGAAAGACGAAGGCGTGATCGACGCGGAGTATGTCGACGCGGAGCACAAATAAAACAGAACTGAAAGACGGTGTGGTGCGTACTACAGAGGGGGAGCGCTTCCGGGATCGGGGGCTCCTCCTCGATTTTTTTCGAACTTGCAGTGGCAAGATGTGTAACCGCATCAAGTATCGCAAAAGTGGGTTCTTAAGAAGTAGACCTTGCGGCGCGCGGCTTGCGTCCAATGGGAGAGAGGTAGAGAGATGAACAACGACGGAGCAAGCAACGGCGGAACGCTCCACACAGGGATGGAGTGGATTGGAATGTATGGGCTGGGCCAGACCACTGAGACGGTTTGGCGTTGCGAGGCGACACGCGCAGGGCAGTTATATAGTCGCACGCTGTTCGACACGCGCGACGAGGCCGAGGATTTTGCGCGCGCCATGCGCAATGCGGAGCCGGACCAGATGTTCAGCGTTGAGGCCATCAAGGCCAGCCAGGTTTGGAACTAAAGATTCGTTTGAATGTGAATTGGAACAGCGTCGAAGGCGAAAGCAAATCCTTTCGAGAAAACGGCAAGAGAAAGCAAATACAATTGGCCGCGATCTCTTCGGAGGTCGCGGTCTTCCTGCATCTGATTAAAAAGTGGCAATAGGTGTCTGAATGGTGAACTGGGTTGCGGTGCAAGCGATAGCGAACTCGGTACTGGTGGTGACGAGCGCGGGTGCCATTAGCTATGCCGGGTTGCAACTTGCGAACGAGCGTAAATATCGCTCGGTCAGCAATCTGGAAAAGCAGCTGAGCTTTTTTCTGAGCGCGCCGTTTGCGCTGGCACGCACGCAACTAGCGCACGACCGCGTCACCACAGATGGTCTGGCCGCGCTCGATATCCACGAGCCGCCGGTGAGTTCGTTTGAAGTGCTCGATTTCTATGAACATCTGGGGCTGCTGGTGAAGAAGGGCCATCTCGATGTTTACGATGTCTGGCATACGTTCTACGAATGGGCCCAGCCGGTGTATCTCGACCTGCGACCGCTTATTGAGAATGAGGAGAGCAACTACTGCGAACAGTACAGCGACCTGCGCAAATTGATGCGGCAGATGGACGATATCCAACTCAGAAGAATGCACGCCAAAAACATCAACCACTGGGCTCTGTGGACGCCCGAGCGCATTATGGAGCACTACCGGTATGAGTTGGAGACGGGTGGGATGCGACGGATGATGATCCGCAGGCAGCGGAAGCAGGAGGCGCGCGAGGAAGCGGCGGCGGTGAGCGTCGCAGGCGGAGGCGTGGATGGCGGAGGGCAATGAGATTCACCGCTGGGCCGAGCGTCATGCGGCGGCCTTTGCCGGTAAGGTGGTCCGAGTCGATGGGCCGCAGGGAAAGTTTACGGACGCGGAAATGCTGCACGGTCGCACGTTGCGGCGCGTGATGGCCATCGGCAAACATCTAGGGTACGACTTCGGGAAGGATCGCATTCTGCATGTGCATCTTGGCTTGCAGGGCGATTTCACGGAGGGTTCCGGACCACTGCCGTCAGTTAAAGGCGCGCTGCGTTTGCGTATGTGGAATGCGGCGGCGGTGAAGAGACCGGCAGCGCTGGGCACTAGCAATCGGCACTTGAAGTACTCGAATGACGATGGCACAGGGCATCTTCCGGCGGAGCGGATTGAATGGGTGGAGCTGCGCGGGCCGATGGACTGTTCGATTTATTCGCAGGAGCAGTGGGAGACGCTGCGGAAGCGGCTGGGGCCTGACCCGCTGAGCGACAATGTTGACGGGCGCGACGCGCCGCAGAGGGCTTTTGCGAACATTCGCAAAAGCAAGAAGCCGATCGGTGCATTGCTGATGGAGCAGGACGTGTTTGCGGGGATCGGCAATATCTATCGCGCGGAGTTGCTGTTTCGCGCGCGGCAGAGTCCGTTTACGCCAGGGACGGACGTGGCGCCGGAAGTGCTGACGAAGATTTGGAAGGAAGCGGGGCCGCTGATGCGCGCGGGAATGTTGGACCGGCGCATTGTGACGACGCTGGCAAAAGACCGGATGCGCCGCAAGAGACTGCCGCTGAAGGAAGATGTCCACTACGTTTACAAGCGCAACGGCCTGCCTTGCAGGGTAGGTGGGGCGAAGGTGTTGAAGATGGAGTTTGCAGGAAGGAATTTGTTTTGGTGTCCAGTGTGTCAAGCAGGGTAACGCAGAGCGTGTAACGTGGCGCGTGATATGCTTGGCGTGTGATTGGCAGTTTCAAAGACCGTGATGCTGAGCAGATTTTCGACGGCGGGCGGAGCCGACGCTACGCCGCCATTGAAAGAGCGATTGAGCGGAAACTGCGGTCGATTCAGGCGGCCGTTCTTCTTGCCGAGCTCACCGTGCCACCGGGAAATCAATTGGAAGCGTTGAAAGGCGACCGCAAAGGCCAACACAGCATTCGCATCAACGATCAATATCGGATTTGCTTTCGTTGGGAAGGGACATATGCTTATGAAATCGAGGTCGTCGACTATCACTGAGCCGCACCGGCGCCGTTACAGGCGCCAGCTTCCGCCCATACATCCGGGTGAGATGCTGAGGGAAGAATTTCTGGTCCCGATGGGTTTGAGCGCCAATGCACTGGCCATGGCGATCGGCGTGCCTGCGACGCGCATTGGGGAGATCGTCAATGAGCGGCGGGCAATCACCGCCGACACGGCATTGCGGCTGGGCCGCTATTTCCATATGACCGCGGAGTACTGGATGAATCTTCAAAGTTATTACGACCTTGAAAATGCTCGATACCTGACCGATAAAACGATCATTCAAAGTATCAAACCTGCGCCTCTCGACCGTAAAACGGGCTCGCTCAAGGTAGCAATGACGGCGTAGGAAGGCCCGACAATGGCAACGCAGACGAAGGACTACTACGGCACACTGGGCGTGAAGAAGACGGCGACCGCGGACGAGATCCGCAAGGCGTTTCGCAAACTCGCGCGCAAACACCATCCCGATGTAAATCCGGGGGACAAGAAGGCGGAGGAGAAGTTCAAGGAAATTTCGGAAGCCAACGATGTTTTGAGCGATGTCAAAAAGCGGAAGATTTATGACCAGCTTGGATTTTACTCGGACAACATCGATCCGGCCGCGGCTGAGGCGGCGGCGCGGGGAGGATACGGCGGCGGTGGATTTGGTGGGGGCGGCTTCGGGGGGGCGTCGCGCGCTGGGCGGGGAGCGCAGGAAGTTCCGATCGACTTTGGCGGGTTCGACTTTACCGACTTCCAGGGCGGCAGTCGCGCCGCGAGGGAGGAAAGTTCGGAGTTTGGGAGCAGCTTCAAGGACGTGTTCAGCGGCATGTTCAACGGCAGTCGCCAGCCGCGCGGGCCGCAGCCGGGCACCGACCTCGAGTATCAGGTGCAAATCGATTTTTGGACAGCGATTCGCGGCGGCGTGACACGTCTGGAAATTCAGCGGCAAGAACAATGCCCGACGTGCAAAGGACGCGCTGTGACGGGCGGCAGCATGGAGTGCCCGGAATGCCACGGCTCGGGCCAGGTGACGCAGATGGGCGGGCGGATGAAGTTCAACATCCAGTGCCCGCGCTGTGGTGGAACGGGCAAGGTTCAGAACTCGTGCAGCACCTGCGACGGCGCGGGCGTGGTGACGCGGCGCGAGCCGTTGGAGTTTCGCATCAAGCCTGGGACGCGGGATGGTCAGCGCATCCGGCTGGGCGGCAAAGGCAATGCGGGTACAGAGGGCGCGCTTGCAGGCGATCTGTATCTCATCATCAAGGTCGGAGCGCACAAGCTGTTCACGCGGGTTGGCGACGATATTCACATCGCGGTGCCCGTCACAGTGATGGAGGCCGCTCTGGGCGCGAAGATTGAGGTTCCGACCATCGACGGCAACAGCAGCGGCGCGGGGCATACGCAGTTGAAAATTCCACCCGGAACGCAGACCGGACAAAAGCTGCGGATGCGCGAAAAAGGCGCACCTAGCGCGACTCGCGAGGGGGCGCGTGGCGACCAGATTGTCGAAGTGAAGATTGTGGTGCCGAAAGTGCAGGACGAGCGGTCGAAGGAGATTTTGCGGGAGCTGCAGAAGCTGAATCCGGAGGATCCGCGGGCAGAGATGCTGGCGAGTTGAGGTGCGTGTGGGCGATTACACCCATCGCGAATAGATCAGTGGCGGATCGCATCCTTGGCATAGTCTTCCATGCGCGCTTCGGAAATCGCGCCGGTTGCCGTATGGACAACTTTTCCCGAAGAGGATATGTAGAACGTAGTGGGCACGGTATCGACCGCGCCAATGGCGTTGACCATGGCGCCGCTCTTTTGCACGATTGGGTAGGTCACTCCGCGCGAGGCGGCGAAGAGCGCGGCTTCGGCGTAGGTATCGGGGTCTTCATCGACGCCGATGACAATAAGATCGCCGGGGTGCGCGGCTTGAAGCCTCTGTAGCCACGGCGTTTCGATCCGGCATGGACCGCACCACGGGGCCCAGAAATTCAGCACCACGGCCTTGCCTTGAAACTTTACCGTATCGAGCGGATTTCCGTTTAGCGTCTTCAGGTCCAGCGACGCGATGTTCAGTTGTTTGGGACCTCTGAAAACATTCGACCGGATATACAGAAACGAAATCGCCAGCAGGAAGAAGAGCGCGGGCAGGCCCTTGCGCGGCCTTCGCGCTGGCGGACTGGGCGCGGGATTGGGCTGACAGTTTTTCGGATGGTCCTCTTGCACGCGAACCTCGACAGCTAATCCAACTGTACAAGAGAGGTTCCGTCATGGCTGTCTGGATGCGGGCGAGCGCGATGGTGGAGTGTTGGGCGTCGTTTGGACTATGCTGAAGTGCAATGGCGACAAAGCGTAAAACTCGGGGGGCGTACATGATTTCGGCGGTCGCGGAGATGTACGATATCCATCCGCAAACGCTGCGCATGTACGAGCGCGAGGGGTTATTACGACCGTCGCGGTCGGACGGGAATACGCGCCTCTACACCGACGAGGACCTGGAACGGCTGGAGTTCATTTTGAACCTGGCGCGCGATTTGGGCGTGAACATTGCGGGCATCGCGATCGTGCTGCAGATGCGCGAGCGCATGGAGGAGATGAACCGACAGATGCAGGGGTTTGTCGACTACGTGCGCACAGAGATGTTGACCAAGATGCAGCAGGGGCAACAGCCGAGCGCAGGGTTGGTGCCGTTTCGACGGGCCATGAAAATTGTTCCGAAGAACCAGGATCCAAGCGAGTAGCCCACCCGAGCAAAGCAGATTCCCTTCGGGAAGGACACGAAGAAAAGCAAGAGGGGCTCGCGTAAACTGAAGGCGCGGGCGCGCAGTGGTTTCGTGAGATTTTCCGGTTGGTGCGATGAGGGTTGTAGTTCACGTTTTGTTCTGGATTGCGGCGATTGGATCTGTCACTTCGTCCATCTACTGCGGCATGGTGGTGCTTGCGGCGGCGCGTTTCGGCTTGCGGCGGCGACGTGAGCAGAGTGCCGCCACGGAGTATTTGCCGTCCGTGAGTGTACTGAAGCCGCTGCATGGGACCGAGCCGGGTATGGAGCGGAACCTTGAAACGTTCTTCGAGCAGGACTATCCGCAGCCGTTTGAGCTGCTGTTTTGCGCGCGTCAGGAAACGGATGAGGGGCTGATGCTGGCGCGTCGCGTCGGCGCTCGCTATCCGCACGTCGATGCGCGGTTCGTGACCTGCGGCGAGCCGATGCCGAAGTTTCACAATGCCAAGGTGTACTCGCTGGCGAAGTTGGATTCGGTGGCGAGCAACGATCTGTTTGTCACCAGCGATGCGGATGTCCGGGTGGAGCGCGACTATCTGCGGCGGATGGTGCAGAACCTAAAAGACCCGCATGTGGGGCTGGCTTCGTGTGTGTACCTGGGCACAACCGAGGGTGGATTCGCGGCGCAGATCGACGCGGTGGGCAAGAGTGTTGAGATGAGTTCGGGAGTGCTGGTCGCCGACATGATTGAGGGCACGAAGTTTGCGCTGGGCGCAACCATGGCCGTGCGCCGCAAAAGCTTTCAAGAGGTCGGCGGTTTCGATGAACTTGGACAGTTTTACGCGGATGATTTTGTGCTGGGCAATCGCTTGGCCGCGCAGGGAACTGGCGTGCTGCTGGCGACGCATGTGATTCGGCTGATGGTGCAGGATTCGCCCTTCTGGTTGAGTTTTCGAAACCAGCTGCGCTGGATGCAGAGCACGCGGCGTTCGCGGCCGTGGGGACACTTCGGGACCGGGCTGACGTTTGCGATGCCGTTCGGGATTGTCGGTCTGCTGTGGGGTCTTGCAGGTGGGCATCCGCTGCTGGGGCTGCTTTGGTTTGGCGCGATGATGCTAAACCGGTGGGTGCAGGCGTTCGCAATTCTTCACGCGTTGGGTGACTCGGATTGGCTGCGTGGAATGTTTCTGTACCCCTTACGCGATATGCTGGGCAGCGTGTTGTGGGCGGCCAGTTATGGCGGCGATAATTTTTACTACCGGGGTAAGGTTTACAAGCTGAAGGATGGTGGGAGAGTTGAGGCTCCGGAAATGCCGTAGACGTGCTGCGGAATCACAACAGCAGATTCCCTTCGGGAATGACAGAAAGAAAAGCAAGAGCAAAAGGCTTTCATGGCTCCGAATAATGGTCATGGACGGTTGGAGAGAACGGTTTTTCCGCCTGAGGATGCTAGCGTAACGACCGGACCATCTGCATTGAGATCGTGGATGCGGCGCTTGGGTTTGTAGGTCAGCAGGAAGATGCGCTGAGGGCCGCTCCACAGCGCGCGCAGGGTCGTTTCGTCTTCGAAGATGCGAGGTGCGTCGGGCCAGAAGCTCCCGAACCACAGGCCGTTGATGCGGCCGTCGACCAGATGCGCAGGTTGGCCGGTGTAGAAGAGCAGCGTGGAGCCGGAGGTCAGTTCGCCGTCTAACAGGACAATGTCGCCGGGCTTGCGGACGTGGTTGATGGCGAGCGCGAGGTCTTTTGATCCGAGGATAGGGTAGAAGCGCACGAGACCTGCGTGGGTCGCAAGCAGCACGCCACACATGCTGGCGGCGATGATGATGTTTGCAACCAACTTGTATCCGCGGCGGCGCAGCAGATGCGATCCGGGGCCGAGCGCGGCCATGCAGAGTGCCACTGTGAGTAACGGGCCGCGGAAGAAACCCATGGCTTGGTACGTGAGGTCGAAAATGTGACCGAGGGAGAGGTTGTACATTTCGGGGTTCGAGGAGAGCACGTGCTTGAGGTCGATGCCCGGCGGCGGCGCGGGCGCGGAGAGGGCGGAGTATCCGCAGGCAAGCGCGAGGATGGAACCTAGCGG
>JBBRCA010000071.1:0-14177 GCA_038205325.1 Terriglobales bacterium | reverse complement strand
CTTTAGTGACGTACATTCAATAGAACCTCGGTATAAACCTTAAATATAAAGGTGGAACGATGAGCAAAATTTACGAAGCTTTACAACGTGCGGAGAGGGACAGGGCAGCCCTGGATAACCGGGGTTCCGCCGTTGCTGAATCAATTGCGCCAACGGCCGTGTTGGAGCACGAGCCCTTTCCTCAGCCGGACGTGCAGTCCCTGTCCGAGGAACCCAAGCCTCTTCCTGTCCCCCCGGCCCGCGTCGTTGTCGCCAACGTGGCCACCCGGGCGTGGACTCCTTCGTTCGCGCACCTTCCCGCGCTCCAGGCCCGCGGCGTGGCCGTCGAGCAGTTCCGCAGCCTGCGCTCCCGCATGCAGGAATTCCGCGACCTCAACACCCTCAAGTCCATCCTGATCGGCAGCGGCTTGCCTCAGGAAGGCAAGACCTTTATCGCGGCCAACCTCGCGATCTCTTTTGCCAGACACAAGTCCAGCCGCGTTTTGCTCATCGACGGCGATATGCGCCGCTCTACGCTGCACCATTTGCTGGGTTGCGCCAGCGGGCCGGGGCTCACGGACTATCTCGAGGGCAATGCCAGCGTGCAAAACATCCTGCAGCGCCCGAACAGCACCGAGAGCGGCGTGCCACAAAACACCCTCGACTCCCTCACCTTCATCGGCGCCGGTAAAGACTCCGACAAGGCCGCGGACTTGTCAGGCAATCACCGTTTCGAGGAACTCATCGCGGCGGTGTCCCCGATGTTCGATTGGATCGTCATCGACTCGTCTCCGGTCAACCTTGTCGCCGACGCGGTCAATCTTGCCCGCGCCTGCGACGGTGTGCTTCTCGTCGCCCGCGGCGGAAGCACCAAATTTGAAGCCGCGCAGCGCGCGACTTCGGAATTCAAGGCGTCCAACATCCTCGGCTTCGTGCTCAATGCGGTAACGGACCCTGTTAAGAACGGGAATTACTATACCTACGATGGCTATGACAACTACGACAGCCTGGCAAAATAACTGGAGCGCCCAGGATGATTCGGTTCTTCAATGTGTACTACCCGACGCGGACGGTGATTCTCGTCCTCGGCGAAGCGCTGGTCGTCAGCGCCTGTTTCCTGCTCGCAACCTTCCTGGTGCTGCCCCAGGGCGACGCTTTTATCGTCCTCAATTATGAATCCGGCTTCTTTAAAATCGCTGGTGTAACGGCCCTCACGCTGCTCCTGTCTTACTACTTCGACCTGTATGAACCGCAGATCGTCTCCGCCCGAAAAGAGATTTATTTCAGGGTCCTGCTGGTACTCGGCTTCGACTGCTTCATCCTTTCGGGGATCATTTACTTCTTTCCAGATGCATCTCTGTGGAGAGGCCGGGCGTACGTGGCGGGGTTCCTCCTGCTCATTCCGGGCTTCCTGTTCTGGCGCAGGGCCTACGAGTGGCTCGTGACCCGCGAATTTTTTCGCGAACGGATCTACGTACTGGGAGCGGGTGAATTCGCGCGCTCCATCGTCTCCGCAATCCAGTCTCGTCCGGATATCGGCATGGAAGTGGTCGGGTGGGAGAACATCACGTCCGAACACTCGGAACGTAAAGTCATCTGGATCGAAGCGCTCGACCGGATTTCAAAGCTGAATAAACCCGTCCATCGCATCATCGTCGCGATGGAAAGCCAGCGGTCGGAACTGCCCGTCGAAGAACTTTTGGCCCTCCGCTTTCGCGGCATCGCGGTCGAGGAGGTGGGCACGCTGCGCGAACGCCTATCGGGGAAAATCCAGCTTGACGGCCTGCGCCCCAGCAGCTTCCTCTACAGCGAAGGCTTCCGGATCAACTCCTCCCAGCAGTTCACCCGCAGGCTCATTTCCGTGTGCGCGGCGACCACCGGTTTGCTGATCTGCCTTCCGTTCCTGCCCTTCATCGTGCTCATGGTGCGGCTGTCTTCGCATGGGCCGGTGCTGTTCCGCCAGACCCGCACCGGCGTCAACGGCGTTCCCTTCGACGTCATCAAGTTCCGCACCATGTTCATCGACGCCGAAGCGGGCGGAGCGCGGTGGGCTACTAAGAACGACCCGCGTGTAACCCGCGTCGGAATGTTTATGCGCAAGACCCGGCTCGATGAAATCCCCCAACTCTGGAACATCCTTCGCGGGGACATGGATTTCGTGGGGCCGCGTCCGGAGCGGCCCGAATTCATTCCCATGCTTTCCGAGAACTTGCCCTTCTACTATCTCCGCCACCTCATTCGACCGGGGCTTACAGGCTGGGCGCAAATTCGTTATGGGTACGGTGCCACGCTTGCCGAAACCAAAGAAAAACTCGAGTACGACCTTTACTACCTGAAGCACATGTCGCTCGGTCTCGACCTCTTCATCATGTTTGAAACCATCAAGACCATCGTGCGCCGCCGGGGAGCGCAATGAGTCTCCTTTTCTGGATTTCGCTCGCCGTCATTCTCTACACGTACGCCGGGTACCCTGTGGCGATCGCGCTGCTGGCGCGACTTCAGCCAAACCCGTGGCGGCGTGAACCGTGGCCCTCTACGGCTACAGCCCCCATCAGCATCGTCATGGCGGTACACAATGGGGCGGCCATGCTTCCGGCCCAAATCGCCAACCTCCTCGCACTGGATTCCCATCTGGTGCGCGAGATCGTCGTCGTCTCCGATGGGTCTACCGACGCGACTTCCGCCCTGCTGCGCGAAGTCGCCGACAAACGCCTTCGCGCCCTCGTCCTCGAAGAGCACGGCGGCAAAGCGGTCGCCTTGAATCACGGTATCGCCGCCGCCACCGGCGAGATTCTCCTCTTCGTCGACATTCGCCCGCGCATCGAGCCGGGAGCGCTCGCCGCCCTGCTTTCGAACTTCGCCGATTCTAGCGTTGGTTGCGTGGCTGGTGAGTTACTCCTCAACACTCAGGGGCACGACGCCACCGCCTCCGCCGTCAGCGGCCTCTACTGGCGCTACGAGCAGTGGATACGCAACTCCGAAGCCGCCTGGGACTCCCCGGTCGGCGTCTACGGCGGCTTCTACGCTGTCCGCCGTGCTGCTGCGTCTATCGCTCCCGCCGGCATCATCCTCGACGACATGTTCCAGCCGCTGTCCATCATCGGCAAAGGCTATCGCAGTGTGATCGACCGCACTGCTTTCGTTACCGACACCTGGCCTGCTCAAGCCGCCGGAGAGTTCCAGCGCAAGGTCCGCACGCTGGCTGGAAACTTCCAACTCATCGCGCTCGCACCCTGGCTGCTGACCCTGAAAAACCGCGTACTCTTCCAACTCATCTCACACAAGCTTCTCCGCCTGGTTGTGCCCTACTTCTTCGTGCTGCTTCTCATCAGCTCGGTCGTACTCGGCGTACACTCCTTCCCGTTTGCGGCTTTCGCCGCGCTCCAAGCCGCATTTTGGTTGATGGCCGCACTCGCCCTCAAAGCGCGCATCCCAATTCCGATGCTGCATCGCATCGCCTCGCCAGCCAGCGCACTTCTCGTCCTCAACGCCGCCGCAGTTGTCGGCCTCTACACTTTTCTCTTCACCGATGGCCCGCTGTGGAAGATATGGTTCCCCACCGCCGCGCCTCAGGACAGCCATTTCCAGCGTCGCTCCGAGGCTCTGCCCCCTCCCCCCGATTTTGTGTAAAGTCCGGACGACACTGGGCTTAGAGGTGGACTTCGTCGTGCAATGTAGACACAGTATTGAACGCTGGGACTGATTGCACAGTCCTCCGAACATCACACTTGCGTTGAGATGAAGACGATGGGACGGGAGCGCTTCGGGCTCGACCGTCTTTCACGCTTCTGAATTAATTGTATACGGTGTGTCAAGCGTTTGTGGCTCTTGTGCGACCCCACCTTCGCATATTATGCCTCGCGATAAATGGGGCACTTGGCGCGAGTGAAAAACATCCTCCCCGGATGTCTATCGGGCGGGCTTTCAGCCCTTGGGCAATTTTTGGCACGCATGACCCAGGACGTTGCCCTGGGCTGGTATGAAGCGCGCCATTGGCGTTTTCGGCCAGCCTAACAATATGCAGGATATTGGTTGTGGTTGCTTGGGCACGTGGTGACTTGTGCAACCCACCTACGCCGCAAAGTGCCACGCGTTGAATGGGAACCCGGCATCCGGGCGACTTGGGATGTGTATCCCACCTTTGTGACATTGACCATGCAGACTCCCGTAATACGATGAGTCCATCGAAAGCATCATTCCGCGCTTATGGCTGCGATAATAGGCAGAGAGCAGGAGGCAGTTGGTGGTCCCCAAAAATATGAATTTGTGGCTCCCCGGTTATATTCAGGGGCGAATGGGCCGCCTCACTGGCGCCAGGCGTCCGGCCAAACGGCTTTGGGTCGCCATGACCGACCATTTTGAGCCGCTGGGCGGCGGTGTATCGCTTGACGTTGCGCACGCCCGCGTGGATGCCTGGAAGCAGCGTTGGCCCACAATCGCCCAGGCCGCCCCTAAAGACGCCGAGGGCCGCTCGCCGTGTTTTACCTTTTTCTACCCGCAGGAAGAATACGACCGCAGGATACTCTCTTCCATCGCCGAACTCTGCCGCTCCGGCCTGACCGACGTCGAGGTCCATCTCCACCACGACCACGACACGGCCTCCGGCTTCCGCGAAAAGGTGCGCACGTTCTGCGACCGTCTGCATAACGATCACGGCTTACTGCATACACACGATGGCCGCCTGGTCTTCGGCTTCATCCACGGCAATTGGGCGCTCGACAACTCCCGGCCCGATGGCCGCTGGTGTGGCGTCTCTGGCGAGCTTCAAGTCCTGCGCGACCTCGGCTGCTACGCCGACTTCACCATGCCTTCGCTGCCTTCCGCCACGCAGTCGCGCATCTTGAATCAGATCTACTGGACAACCGGCGATCCGTCCAAACCGCGCGGCTTCGATACGGGCGTCGAGGCGACCCCCGGCGGCGGAAGGCAGGGCGATCTCCTCATGATTACCGGCCCCACCGGCCTGCGATTCCGCGACCGCCTGGTGCCGCGCACGGAGACCGGCGAACTCTCTCACTATGACCTTCCAACCCCCTACCGCATCCAGCGCTGGCTGGACCTCGCGCCGCGGATTGGCGACGATATCTTCGTCAAACTGTACGGCCACAGCGCGCGCGAGGACAATGCGGCCGCCCTGCTCGGCTCACCAGACAGACCCGGAGGCCTCCCCCAGATGTTCGACTGGATCGACCAGGCCGCGCGCGCACATAATCTCGAATTGCACTGGGCCAGCGCGTACCAGATGTTCCAAGCGGTAAACCGCATCATACAGCCAGGCATGTACGAAACCGAACCCCTTTCCGCGCCCTCTTCGGCGGTGACTGTATGAGAGTCGCCGTTCTGACTCAGCAGTTTCCGACATCGCATCACCGTTGGGCGGGCCATTCGGTCTACCAGACTCTGCGCGTGCTTGCCCGGCGCTGCGACCTGCATGTTTTTTATCCGGAAGTGACCTACCCTTCCCTCCCCTCATTCATCGACCGACGAAGCCTCCGGCGTCCGGACTTCGATCGCTCCTGGAATCCCCCCGCAGTTCCGGCGACCTACGTTCCGTACAAAGCGTTCCCTGTGATTTCGCGGTCGCTCAATGGCCTCTCGATGGCGCGGCGCATCCTGCCGCACGTGCGCCGCTTCGACCCTGATGTCATTCTCAGCTACTTCATCTATCCGGATGGGTACGCCGCCGTGCGCATCGGCAAGATGCTCGACGTGCCGGTCGTCGTCACAGCCGTCGGCTCAGACCTCAATCGCCAACGCGACCCCATCTGCCGCAAGCTCACCGCGTACACTCTGCGTAATGCGGACTTCGTGAGCACCGTCAGCCAGCATCTTTGTGAGACCGCCCGCACCCAGGGCGCCGATCCCGCCCGCAGCCGCGCAAAGCCGAACGGCTGCGACACCGCCGTTTTCCACCCAATGGACAGGCAGCGGGCCCGCAGGACCCTTGAACTCGATCAGGACGCCGAAATCATCGTTTACGTGGGCCGCCTGGATGTCCGCAAGGGACTCATCGAATTGATCGAAGCCGTGCAGAAGCTTCGCGCGCAACGCCCCAAGCTGCGCTGCTTCATCGTCGGCTCCGGCCCGGACAAGCCGCGCCTAATTGAAGCCATCGCCACGGCCGGCATGAACGAGTCGATCTCGATTGTTCCATCTTGCGCGACCGACCGCGTCGCACTCTGGATGGTCGCGTCGAACCTGGTGACGCTGCCAAGCTACAACGAAGGCTGCCCCAACGTCGTCATCGAAGCCCTCGCGGCGGGCCGGCCCGTCGTCGCCACCAACGTCGGCGGGATACCCGAACTCATGGACGAAACTTGCGGCAGACTAGTGCCCCGTGCAGACGTGCCCGCGCTCACCAAGGCTCTCCAGCAGGTCCTCGACGCAACCTGGGACGCAACCGCGATCTCCGCAACGCACAGCCGAAGCTGGAGCGATGTCGCCGACGAACTTTATCAGATTCTGGACGAATCGCGGGCGGCTTGCGCGTTCCGCGAGTGTCTTCAGCCGCTATGAACGGGAGTGTGAAAGACCTGTGGGTAAACGCGCTGCCTGCTTTATATTTCATGAGCGCTCGCCGCGACAAATCGATACACTTTATGTAAACCAATTTTGCGAATCGTGGCATTTGTAGCGGCGCCTGGGTTGACTCAACTTTACGTCCTTCGCGCTTCACAGCCGAGTACTGCTCAATCAAGTTTACCGGGGCCATCCACGACACGCACCGGACATCCCCATTTCAATTCATTGCAGTCCTTCAATTTGACGTTCTGAAACTATGGCCATTGCGACAAAAACTTCGCGGAAGATACTTCACAATTCCTTCTGGTACGGTCTCGAGCAAATCATCGAGGCGGTCGTCTTTCTGGGCACATCGATCGCGGTCGCCCGCTATCTCGGGCCGACCAAGCTGGGCTACTTCGCGTACATCAATTTCTTTGTCATTATCATCACCCGCACCAGCGGCAACGGGCTGGCCAGCGCCACCCGCAAGTACATGTCGGAGTTCCTCGCGCTCGACAGCCCGGGGACCGCGCACGCCATCTATAAACTGGCCTACGGCTACCAGCTTCTCGGCACCATCGTTATTGCTTCGATTGGGCTCATCGGCGTCGCGCTTTTCGGAGAACACGGCTTCCGCGCGATGTCCGCCATCCTCATCGTTTCGATCATTCCAGGCGTCATGTCCTGGGTCCCGGCGCAAGCCAACCAGGCCTTTGAGGACGTATCGAACAACACCCGCAGCGCCTTGGGCTACATCTTTGTGTATGCCGCCGTCATCGTCCTGACGTTGCATTTTCATTGGGACCTCATCGGCGTCGCCTCCGCAACGCTGATCGGCCGGACGGTCGAAGTGGTGCTGCGGACCATCCCGCTCCACGCCAAGCTCCGCACGCTCCCCCTTGAGAGTCTCACCGACGAGATCGTCGGCCGCATTCGACGCTATTGCATCCAGGCCATCGGAATCCAGTTGCTCATGTCGGTGGTCTGGGACCGCTCCGAACTCATCTTCCTGCGCTGGCTTTCTGGTCTCGAACAGATCGCCTTCTACTCCGTCAGCTTTACCTTCGCCAACAATCTCCTTCTGCTTCCGCGCACCCTGGGCAACGCGACCGGGATCAGCCTAATGGTCGAAGCCAATCGCGACCCGAACCGCGTCGACAACATCGTAAAAAACGCCTGCCGCTATCTGCTGCTGGTTGTGATACCCGTTCATCTGGGGGCTGCCGCCATCACCAAGGCGGCCATAGGCGCGGCCTATGGCCCGCGTTACGCGCCGGCTGTGCCCGTCTTGATGATTGCCGCAATTCTGTCCATCCCGCGGGCGTTTCAGGAACTCGCAGAAGTCCTGATGCGCGCCGCCGACCGGCAAAAGCAACTTCTCATCTGGCTCAGCATCACGGGCGTCGTCAATGTCGTTCTTGACGCTATCCTGATACCCCACTACGGAGCGGTGGGCGCGGCCTGGGGCAATGGCCTCTCGCAATCCTTCGGAATCGTCGTCGTGTGGCGGCAGGCCCGCCGTTTCTACACCTTCAGCTTCCCGGTTGGGTCGGCCATACGCCTCGCCGCCGCGGGCGTCGTGATGGCCGCAGTGGCGTTTTACATTGGCCACGAAATCCCCGGCCTCCCCGGCCTCATCGTCGCCATCCTGTGCGGCGCGCCAACCTACCTCATCCTGGTCAAGCTCTTCCACGGGCTCACCCCATCCGACCGGCTGCGACTGGCCCCCGTCGGCGACCGTCTGCCGGGCGCGGTTCGCCGCGCGTATCTTGCCGTCGTCGCTTTTGTCACGCCCGCAGTCGCATGACGTGGCCCTCGTTTCCAAGACCGCGTTCCAACAACTTTCGTCCCTGATATCCTGAAGTGACTTCACATGACTGCTGTGTCTGTTTCCCCGAAAAAGCTCTCCCCGCCTTCCGGAACGGAGATGCGCCACAACAACTTCGATATCGTCCGGCTGGTTCTCGCCGTGATCGTCGTGTTCGTGCATTGCTTCGACCTCAGCGAGAGCCAGTCCCTCCGCATCCTGCCGCACCTCGTCAGTTCGCGAATGGCCGTCGAAGGCTTTTTTGCGATTTCCGGTTACCTGATCTTCGCCAGCTACGAACGTACCTCTTCACTGTTGGAATACTGCAAAAACCGCGCCTGGCGCATTCTTCCCGGCTATTGGCTTTCCACGATCATCTGCCTGCTGATTGCTTTTTCCCTGCGCCACTTTCACGTCGGCAAGTTTTTGTTCGCCAACCTCACCTTCGCGAATTTCCTGCAGCCCGGCATCCCCGGCGTCTTCGACTCGAACCCCGGCAACGATGCCATGAATGGCTCGCTGTGGACCATCAAGATCGAGTTGATGTTTTATGCGGCGGTTCCGGTCATCGTCTGGCTCGGTCGCCGCCTGCACCGTGATGCGGTCCTATGGACGCTGTTCGCCGGGTCGGTGCTCTTTCGCGTCCTCTTCGTCAGTCACGAAAAGTGGACGATCCAGCTGCCCGGCCAACTCTCGTATTTCATGATTGGCGCGCTGATCTATTACCACTTGGCCTTCTTCAAAAAGCAAGGCAAATGGATCATGCTGGCCGCCGCCCTCGCGTACGGACTCCACGCCTGGACCGGGTGGTACTTCCCCCGCCCGGCCGCCATTGCGACGCTCACGCTGGGCGCGGCGCTACTGCTGCCGAACATTAAAGGCCCAACACGCTGGGGAGATTTCTCCTACGGAACCTATATCCTGCACTACCCGATCATTCAGATCCTGGTCGCCGCCGGCCTCTTCCAATGGAATCCCTGGGTCGGCCTCTCGGTCGCCGTCGCATTGGTTTCCGTTGCCGCGCCGCTATCGTGGTTCTTCGTCGAGAAGCCCTCGCTGGCCCACGCGCGCTCCAGCCGCCTCCGTCAGGAAGCCCTCAGAGATCTCCCTAACTACCCACCCGCCGTTCCCTAGAAAAATCGCATCAAGAGCGTAACCGCATAGGCGCGCGATCATATCCCCAGAGCCTGCCGAACTCGGAGAAAGATATATAGAAACACGATCAACCCGAGCGACGTCAAAGCAGACACTTTAAGGGCGTATCCCAGACGCCACATACGCGCGGCGGTTCCGCGGTCACGGGCCATTCTGTAGACGGCGCCTGCGATGCCCGCCTCGACGAAAAGAGTCATTGTGTATGACCGCGATAGGAACCATCCAGCGGTAAGGTAGGCCGCCATGGAGAGGACCACGAGGCCGGACATGCGGCGCATCTCCTCTTCGGTCGGGCGGCCTGCTTCCACCATTGGGTCGATGAATTGCGGCGCGTATGAAATCGCTGTCTTACCTAAGCCAGCCGAATCCTCGCTCGAACCATCAAAACGATTTCCGCCGCGCTGAACGGCGGTTCGAAGAAGAGCGCCCTCCGCACCAGGTGTCGCGAGGACGGCAGAGCGGTACGATGGTATCGATGCAGGTTCGACGGCCGTGATGCCGCCGTAACTCCGTAGTCCAAACCGCCCTCGAGTGCCATCTGATTTTACTTTTTTCAGCTTCTTTCCAAGTTCGCTGCTTTTCACTGCATCGCGCACAGTCGGAATAATGAGCGTAAGCCAGCAGATCAAGCCGAGCAAGCCCAACTCGGCGGCGCAAACGACGACGGAGTTGTGGGCGGTAATTTCGTAATGATCGGCAAACTTGTTGAAACCCACCCCGAACAGCGGATGCTGGCGGACAAGTACCAGCCCTTCCGACCACGCGGACATTCGATCGTCGCCCGCGGAAACGTCCCGTCCCCCCGAAAACCCGGCTGCCGTTAACCCGACCAAAAGAACGGCTCCCGTGAGAATCGCCGGCCACGTCCCGATTTTCCTGCGGCTCGCGAGCGCGGTACCGACCACCAATGCCAGCAGGCCTCCGCGAGAACGAGTGAGAAACAACCCATAAAGAAGTACGGAGACAGGCACAACGGTCAGAAAAAAGTTGAAAATGAAATTTCTCTTACGCCAGAACACGAACATCAATGGAATGAGACCGACCAGGACCTGCGCAAGATCGTTAGGATCGTTCAGAAACGACATTCCGCGAATGCGAGAAAGCCTGTCTCCGTCATCATTCAATCTCTGTCTCAACAGATAGGGCTGATAACCGTATTCGGTCTGAGCCGCGTAATGCCCTTGGACGATGATGAACAACGCCGCTCCAAAAAGTACGAGCAGCAATATCTTCAAATGGATAGGCTTCTTCACATTCGCGACAATGAAAAAGAACACCATCGCATTGGGAAGAAACTCCAGCAACGCGATCGGAGCGCCACCTAGCCATCCGCTGAAAATGATCGACAGCGCCACCGCCGCACTTAACCCAACAATCGCGTACGTTTGGGGCATCCGGAATATTCCCGACCCACCGCCCGAGAACACCGAAAACACCAATGCCAGAATTGCGATCACGATTTCGATGTGATAAAGCGACAGGTTCCCAAAGACGATCTGCGGAGAGAGGTATGCGGTGAAAATGAACAGCGTTGTGAAGAACAGTCCCATAGGAAAATCGACTCGGAGGATGCAACGCTATTTTACTGTAACTACGTCCGACGCACACCCCGCCGAAGTTGTATTTCTTGCCGAAGCGCCCGATTCAGGCACGCGCCACGAGACGGCCAAAGTGTGCCACTATCGAAAGAGCGGTAGAGAGCCATTCCAGGGAGCAACTCGAGTTTGAACGTTCTGCTGATCACATTTTCTTTCCCCCCGGTCGGTGGGGTTGGGGTTCTGCGCGCCTTGAGCCTCGCAAAATATCTGCCCGAAAACGACATGCGGGTCGATGTTCTGACAGCCCGCAACGCGCCTGCCGTCGGGAAGGATGTCGCGCTCCTCAAGCAGGTTCTGCCCAGCGTGACGGTGCATCGCACCTGGACACTCGATCTTCCCTTCGAACAGCGCAAGTTCATCAAAAAGCTTCTCTCTCGCTCCCACAAACCTGCTCCCGCTGGAGTTACTAACCCCGGCAAAGCGGCTGGCGCGCGCAATCCGGTAGTCAAGTTCATGTCCACGCTGATTGGCGATCTCTTGCTTCCAGATCCTCAGGTCGGCTGGTTGCCGTTCGCTTTTCCAGCGGCGAAGCGGATTATTCGCGAGCGCGAAATCGACGTCGTCCTGATTACCGTTTCGCCCTACTCCACCCTCCACATGGTCTGCAAGTTGAGGAAGGCGTTCCCTACAATGCCGATCATCGTGGACTTTCGCGACGAATGGCTCATCACCACCATCGGCCTCATCAGCTTCAACAAAAATGAACGCGCACGCGCCGTCTCCTACGCCCTGGAAGCGGCGGCCGTGCAGGACGCGACCACCGTCGTCGCGGCGTCCGACGCCTCTCGCCTTGAGATGATGCACCGTTACCCCAACGAGAACTCCGCAAAGTTCCGCTACATCCCCAACGGCTTCGACACCGCGCTCCCGGCCGACGCCAACGTGCAGCCCCCGGCATCGCGAGACAAAATAGTCCTCACATTCATCGGTTCCATTTACGGCTCGACCGATCCTGCCCAGTTGATCGAAGCCGTGCTTGGCCTTCCGCCCGAATTGCGCTCGCGTCTCCAACTGCGTTTCATCGGACACATCGAGACCGACGCCTATCGCGACTCGCTGCTCCGCCTCGGCGACACGGTCGAACTCAAAGGCTTCGTTCCGCAGGCCGAAGCCCTGCGCTCCATCGAGGACACCGATTATCTGCTTTTGATCTCCCACGACCGCATCAATGTTTCCGCTAAGTTTTATGACTACCTCGGCGGCGGCAAGCCGATCTTTGCGGCCATCCACCCTGATGGCGACATTCGTAAACTGCTCGACGAAACTCGCGCTGGTCAATGGGCCGACAGCGCCGACCCCGTCAGCCTTCGCGCACTTTTGGTCTCCGTGCTCGATCGTCAGCGTCCACCAGTGACCTACAATCCCGACCGCGAACGCATTGCCAGCTACCACCGCCGCGCCATTACCCAACGCTACGCTCAGTTGCTCCGCGAGAGCGCCGGCGAACTCCTCTAGAGTGGGGTGCGGCAGCCTGCCGTGATCCTATCGAACGGGTCCGGATCTTCGGACGTGGGTTTCCACCGTTTCGCAAATCTTTAAACTGACAAGGAAATTGTCTTAATCCAGCGCCCCCAGGAACGTGTCATCTTTTCTCGGCGCGATCGTATTGGTCGCCGGAAAATATTCCATATTAGACGGCTGGTCGCCGATCGCCCTCGGCAAATGCGCCGCGCCTCCATGAATACGGCTCGACGGAACGAACGTCTCTACGTTGAACGGCGTGTCTCCAACGTACAAGGTCGCCGCCTCCGTCCCGACTTTCCCATTGCGCTGCCAAATCATGTGACCATTGTTCGGCTTGCAATTTCCGTACGGATCGCACGTCGCCATTTCGCTGGCCGAAGTTCCACCCTGGTACGTGTCCTTGTTGCTTCGGCTAGGCAGGATAGACCCCGGCGAAATCCAGTTGGAATTCACTGTAATCTGCGTCCAGAATGCTCTGTTCCAAATAAAGGTCAGGCTTCCACTGGATGCGAAAACATTGTTGACACTGACAATTGCCGGAAACTCATAAGACTCTCCCTGGTCCGGCGACGCGGAATCGAAGATCAACTTCATGCCGCTGGTTTTCCGTGACAAATGCGTGTTGTTCCAGTAATAAAGCGTCCCTCCGCGCCGGTCGAACGCCGGTCCCGTCACCGTCTGCTGGTCGTACCCATAGTGGACAAAACCCGATCCGGCTCCTGCGTCATCTACGATATTTCCGTAAATGTAGTCGGAGTGGTAAGCCTCAAAATTTGCCGCGACCTGGTCCGCGCTCAACGTGTCTTCGCCAGGGCCTCGATGCGGCGCATTGCAGTCCGTGTGCGCGCCTCCCAGTCCGTGATAGCGGTAGGCAAACGAATATGGAATGACGGTACATGTAAATGCCTGGGGCTCGATAAGATCGAAGGCCCGGGCCGTGCTTGCCGACTGCGAGATATAGTTCCACCGCACAAAATTCATGACCGAACGCGACTTGATTACGTTGCCCAGCGTCTCCGGAGCGGGAGCGCCGAAGTAGTTGAATTGGACCGCCAACCCAATTGCCTGAAGGTACAGGGCATGTTGCCGGTCGATCTTTGGAACGCCCCATGCGTGGATATAATTCCCCTCAACTGTGAGGTCGTAAATAATGCTGCCTTCCGGCGTTTGCGCGTTCGTAAACACCGCTTGCGTGCAATTGTCCAGCTCATTTCCCCGGATCAAAATAGCCCGACCTGTCTGCACGCGAATACACGCCGCCCCTCGGGTATAGGATCCGGGGCTCGAGTTGTCTGCCTTTACATAATTGAATCCGAGGTTCGCATTCCGAATATGCAAGCCTTCAATAATGACATTTTCATTTCCATCGGGGGCTGTGTCGAATTTGTGAAAAGCGTCATAAAGCGTCACCACTCCAAGTCCCTCTAAAGACCCTTTGGCCCAGTTTTCATCTGAGCGCGTCGTGGCATTCTCGCCATCGATGATGGGCTTCACGCCGTGAGCGTCCGGCACACCACATATTCTCAATGGTTCGCTGGCGTTTCCACCCACAGCAATCGAAACTCGCTGATGGTAAGTAGTGGGGGAACTGCCGGTAGTGTCGTCATTGTGAATTCTCACCGTATCGCCCCGCCCCAGCGAGTTCCATGAAATCGCATTTAAATCGTGGA
>JBBRCA010000070.1:0-14245 GCA_038205325.1 Terriglobales bacterium | reverse complement strand
TCGCATCCTGCGACGGTGAAACAGCAGCGAACACTTTGTATCCGAACGAATGAAGAAACTCTTTAGCCGCAGCCAACGGAGCGCGCACCACCGGAACACGAAACACCGACCCCGCCGAAGCGCGCACCGCCTTCGGATTCCAGCGGTTCACAGTATCGTGCGTCACGAAAACCTGCTTCACGCCAAACGCTTCCGCCGATCTCAGCAGCGTGCCAAGATTGCCCGGGTCCTGTAGCGATTCGACCATCAGCACAACGCCCACATTTTTAGCGAAGTCCATCGCCACAAGCTCCGGAATCGCAATCAGTGCCGCGATTCCCTGCGGCGAAGCGGTGTCCACAGCGCTCGCAAACACATCCTTGCTCAAGCCCGCCCAACTCGCCGCTTCCAGCCTAGCCAGCGACGACCGTCGCAGTACATCCTCGCTGCCCTCGCGCACAAACACCGTATCGAACCGAACGCCGGACCGCATCGCCTCCGCGATCAAGGTCACGCCCTCGATGGCCAGCAAATCGCTTGGCTCGGAAGCATCCCCGCCCGAAGCCGCGCGCAGAGCCTTGACGCGATCATTGGTGCGACTCGTGATGGTCGGAAGCAGTTTCATGCGCTCCTCAAGTTTACGCATTGTCGTCAGACCGACGTACTATAAGCGATGCAGCAGTCTGAGGCCGCCAACATATCGCATGACCACCGAAATCCTCCGCATCGATCCCGACGATCCCGAACCCGCGCTGATCGCCCGCGTGGTCGAATGCCTCAACTCCGGCAATGTGGCCGCGCTGCCCACCGATACGTTCTACGGCCTCGCCGTGGACCCGGTAAATCTGCGCGCCGTAGACCGCATCTACGAGCTCAAAACGCGGGCGCGCCACAAGCCGCTCTCGCTGCTGATCGCCGATGTCTCGCAAGCCTACGATCTCGCCCGCGGCATCGACATGACATTCGACAAGCTCGCTGAGCGCTTTTGGCCGGGTCCGCTGACCATCATTGTCAAGGCGGGCAGCAAGCTCCCGCTGCGCGTCACGGCCAACACCGGCAACGTCGCGCTACGCGTTCCAGAGACCGCAATCTGCCGGGCGGTGGTCGCGAGACTTGGCCTGCCCATTACCGCAACCTCCGCCAACCTGAGCGGCGCAGCGGAGTGTACCTACGCGAAGTCCGTGCTCGAACAGTTCGGGGACAAAATTCCGCTCATCATCGATGGCGGCCCGACCTCGCGCACCACCGCAACCACCATCGTCGACCTCAGCGGCGGCCCCAACTCCTGGATGATCGTCCGCGAGGGCGCCATTCCGACCCACGAGATTGCGCTCGCGTTGCAACATTAAGCCGCTGCCGTAAACAAGATTTGGCGTTGGCACAAGTCTCGCGGCATACTGAAGCATCACAATCGAACCATGGTACCCGAAATCACACCCGATGACGCCGCAGCCGTCGTAGTCAAACCTCCCCGCAAGCGGCATCTTTTGGTACGTCTATGCGGCATTCTTTTGCTGCTGTCGGCACTATGGTTTGGCTGGGTCTACAGCCGAATTCAAGCGGTCGCGAACCGCGACGATGCCAAGCCCGCCGACGCCATCGCCGTCTTCGGCGCCGCCGAATACGCAGGCCGCCCATCCCCTGTGTTTCACGCTCGGCTCGACAAAGCGGTCTCACTCTACAGAATGCAAATTGCGCCGATTGTCATCACTCTCGGCGGCGGTGCCGATAAGGATTCAGGCAAGACGGAAGGCGGAGTTGGACGCGATTATTTGCTCGCCAATGGCGTTCCGTACAACAAGATCGTCGCCGAAACCTATTCCATCGATACGGAGCAGCAGGTCCAGCGCCTCGCCGCAATCGCCCAGCGCATGCACCTCGCGCATATTGTCGTCGTCAGCGACGGCACGCATTTGTTCCGTATCGCCGAGTTATGCCGTCGCGCGGGCCTTGACGTTTACACCTCTCCCCGTGCGCGACTTGGCAACATCGACGATTACGACGCCGCCAAGCGCACCACTCACGAGGTTTTGAGTTACACCGCGTTGCGACTTGACCTGCACATCAGTTGGCTGCACCGCTGGCTCGAAGGCAAGAACAGCTAACTGGCGAAACCACCGATAGCTTCACTTCGTAACTGGAAACCCGAAACTGGCGACTGAACCTCCACACGCCGAATTACTCATCATCGTCCACCACGGCGACCGGAACGCCGCCCTCTCTGCGCAGTTTTAAATAGCCGCGAATAAACGGCTCTAGATATCCGTCGAGCACCTTGTCCACATCGCCAACTTCTACACGCGTCCGCAGGTCTTTCGCCATGCGGTACGGCTGTAGCACGTAGCTGCGAATCTGCGAACCAAAATTGATTTCCAGTTTCGTATCTTCAAGCTTACGGCTGATCGCTTTCTTCTTGTCGAGTTCGTATTCGTACAGCCGCGAGCGCAGCATCTTCATCGCCTTGTCTTTGTTTTTGTGCTGTGAACGCTCGTTCTGGCAGCCCGCAACTATTCCTGTCGGAAGATGCGTAATACGCACGGCGGAGTCGGTAGTATTGACGTGCTGCCCGCCCTTACCGCCGGAGCGATAGGTGTCGATGCGCAGGTCGTCGGGCTTGATGTCGATGACGATGGAGTCGTCGATTTCCGGGCTTACAAATACGCTGGCAAAACTCGTGTGACGCCGCTTGGCCTGGTCGAAAGGCGAGAGGCGTACAAGCCGATGCACACCCGTTTCACCGCCTAGCAAACCGAATGCGAAGTCGCCCGTAATGGTGAACGTCGCGGACTTAATGCCAGCCTCGTCGCCGTCTTGAATTTCATTGATCTCGGTCTTGAAGCCCTGGCGCTCCGCCCAGCGTAGGTACATGCGCATCAGCATCTCGGCCCAGTCCTGGCTCTCCGTTCCACCCGCGCCGGGATGCACCGTAACGATGGCGTTCAGCGTGTCGTTTTCTTCCGACAGCATGGTGCGCGATTCGAGCGCTTCGGAAAACTGCACAAGCGAATCGATCTCGCGCCTCAAGTCAGCTTCAACCGAAGTCTCGCCTTCGCGTAACAGTTCCAGATAGGCTTGAATGTCGTCGCTGCGACGCGCGAGTTCAGCGTCATCGGTTAGTTGCAACTCCAAACGCTTACGCTCGCGCATAAGCGGTTGCGACTTCGCACCGTCGGCCCACACACTTGGGTCGGCGATTTTCTCTTCCACGACGGCCAATTCTTTTTTTAGGCGTGACGAGTCAAAGATACCCCCGTAGATCGCGCACCTTGTCACGTATTGGGGAGTACTCAAATTCAAAGTCGCTCAGCATATATTTAGTGTACTTCCCTTCTCCGCGTAAAGCCGAGTCCCAGCCCGACAACGGACACCATCACGCAGACCCAGCCGAACCAGTCTCCGAAGCGCGTGTAAAAGGTTCTGCCGTCGCGATACGAAAATCCAGCCAGCATCGATCCACGAACGTGGCGCGGAATGGCCGCCGTAACACGGCCAAAGGGGTCGATAGATGCGGTAATGCCGGTATTTGTGGCGCGAAGAACCCAGCGGTCGTTCTCGATAGCTCGCATCCTCACCATGTCGAGATGCTCCCACGGAGCGCTGCTGTCGCCATACCATCCATCGTCGGAAATATTCACGAGCACCTGCGCTCCGTCACCGGCGAAGCGTCGAATATCATCGCCAAAGATAGATTCGTAGCAGATAAAAACCCCATAGCGTTTGCCCTCTGCCGTAAATATCCTGCGCTCTAGTCCGGGCACAAATGGTAAGTTGTCGAGTAAATGGCCGGCGAAGAAGAACAGCGACTTGTAAGGCGTATATTCGCCAAACGGCACCAGACGCATCTTGTCGTAGCGCCCTCCATAGCTCCCATTGGACAGAAAAAGCGCCGCAGAATTGTATTCGCTGTAGTGGCCTTCAGGGCTACGCGACGCGCGGGTGACATCATCGACGATGACCGGTGTTTTAGAGATAAGGGCGAGAGCGCCCATGCTCTGCCGGAACACTGGGTCGGCGTCGAAGAAATCCGCCGGGGCTTCCGGCCACGCGATGATCCTGGGTCTCACCGCCAGCAGCGCGACTGGAATTGCGGGCGAACCATCGGGCGAAAGTGGCACTGCGGCTGGGTGCAGGCTGAGCTCGTCGAACGCCGCCAACATCTGCTCCTTCGTCTCCGGCGGCCCAGTCGCTTCCGCACCGACCTTCAGATTTTCCTGGAGGAGGACTGCAGTGGAGTCCACGTCAGATCTCTGCGTAGTCAACGGATGTGATCCAAAATAAGTCGCAAGTGCAACAAAGACAATTGCAACGCCCGGCCAAAGCATCGCGTTTCTACTGCGGTCGCCCGTTCCGCGCATCAGCCAGAGACTGTTCACCATCGCGACCAGAAACGAGAGCCCCATCACCCCCATCCAGAGCGCTAGCCGCGAGGTGGTCAGATTGTCGACCTGCGTGTAACCAAGCAGATCCCACGGAAAGCCGGTGATGCGAGCGCGAGCAAGCTCAACCGCGACCCAAACAAACGGCGCAAGACACAAAACTGCCTGTCGTGACCATTTTTGGAGTAACCAACCGATACACCACCCGTACAGCGCGTGATAGAGGGCCACATACAAAGAAAAGAGCAAAAGAATTCCATAAGCAGCGGCCTTGGGCAAATCGCCATAGGTGTGCATGGTCTGGTAGATCCAATAGCAATTGGCGAGGTACCACACAATGCCGGAACAATATCCCAGCAACGCGGTCTGTACAGGCCGAAGCGCAGTGCCCACGCAGCTTTTAGTCAACATAGCCGCGATTAAAGGCGTGAGCGCGAACCAGCAGAAAACCCTGCGCCACGACGGCACGGGACCTGCGAGCGCGAAAGGGAGGGCCTGTAAGATCGCTGAGACGAGCGCCAGCAGCCACAGGCGTAAAGGGATAGAACGCATCTTCTAAAAGTCTACCAGCAGGTGTTTCCGGGGAAATTGGTTACTGACGCCCCATCCTGTGTTTGGCGCGCCGAATTTGTTCCTCTAAGAATCCTCCATTAAGTCACGGCTGACGAAAAGTATGACTTCAGTCGGGCCGTCAATGGCTGTGAAACGCCGGGGCTCAGTTTGGAGGGAATATCAAAGATTTAATCGAAACTTCTGAACCTACAGTGCTACCTCAAAATGCCGCATCTGTAGGAACTAGAGTTGCTCTTCTTAGTGCAATTGTGTATTGTTCTTTGAGTGAGTTAGAAGTTAGTTGAGTTTTCTAAATACACCCTCACCGGTTTGATATGGACAAATTATGGACGTTCGTCGTATTCTCGCAGACATCGATGCAGAGATTGCAAAGCTTCACGAAGTAAGGGCCACCCTTGCGGGTCTTTCCACTTCATCCGGAGGGGCTTCGTCAGCCCCCAAAACTGGGCGTCGCGGTCGACCCAAGGGAAGCAAGAATGCCACCAAGCCTGCAAAGGCCGCCAAGACCACGAAACGACAATTGAGCCCCGAAGGCCGCAGGCGCATTTCCGAAGCCATGAAGCGCCGCTGGGACGAGCGTCGCAAGAAGGCCGCAAAATAATTCAGTCTAAATACAGGAAGGTCGCCTAAACGTCCCTTCCTGTATTTGTGGCCGGTCGCAAGCGGTCTTAGGAAATTGGTCAATATAAGTCGAAGCCCGGTAATCTCAGTCACGCGTGTAGCGCGCGGGCATCGCATCTGCGAATGATGGGGGCACTACAGGCCATCGACGCGCTAGCGTCGCCTCGCAACTGTCCGGCGCTATTGGCAACCGCGCCACCTCCAAAATCTATACAGCGCCAAAGTTTCAAACCACGTACTCTAGGCAAGGAACTCGTCCTGAATTCAAGGCCACAATGCACCGCTTTTCTAAAACTTCCCAATGCGGACTTCTCCCCCTCTTGCTGCTCGTCACCTCCGGAATCCGCGCCCAAGCGCCGCAGGCTGCCGGTATGCCGGTCCTCGCTTACCACCGCTTCGACCCCACGACGCCTGCTTCAACGACGGTGACCACGGCGGTCTTCGAGTCGCAACTCGACTTCCTCGCCGCGCACCAGTTCACCATCGTCCCGCTTTCACGCATCACAGAAATTGTGCACCGCAAAACTCCGCCATCGGCAACGCCAATCATCGCTATCACGGTCGATGACGGGCACAAGTCGGTCTATACAATTTTGTTTCCGATCATCAAACAACGCCGGACGCCGGTAACACTTTTCATCTATCCATCCGCGATTTCCAATGCGCCCTATGCGCTCACATGGGACCAGCTCAAGGAAATGAAGGCGTCCGGCCTAGTCGATATTCAGTCGCACACATACTGGCATCCCGACTTCCGTAAAGACAAAGCGAAGCGCACCCCGGCGGACTATATTGCCTTCGTAAATACTCAGCTCACACGTTCCCGCGAAAAGCTCGACGCGCAACTCGGGACGCACATTACTCTGCTCGCGTGGCCCTATGGAATTCTCGACGCCGACCTCGAAGCCGCTGCCGCGCGCGCCGGATATATCGCGGCGTTCGGTTACGCGGGCGGTGTCGCTCGCCCGGGGGACGACCCTTTTTCAATCCACCGCATCCCCGTCCCCAACTACGCACACGGTACGGCTTTCGAAGGCTTGCTGCGCGACGCTCAAGCTCACCCTGAAGGAAATCAGTCAGAGGCAGGTCATGAATAACGTATTTTCTACCGCTTCCCGCACCGCACTTCTCACCGTTTTCGCAGCGTCCGTTCTAGCAACAACAGCCGTCGCGCAGACTACAAATTCCATCGACGCCCACATCATCGATGCCTCCACACAAAAACCCATTCCCGATGCGACCGTCACCATCAACGGCAGCGTGTTGCCGCTCGACGCCGGAGGACATTATTCCATCCCCGCAAACACGCAGGCGATCATGGCCCGCGCGCCGGGCTATAAGGCCGCGACGTTCCCCACCGGCGACACTTCCAAGAACAATGGCAATCTTGCGCTGACGCCTTTCACGGTAAAGGCGCTTTACCTGTCGGAATACGGGGTCGCGTCGGCCCCCATTCGAGACGCGGCGCGCAACATCATTCAGCACGGTGGCGCCAACGCGCTCGTCATCAACATCAAAAGCGACCACGGAATGCTCGTCTATCCCAGCGACATTGCGCTCGCGAAAACCATCGGCGCGCGCAAACTCACCACCATCCATTCGCTGCGCGACCTCACCAACGCGGGTCACGGACAGGGCATCTACATGATCGCCCGCATCGTCACCTTCAAGGACGATCCGCTCGCCACCGGCCGCCCCGACCTCGCCATCCATCTCGCCAATGGTGCGTTATTCAAAGACCGTGAGCATCTCGGCTGGGCCGACCCGACCCAGCCCGAAGTTCGTGCGTACAACATCGCCATCGGCGTCGAAGCGGCCAAAGCAGGCTTCGATGAGGTCCAGTATGACTACGTGCGTTTCCCCGACGCCGCCACCAAGATGAAGTTCCACGGCCCCACCGACGAAGCCGGCCGCGTCGCCACCATCGCCGGCTTCCTTCGCGACGCCCACACCGCGCTCGCGCCGTACAACGTCTTTCAGTCCGCCGACATTTTCGGATACGTCTCCTGGAACACCAACGACACCGGCATCGGTCAGCAGCTTGACGAAGTGATGAAGATCGTCGATTACGCGTGCCCCATGCTCTATCCTTCGGGCTTCAAGTTCGGCATTCCCGGCCACCCCAAACCCATGGCCAATACCGAAGATATCTACGCCACCATCAAGCTCACGTTGGACAAGTCCGTACAGCGCACCCACACAAACCCTAAGAAGTTTCGCCCGTGGCTACAGGCGTTTCGCGATTACGCCTTCGGTGGATTGGTCTATGGCCCCGTGCAGGTCACCGCGCAAACCCGCGCCGCCGCAGACGCCCACACCGACGGCTGGCAACTCTGGAACCCTCACAACCGCTACACCGACATCGGTCTCATCGCAGCCAACACCGCGATGAACGAAGCGAAGACCGAACCGGCAGAGTCAAAATAGCCCTGCAGTTGCTTAGCCTTTGCAGTCGCTCTTGCTTTCTTTTTGTCATTCCTGAAGGGAATCTGCTTTTGCTGTTCCTGTTGCAGTTGTTTGTTTTTTCGTCGTCATCCTGAGCTGAAGGCGAAGGACCCCCGTATTCGTCGTTGCGTTGCGTGTTCATCCCTAGGAGTCGCCCCGTGAAGGACCTCATCCGCCGCCAACTTACTCAATCCATCGCCACCCTCTCCGCAGTTCTTGCCGACGACACAATCCACGACGCCGTCCTCAACGCCGCCGAACTCACCGCCGCCGCCATGAAGGCTGGCAAGAAGCTCCTCGTCTGCGGCAACGGCGGTTCCGCGGCGGACGCGCAACATCTCGTCGCCGAATTCGTCTCCCGCCTCACCGTCGACCGCCCCGCGCTGCGCGCCATCGCCCTCACCACCGACACCAGCATCCTCACCGCCATCGGCAACGACTCCAGCTACGACAACGTCTTCGAACGCCAGGTCGAAGCCCTCGGCATCGAAGGCGACGTGCTGCTCGCCATCTCCACCAGCGGCAACTCGAAGAACTGCCTCCGCGCTCTTACCCTCGCGCGCAAGATGGGCCTCCACACCATCGCTTACACCGGCAATAAGGGCGGCGCCATGACCTCGCTCGCCGACATCAATGTCATCGTCCCTTCGGACACGACGATGAACATCCAGGAGTCCCACCTCGCCCTCGAACACATCTTCTGCATGGTCGTCGAGCGCTTCTACTTCGGCCCCGGCTTCGGAGCCAAGCCCCAACATCTTGCAGAGTAGCTTCCAAAACAATAAGAGTAGCTTTCAGAAACATTAGCGGAGTAGCCTATGTCCCTCTCCTCACCTATCTCCTATCGCGCGGCCCAAACCCTCATCAAACGCGGCGACGCAGAAGCCCTGCGCACCGCACTCGACCAGCACCTCGACCCCAACCTCACCAACTCCAACGGCTGGTCGCTCCTCATGCTCGCGGCGGTAGAAGGTGCTGTCCCCCTGGGCCGCCTGCTCATCCAAAGAGGAGCGCGGACTGACTCACTCAACAGTAAAAATGAATCGGCTCTCAGCATCGCAACCAAAAAAGGCCACTCGGCATTTGTCAATCTGGTCACCGGTGCCAGCTAAGCCTGAAGCGCGACGCCTCCGCACCTTGTGATTTCGACCGTCCTGAATAACTGTCATCTCGACCGAGCGCAGCGAGCGGAGAGACCTGCATTCAGTTCGCTGGGTTGAAATCAGCCGACAGGGAACTGCGCTGACAACTTTGCGCCGTTTTGGTCCCCCACTAGATTAAGCCTATCCATCGACACCGCCTTGCGCTTCGCAGGGTCAGATCCACCGTTCGCCCCACGCCCGCGCTCCCGAAACCAGCGACGCCACGAACGCAATCTCACATGGATCGCGTGTCTTCAGAGACTGGCTCCGCATCCCACTCGCGAAACTTCGCGCTTAAACTTCGCGTACTTTGCGTCAAGGCACTTTCCCCGCCCACGCACAAACGCTAAACCACCTTCAACCCACTCTTCGCCTGCTCCACAAACTCCATCGCCGTCTTCACAATGAAGTCCAGCATGTCGTTGTTCAACCCCGGAAACACGCCAATCCAGAACACGCTGTTCATCACATAATCCGTATTCCTTAGCTCCCCGGAAACGCGGTACTCCCACCCCTCATACGCAGGCTGCCGCGACAAGTTCCCCGCGAACAAAAGTCGCGTCCCAATCTTCCTGGCCTCGAGCGCCTGCGTCAATTGGTCGCGTGTAAACGGAGCGTCGGCCTTCACGCCAATCGGAAACCCAAACCAGCTCGGATCGGAACCCTCTCCCGCCTCCGGCAACTGCAAATACTCCGCCAGCGGCTGCAACGCATTTTTCAAATACGCAAAGTTTGCCTTGCGTCGCGCAATAAACTCCGGCAGCTTGTCCATTTGGCTCACGCCCAACGCGGCCTGCATATCGGTCGCCTTCAGGTTGTAGCCCACATGCGAGTAGGTGTACTTATGGTCGTACCCGCACGGCAAACTCCCAAGCTGCCAGTCGAATCTTTTCCCGCACGTATTGTCCTTGCCGGGGTCGCACCAGCAGTCGCGCCCCCAGTCGCGAAAGCTGTCGATCAGCACCTGCAACTGCGGCTTATCGGTCAGCACCGCCCCACCCTCGCCCATCGTAATGTGGTGCGCGGGATAAAAGCTCACCGTCGCAATATCGCCGAACGTTCCCACATTCCGGCCCTTGTACGTCGAACCCAGCGCATCGCAGCAATCTTCAATCAGCCACAGCTTGTGCTTGCGACAAAACGCCGTCACCGCATCCAGATTGAAAACATTTCCCAGCGTGTGCGCCATCATCACCGCGCGCGTTTTCTCGCTGCGGGCCTGTTCTAACTTCGTAACATCGATCTCATACGTCGGCAGCGTCACATCCACGAACACCGGCACCAGCCGGTTCTGAAAAATCGGATTCACCGTGGTCGGAAATCCCGCCGCCACGGTAATGACTTCATCCCCGGGCTTCAACTGCCGCGCACCCAGCTTCGGCGAAGTCAGCGCGCTCAACGCAACCAGGTTCGCGCTCGATCCGGAGTTAACCAGGCTCGCCGAGCGCACGCCCACAAACCGCGCCAGTTTACGCTCAAATTCCTTTGCCCAGCGCCCCGTCGTAAACCATCCATCCAACGCCGAATCCACCACCGCGCTCATGTCCGCCGCGTCGATCACTTTTCCCGAAACCTGGACCACCGACTCTCCGGCAACGAACGTCCGCGCCGGAAACGCCTCAGCGTGAAACTCGGCCGTGAGCTCAAGAATTTGTCGCCGCAACTGCTCAGACCGATCACTCATATGAACAGGATACCAAGTATGAGGCTAACGAAAAGTACGGCACAATAGCGCCAACGGCGCGTGTCACACCAGCCCGGGTCAACGGACCGGGTAACGGGCCAATATACCCCGGAGGACTGAAAGTCCGACCCATCCGACCGCCGGGACTCCGCACGGTTATCATGGAACGGACACAGCGAGCACCCCGACATAAGGAATCTCCACATGAAAGCTGTCATTCTCGCCGGTGGCCTCGGCACACGCATTTCGGAAGAGACCTCGCTCCGCCCCAAGCCGATGGTCGAAATCGGCGGCCGCCCCATCCTTTGGCACATCCTCAAAATCTATTCGCAGCACGGCATCAACGATTTCATCATCTGCTGCGGCTACAAGGGCTACATCATCAAGGAATTCTTCGCCAACTACTTCCTGCACACTTCGGACGTCACCTTCGACATGCATGAAAACAAGATGACCGTGCACAACTCCGAAGCCGAGCCTTGGCGCGTCACGCTCGTCGATACCGGCGACTCGACCGGCACTGGCGGCCGCCTGCGCCGCGTCGCAAAATACCTCGAAGGCGAGCACGCTTTTTGTATGACCTACGGCGACGGCCTCGCCGATGTGGACATCACGGCCTCCATCGCCTTCCACCGCGCGCACGGCAAGCTCGCCACTCTCACCAGCGTGCAGCCTGTCGCTCGCTTCGGCGCGCTAGGCCTGCGTGACACGCAAATTTATTCCTTCCAGGAAAAGCCGCACGACGAGGGCGGATGGATCAACGGCGGCTTCTTCGTCCTCTCACCAAAGGTCATCGACACCATCAGCGACGACGCGCAAATGTTCGAGCGCGAGCCGATGGAGCGATTGGTCTCCGAAGGTCAGGTCCACGCCTTCTTCCACCACGGCTTCTGGCAAGCCATGGACACCCTCCGCGATAAGAGCCACCTCGAAGACCTTTGGAGCCAAGGCAAAGCCCCCTGGAAAACCTGGTAGGCACGACATTGAGCATCATTCGATGCTACATTGGATGCAGAGGTATTGGGATGCGAACCACTCTTGCTTTGGACGATGAACTGGTGGCGAAAGCCATGTCCTACACCGGCTTGAAGGAAAAGTCGGCCCTGATTCGAGAAGCGCTGCGTGCTTTAGTCGAGCGCGAAGCCGCGCGGCGACTGGCGCGGTTGGGCGGAACCATGCCGGGCTTGAAGAGAATACCGCGCCGCCGACCCGCGAAATGATCCTCGTCGACACATCGATCTGGATCGACCACATGCGCCTCGCGGATCCGCGCCTGGATGCGCTGCTTCGTCAGGGGTTAGTGTTGACGCACCCTCTCGTTGTCGGAGAGTTGGCAATGGGAAGTCTAAAGCCACGTCTGAAAACATTGGATCATCTTTCCAGTTTGCCCTCGGTTACGATCGCCGAAGACCACGAGGTGTTGCATTTTGTTTCGCTACGCCGCATTCACGGATTGGGAATTGGATACATCGATGCGCACCTTCTCGCTTCCGCCCAGATAGTCCCGAACACGTCGTTGTGGACCAAGGACGTTCGCTTGCGAAATGTCGCTGCTCGTCTTTCTCTGTCGTTCACACCGCTGCTGAGCTAAGTTTCCAACCAAGCATTCATTGCGACTCCATGCATCACTTCCCGGTTGAACCCCCTTCGAGAACACTTCCAATGACCCGCAACCCCTGGCGCAACCGCCGCGTCTTCCTCACTGGTCACACCGGCTTCAAAGGCGGCTGGCTCGCCCTCTGGCTCGCCTCCAAAGGCGCCATCGTGCGCGGCTACGCGCTCGATCCCTCGACCGATCCCAACCTCTTCACCCAAGCCAAAATCTCTCGCGCCTTGGAAGACATCCGCGGCGACATCCGCGACCCCGCCACGCTCGATCCCGCACTGCGCGACTTCGCCCCGGAAGTCGTCTTCCACCTCGCCGCGCAGCCCCTCGTCCGCTACAGCTACGAAGACCCCATCGGCACCTACGAAACCAACATCATAGGAACCGCCCGCGTGCTCGACACCATCCGGCGCACACCCAGCGTCCGCGCCGTCGTCTGCGTCACAACCGATAAGTGCTACGAGAACATCGAAGACCCCCTCCACGCCTACCGCGAAACCGACCCTCTCGGCGGCTACGACCCCTACTCCAGCTCCAAAGCCTGCGCCGAAATCGTCTCCGCAGCCTTCCGCCAAAGCTATTTCCCTGTTGCCAAACTAGCCACACACCGCACCGCCGTCGCCACCGCCCGCGCGGGTAACGTCATCGGCGGAGGCGACTGGTCCACCGACCGCCTCCTCCCCGACCTCATCCGCGGCTTCCTCTCCGGCGACCCTGTCCGCATGCGCCGCCCCCACGCCATCCGCCCCTGGCAGCACGTCCTCGAACCGCTCCACGGCTACATCCTGCTCGCCGAACATCTCCTGACACTCGACCCCCGCTACGCCACCGCCTTCAACTTCGGCCCCACCGAAGACGATGCCCAACCGGTCGGCTGGATCGCGGAACGCATGACGAAACTCTGGGGCGACAATGCCACCACGGTCCTAGACCCCGACCCCGGCGTCCACGAAGCCAGCTTCCTCAAACTCGACGCCAGTCGCGCCCGCGCCGAACTCAACTGGCGACCCCATCTCAATCTCGAAACCGCCCTAGAATGGCTCGTAGCCTGGTATAAAGCCGCGCAATCCGGCGCTGACATGCACGCCTTCAGCCTCGCGCAAATCGCCGCCTACGAAGCCATCATCTCTATCTAGAGCGTCTTCGCCGGTTTATGCCTCGCAGGCGTATCGGCCACAGCAGCGGTGCCATCGGTAAACAGCCGCACAGCGCGGCCACCCACGATCACCTTTTCCCCAACCTCCGCCTCGCAAAACGGATTGTCGAGACTCTCCGTATCCATCACCTGCCGCCACGGCGTTTTATCGGGCGCGGGCGGCAGCGTGTACTCCACCCCTTGGTCCGACGCGTTCATCAACATCAAAAAGCTGTCGTCGATCACCATCGCGCCATCTTCATCCATCACGTCCATCGTCTTGCCGTTCAGCATCACGGCAAAAGAGCGGTTCCACTCCGTGGTCCAATGCTCGTCGGAAAGTTCGTTGCCGTCCGGGCCAAACCACGCCACGTCCCGCACCACCGAGCCACGAATCTTGCGGTCCTGAAAGAATTTTCTGCGATGTAAATTCGGATGGTCCCGCCGCAACGCGATCAGCCGCGATGTAAACTCCAGCAGCCTTTTGCGCGGAACATCGAGGTTCCAATCGTGCCACGTCAATTCATTGTCTTGGCAGTAGCAGTTATTGTTGCCCTGTTGCGAGCGCGCAATCTCATCGCCTGCCCCCAGCATCGGCACGCCCTGGCTCAAAAACAAAGTCGCCAGAAAATTCCGCGTCTGCCGCTCGCGCAAATTGTTGATGCCTTCGTCATCGGTCGGCCC
>JBBRCA010000069.1:0-14298 GCA_038205325.1 Terriglobales bacterium | reverse complement strand
GATGGTGGCTGCGGCGTTTCAAGAGCATGGGATGGCGGGCGTCTACGTCGACGCGCGCACCTGCATGTTTACCAACAACACTCACGGCAAGGCCGCGCCGAACGAGCGGGCCATCGAGGCGGCGCTGACAGAGTTCGTGCTGCCGATGGTGGATGACGGCAAAATTCCGGTGATGGGCGGCTTCATTGCGTCGACGCCTGAAGGCACGACTACGACCCTGGGCCGTGGTGGTTCGGACTACACGGCAGCGCTGGTCGGCGGCGGCCTGCACGCGGGTGCGATTGAGATTTGGACCGACGTGAACGGTATTATGACGGCGGACCCGCGCATCTGCCCCGACGCGCTGCGCGTGAAGACGATCAGCTTTGAAGAGGCGGCTGAACTGGCCTACTTCGGCGCGAAGGTGTTGCACCCCGCGACGATCCTGCCGGCAGTGCAGAAGAACATTCCGGTGTGGGTGCTCAATAGCCGCAACCCTGAGAATGAAGGCACAAAAATTACGGCCGTGCCCGCGCGGTGCTCAAGTCCGTTTAAGTCGATCGCCGTGAAGAGGCGGCTGACGATCATCGATATCGTGGCCAGCCGGATGTTGCTGGCGCATGGCTTTCTGAAAGCGGTCTTCGACGTGTTCGATAAGCACAGGTGCGCGATCGATATGGTGTCCACTTCGGAGGTTTCGATTTCGGTCACGGTGGATTCGAATGAAGCGCTACAGCCGATTTGCGAAGAACTTCGCCAGATTGCCGACGTGCAATATGAAGGCGCGAAAGCATTGATCTGCTTGGTTGGCGAAGACATTCGCGGCCATGCGGGCATCGCCGCGCAAGTTTTTACGGCGGTGCAACACGTCAACCTGCGTATGATTTCGCAAGGCGCGAGCGAGATCAACATGAGCTTCATGATCGACGAGCAGGATGTTGAGGAAGCTGTGCGCTCGCTGCACAGGAAGTTCTTTTCCGCTCCCGACGAGACAGTTTTCGACTTAGAAGCGCGGGCTGTCACCGCCTAGGAGATCCATACATGCGCATCCTCATTCTCGGACAAGGCAAGACCGGCAAACTGGTGGCGGATGTGGCGGCTGAGCGTGGTCACAGCGTCCACGTGCTCGACGCGAAAGAAAACCCGGGCGCCTCCGCGCTGACGCCGCCGTTCGTCGTCGGTTTCGATGCGGTCATCGACTTCACCACGCCCGACGCCGTCGTGCCTAACATGCGCGCGTGTCTGGCCAATGGCGCGAAGATGGTGGTTGGCACGACCGGGTGGTACGACAAGCTTTCGGACATGCGCTCGCTGGCCGAGCGTAAGGGCGCGGCGTTGCTATACAGTACGAATTTTTCCATCGGCGTGCAGCACATGCTGAAACTTGCGGAGACGATGACGATGGAGTTGAAACATGCGGGGTACAAGTTTTCAATCTCGGAAACGCACCACATCACCAAGCTCGATGCGCCCTCGGGCACCGCGCTCACGCTGCGCGACGTGGTGCGCAGGGCCGCAGACCTGGATGATGTGCCGATTAATTCGATTCGCCATGGAGAGGCCGTGGGCCTGCATATTCTGGAAGCCGACGGGCACGGCGACAAGCTGCTGCTGACGCACGAGTCGCACACGCGGCGCCCGTTTGCGGAAGGCGCGGTGCGCGCGGCGGAGTGGCTTTCGAGTCGTACCGGCGTGTACGACTTCCATGACGTGTTTCCACAGTTGTAGAGAGATAAACTGACAGTATGAGTTCTGCATCGACCCCCAACGACGCCTTCGCTTCCCTCTCCTTCGACCAAAAACTCGACCGCCTGGCTGAGGTTTCCATACGCATCGGGCTGGGTTTGCAAGCGGGCCAGGAACTTGTTCTCACCGCGCCGACGGAGGCGCTTCCGCTGGTGCGACGGGTCACCGAACATGCGTACCGCGCTGAGGCGAAACTCGTGACGACGTTTTTTGCCGACGACGAAACGACGCTGGCGCGCTACCGGCACGCTCCCGACGACAGCTTCGACTACGCGCCGCAATGGCTACAGGACGCGATCGCCACGGCCTTTCGCAGCGGAGCCGCGCGCATGGGCATCACGGGCGCGAATCCCGCGTTGCTCGCGCAGCAGGACCCCGAGAAAGTTTCGCGCGCGAATATTGCCGCCTCTAAAGCGTCGAAGCCGGCCATGGAGTTGATCACGCGCCACGAAATCAATTGGACCATCGTGGCTTGTGCTACACCGGCTTGGGCGGCGCTGGTTTTTCCGCATGTCCCTGCGCCTGACGCTCTCAGCAAGCTTTGGGACGCGGTTTTTTCCGCCTCGCGCATTACGTCCGCCGATCCGGTCGCGCAATGGAAGGAACATGGTGAGGGCCTCAAGCGCCGCGTTGACTTTCTCAACGCCCGCCGCTTTCACGCGCTGCGCTTCCACACACCCGACGGTGCGACCGACCTCACAGTTGGCTTGGCCGACCAGCATCTGTGGGCGGGCGGCGGAACGACTGCGGGAAACGGCATTTATTGCCAGCCGAATATTCCGACCGAGGAGTGCTTTACGACGCCGCATAAGGATCGCGTCCATGGGGTCGTCGCGGCATCAAAACCGCTTTCACACCAGGGCACGCTGATCGAAAATATTCGCTGCACGTTCAAGGATGGGAGCATTGTTGAAGCGACCGCGACCGCCGGAGAGGCCGCGCTGAACAAGCTGATCTCCGCCGACGACGGAGCGCGCAGACTGGGCGAAGTTGCGTTGGTCCCGCACAGCTCGCCGATCGCGCAGTCGGGAATTTTGTTCTGGAATACGCTTTTCGACGAGAACGCCGCTTCGCATGTCGCGCTCGGTCAGGCGTATTCGACGTGCCTGATCGGCGGCGAAAAGATGTCGAATGAAGAGCTGGCGAAGCTCGGCGCGAATGAGAGCCTGATCCATGTGGACTGGATGATCGGCGGTCCGACGATGAACGTCGACGGTCTCTCCACAGACGGCGCGACCGAGCCGCTGATGCGCTCGGGCGAGTGGGCTTAGATCGGGATAAACTACTGTTCGGCATGAATCTGCAAGGTTGCGGCACCGCTCTCATCACACCTTTTCGCCCCGACGGCGGCGTCGACGAAATCGCGCTGCACGCGGCCGTCAATTGGCAGATCGCCAACGGTATTTCAATGCTGATCCCTTGCGGGAGCACAGGCGAAGCGGCGACCCTCACCGAAGCGGAATGGCTGCGCGTCATTGAAGTTACGGTCACCGCCGCGGCGGGCCGCGTTCCGGTGTTTGCCGGAGCGACGCACAACGCAACGCACCAGGCCGTCGCCAACGCGAAAAAGTTGGCGCGCGTCACTGGCTTGACGGGCATCCTGACGGCGAATCCGTACTACAACAAGCCCGGACAGCGCGGCCAGTACGAGCACTTCCGCGCGATTGCGGAAGCGACAGACCTGCCCATCATGCTCTACAACATCCCGGGCCGAACGGGCGCGAACCTGGAGCCGGAAACCGTGCTGCAGCTCGCGGAAATCCGCAACATCGTGGCCATCAAAGAGTCCAGCGGAAACATGGCGCAGATCACCGAGTTGCTCACTCAGGCTCCGCGCGCTTTCCGCGTTTTCTCCGGCGACGACGCGCTGGCGCTGCCCACGCTCGCGGTCGGCGGCATGGGCCTGATTTCTGTGGCGTCCAACGCCATTCCGCAGCAGATGGCGCAGATGGTCGCCTCCGCGCTGAACGACAACTGGATCGCAGCGCGAGGGATCAATCGCCACTACTTCCACTTCATGCAGACTATCTTCACCGAGCCCAGCCCGGCGCCCATCAAGGCCGTCATGGCACTGCTTGGCCGAGGCAACGAGAGCATGCGCTTGCCGATGGTTCCCGTGTCCGCAGCCACACGGCATAAGCTGGAAACGGTCCTGGGCGAGTTGGGGCTGCTGCACGACGATCGACAAGAGAACCTGCAGCTGTTCTAGTTGGCGACTCGAACCGTCGCGCGCGCAGCCGATACAATCGCTTCACTCATGAAATCACCCAACTCTCTCGAACAATCGATCGAACACTGGTTCGCACAGGGTCCTGCGGCCATCGGCAACGGTGAGGCTCTCGACGCCTTTCGCCAACTCCGCGACGCACTTGAAGCGGGCACGCTGCGCTCCGCCGAGCCGGACGCTACAACTCCCACAGGCTGGCGTGTCAATGCGTGGGTGAAGCGTGGCATCCTGCTCGGCTTCCGGCTTGGACATCTTGAGTCGGTTGGCGATTCCGAAGGCGGCGTGCTGCACTGCGTCGACAAGCACACTTTTCCGACGCGTCGGTTCACGCCGGAGCAGAACATTCGCATCGTCACCGGTGGTAGCGCCGTGCGCGCTGGAGCGTATCTTGCAGCGGGGGTCGTCGTGGTTCCACCGGCCTACGTCAATACCGGGGCGTATATCGAGGAGGGAACGCTGGTGGACTCGCACGCGCTGGTCGGGTCCTGCGCGCAGATCGGAAAGCGCGTGCATCTCTCCGCCGCCGCGCAAATTGGCGGAGTGCTGGAACCTGTGAATGCTTCACCGGTCATCGTTGAAGACGACGCGCTGATCGGCGGCAGTACCGGGGTCTACGAAGGCACCATCGTCCGCGCGCGCGCCGTGCTGGCGGCAGGCGTGATTCTCACTCGCGGAACGCCGGTTTATGATTTGCCCAACAACGCGGTCATCAGGGCCACCGCCGACATGCCACTGATTATTCCTGTCGGAGCGGTCGTCGTTCCAGGTTCGCGAGCCATTACGAAAGAGCCGGGAAAGAGCCTCGGCCTCAGCGTCTACACGCCGATCATCGTGAAGTATCGCGACGAGAAGACCGACCTCTCGACGGCAATGGAAGATATTCTGCGCTGATTCATTTGCGACCCTGTGTCGACCGCAGTCAACCCTGATAGGCTGTGTGCAAAGCCATGCCTACCCTCCACGAACATATCGCCAAAGACGGCTTCCGCCTGCGCGGCCTCAGAATGTCGCGGATCGACGGTTTTTCCGACGTGGTTTTTGGCTTCGCGCTCACGCTGATCGTCGTTTCGCTCGAAGTGCCGCACACCTACGACGAGTTGCACAAGATTCTGCTGGGCTTCGTACCCTTTGCCATCTGCTTCGTGATTCTCATCCTGGTGTGGTGGGAGCACTTTCGCTTCTTTCGTCGGTTCGGCCTGCACGATATGGGCACCATTGTTATTAACTCCGCCCTTCTCTTCATGGTGTTGTTCTATGTTTACCCTCTCAAATTCCTCTTCACGCTGGTTGCCGGGCAACTCGCCGCAACTCCGGGGCATGAGACAGTTTTCTCGAACGTCACGCAGCCTCGAGAACTCATGATCGTATACGGGTTGGGCTTCGCGGGCATTTACTTATGCTTCGCCGCGCTCTACCTGAATGCGTGGCGTCAGCGAGCGCTTCTTCGCCTAAGCCCGCTTGAAACGACGTTAACGCTAACGTATTTTTGGGACAACTTTGGGATGGCCTGCATCGGTCTGCTCTGCTGCCTGATCGCGCGTCTGCTGCAACCGGAAACCGCTGGCAATGCCGGCTGGTGCTTCTTTATCATCGGCGTGTGGAAGACGATCCACGGCATGGTGGGTGGGCGACACATCCGCGAAGCCCGAGCGCGGACCTCGGAGGAGGACTGCCTTCCGCTCCCGTCTCACGACTAGCGCGGAGACCGAAAATGTTTAGCAGTCTGTACTGCGGTAGACTGGAAGTCCATGGCATTAGATAAACTGCAAATCATTCCGCTTGGCGGACTGGGCGAGTTCGGCATGAACTGCCTCGCCCTCCGCTATGGCGACGACATCATCGTCATCGACGCCGGTCTCATGTTTCCGGAAGAAGAGTTGCTGGGCGTCGATATCGTCGTGCCCGACATCTCCTACCTCATCGAGAACCGCAGCATGGTCCGCGCCATCGTCCTCACTCACGGGCACGAAGACCACATCGGCGGCCTTCCCTGGATCCTTTCCGAGTTGAACGTGCCTGTGTATGGCACGGAGTTCACGCTGGCGTACGTCGAAGGCAAGCTCGAAGAACATCGCCTGCTCGACGACGCGGAGCTGATCGAAATTCTTCCCGGCCGCCGCATCACGCTGGGGCCGTTCAGCGTCATGCCGATTCGCGTGACGCATTCGCTGGTGGATTGCGTTTCGTTGGCGATTCATACTCCGGTCGGCATCGTGCTGCATACTGGCGATTTCAAGGTCGATCTATCTTCGCCAGATGGTCATCCGTTCGACTTACAGGCGTTCGCCGACCTCGGCAAGCAGGGCGTGCTTTGTCTGCTGCAGGACTCGACCAACGTCGACCGCACCGGTTTTACGCCGGGTGAAAAAGCCGTCATTCCGCGGCTCGACGACATATTCGCGGCCGCGCCGAAGAAGCTCTTCTTCTCCTGCTTCTCGTCGTCGATTCACCGCATCCGCATCGCAATGGAGCTTGCGGAGAAGCACGGGCGCAAGGTCGCCATCATCGGCCGTTCGCTGGACAACTCGACGGAAATCGCGCAGGACCTCGGCTATCTCGATCCGCCGCAGGGACTGATCATCAACCCCAACCAGATTCGCGACATGCCCGCGTCGAAGCTGTGTATTTTGATCTCCGGAACGCAGGGCGAGCCGATGTCCGCGCTCTCGCGCGCGGCGGTAGACAACCATAGATTCGCCAAGATCGAGCCGAACGACACTGTGCTGCTTTCTTCGCGCGTCATTCCCGGCAATGAGAAGAAAATTTATCGCGTGATCGACCATCTGGAACGCCGCGATGCTCGCGTCATTCACGACGACGGGACCAACGGTTTGATTCATGTGTCGGGGCACGGCTCGCAGGAAGAGCTTCGCCTGATGATCAACCTGGTGAAGCCAAAGTTCTTCATTCCCATCCACGGCGACTATCGCCACCTCAAGCGCCACATCGAGCTTGCGCTCGCGACTGGAATTCCCGAGAAGGTCATGCTGCTCGAAGATGGCGATGTGCTAACACTGGACGCCAAGTCCGCAAACAAGACGGGCAAAGTCACGACCGGCCGTGTGTGCATCGACAACAACTCCACCGCCGACGTGGTTGAAGACACTGTCATCCGCGACCGCAAGCATCTGGGCGAGGACGGCGTATTCCTGCCGATCATCGCGATCAACAAGCGCACCGGCCAAGTCGAAGGACTGCCTGAGATCACCACGCGCGGGTTCGCGGCCGACGACCCCGAACTGCTGCGCAATGCGCGCGATATTGTGGTGAGGACGTTGGAGCAATCGAGCGCCGAAGAGCGCCGCGACTACGGCGTGATGAAGGACAAGATTCGCGGCGATCTGAAGCGGTTCATTCAGAAAAACGCCAATCGTCGCCCGCTGATCATGCCGATCATCTTGGAACTCTAGCCCCGCAGCACGAAGCAAGAACACTGACGCAAAGTTCGCGAAGTTGAACGCAAAGTTTCGCAAAGGGATCTTTGCGAGACTGAACTTGTGGGCACCTAATGACTGTGCGACGCTAATTATGTCGGGACTTTGAGGCGTTTGTGGGGGACGAGGACGTATTGGCTGGTAGGATTCGCTGAGTTTTATAGCGTGATCTATCAGAAACGAGACTAAGACTTCGAACTCTTCTTGACTCATGGAGTCATAGCTCAGCCAAATCTGCGATTGATATGTACCGGCCGCAGAACGAACTACATTGGGCATGATCCCCTTGAACGCACCATATTCGAATGGATCGTATCCAAAGGTTTGTGCATTCGTCAGAGCTGTACAACCTGAAAGAAACGAATGAAGTTGCTCTAAATACCTATGTATCCCAAGTTCTCGAAGTTCAGATGAGATCGTTGGTCTTTCTGGAGGATTTAGCCAAGGAAGGTGTGAGTTTGCCGGGTTTTCTACCTTCATCCTCGCGATCGCTAGGTCAACCATTGCTTCCATTTTCTTACCTTTACCGAAATGTTCTCGCGAGCTTCGGATACTTTCCTTCACCTCAAGGTCAGGAATCGCGTCGAGTAGGGAGATGTCAGCATAGTTCAGTCCGCAATACAGTTTGAGAACATTTTCGAAAAAGCCTTTTACTCGGGGAAGTAAACCGTACACATTTTGCGGGTTAGGAATGTTGCCGCTATGCTTTAGAGCGACACGAAGTCTGTTTAGTGAATCCATAGCAATGAAATCCGGCGGCTCAGTATGACCCGCCTTCTTCATGTCCGGCCAAAAGTCAAGGAACTCTCTTCTCTTATTCGCGGGAGCTTGGACGTGGTCCACTACCGCGATCATTAGTAGCTCTACAGCGTCGTGCATCAGCAGAAGGGCAACCGATATGTCGAGGTCGTTCTTCTTTCTGAGCGTGTATTCAGCGCGTTGGAGGACACCTTTCGCGTTCAGGACGCGCTTGTATATATCCGCGTGCATTTTTGCTCCATAATCGTTCGCACTACTCTAGCTGAACAAAAACTCTTTGGTGCGGAGTTCTTTGACGGTGTCGCGGAGTTTGGCGGCTTTTTCGAACTCAAACTTCTTGGCGGCTTCGCGCATGTCGGATTCGAGGTTGTTGATGTAAAGGTCGAGGTCGGCCTGGGTGGTGAAGTCGAGGGTGTCGAGGCCAGCGTCTTCGGTGAGGTCGGCGTAGTCGGCTTTGAGGATGGAGGCGAGCGAGTCGTTGATAGCGCGGATGATCGTCGTCGGCGTGATGCCGTTGGCCTCGTTGTAGGCTTCCTGTTTTTCGCGGCGACGATCTGTTTCGTCGATGGCGCGGCGCATGGAGTCGGTCATTTTATCGGCGTACAGGATGGCTCTACCTTCTAAGTGGCGAGCAGCCCGACCGATGGTTTGTATGAGCGAGCCCTGAGAGCGGAGGAAGCCTTCTTTGTCGGCGTCCAAAATTGCGACGAGCGAAACCTCCGGGAGGTCGAGGCCTTCGCGGAGGAGGTTGATGCCGATGAGGACGTCGTACTCGCCGCGGCGGAGGTCGCGGAGCAGGCGGATGCGCTCCAGGGTTTCGATTTCGGAGTGCATGTAGCGGCAGCGCACGCCGACTTCGGTGTAGTAGTTGGCGAGGTCTTCGGACATGCGCTTGGTGAGCGTGGTGACGAGGACGCGCTGATTTTTTGAAGCGCGCTCGCGGATTTCGGCGAGCAGGTCGTCGATCTGGCCTTTGACGGGGCGGATTTCCACTTGAGGATCGACGAGGCCGGTGGGGCGAATGATTTGTTCGACGACGACTCCGGCGGACTTCGTCAGCTCGTAAGGCCCTGGGGTCGCCGACACGTAGACGATTTGGCCGGTGCGGGTTTCGAACTCCTCGAAGCGCAAGGGGCGGTTGTCCATTGCCGATGGAAGCCTGAATCCATAGTCAACGAGGTTTTTCTTGCGCGAGCGGTCGCCGTGCCACATGCCGTGGAGTTGGGGGACGGTGACGTGCGACTCGTCGATGAAGAGCAGGAAGTCGCGGGGGAAGTAGTCGAGCAGCGTGGGTGGCGGCTCGCCGGGCAGTCGGCCGGACATGTGGCGCGAGTAGTTTTCAATGCCGTGGCAGAAGCCGACGGACTTGATCATTTCGAGGTCGAACATGGTGCGCTGGTGGATGCGTTGCGACTCGACCAGGCGGCCTTCCTTTTCGAGTTGCGCCTCCCACTCGCCGAGTTCGGCGCGAATGTTGGTGATGGCCTGGGCCTTACGTTCCACAGGGACGACGTAGTGGGATTTGGGGTAGATGGGGAGGCGGGAGTACTTCTGCTTGACGGTGCCGAAGAGCGGGTCGATCTGGCTTAGCGAATCAATTTCATCTCCGAAAAGCTCGATGCGGAAAGCGTTTTCGTCGTAGGTGGGGTAGACCTCGATGACATCGCCGCGGACTCGGAAGGTGCCGCGGCGGAAGTCGACATCGTTGCGCTCATAAAGAATTTCGACCAGGCGGCGGGTGATGTCTTCGCGCTTGATTTTCTGGCCGCGCTCCAGCAGCAGCAACATGCCGTAGTAGGCTTCGGGCGAGCCAAGGCCGTAGATGCAGGAGACGGAACTGACGATAATCGCGTCGCGCCTCTCGAACAATGAGCGCGTGGCTGAGAGGCGGAGTTTGTCTAACTCGTCGTTGATGGTGGATTCTTTTTCGATGTAGAGGTCGCCAGCGGGAATGTAGGCTTCGGGCTGGTAGTAGTCGTAGTAGGAGACGAAGTATTCGACGGCGTTCGAGGGGAAAAATTGTTTGAACTCGTGGTAGAGCTGCGCAGCGAGGGTTTTATTATGGGCGAGGATGAGCGCGGGACGGTTCTGCTGCTGGATGATCTTGGCCATAGTGAAGGTCTTGCCGGAGCCGGTGACGCCGAGCAGGACTTGATCTTTCTCGCCGGCGTCGAGGCCGTTGACGAGTTCTGAGATGGCGCGGGGTTGGTCGCCTTGCGGCTTGTAGTCGGTGACGAGCTGGAAGTCCATAGAGATAGAGTGTAGAGGGTAGAGGGATGAGTGTAGAGAAAGCGAGGGCGGCGTGAGTTTGGAGTTGTGGTTGGTGCGGCATGGGGAGACGGCTTGGAGCGCGAGTGGGCAGCATACGAGCGTGACGGATGTTGCGCTGACCGATGTGGGTCGCCAGCAGGCCGAGGCGGTGGGGAAGTTTTTAGACAGGAAGAAGTTTGAGGCGGTGTTTGTGAGTCCGCGGTCTAGGGCGCGGGAGACGTGCGCGATTGCCGGATATGGGGATGTTGCTGTGGTCGACGACGATTTGCAAGAGTGGAACTATGGCGAGAGCGAAGGAAAGACGACCAAGCAGATGCAGGCGATTCATCCGGGGTGGAGTGTCTGGACTGCGTCGATGATGGGTGGCGAAACGGTGGAGGCGGTAGGCGCGCGCGCGGACAAAGTGATTGAGCGGGCGGTGGCGGCGGCTCCGCAGGGAGGTGCGGTTGCGCTGTTTGCGCACGGGCATATTTTGCGGATACTCGCGGCGAGGTGGGTAGGGTTGGCGGCCAGTGGAGGGCAGATGTTGGGGCTGGGGACGGGGAGTGTGAGCGTGTTGGGGTTGGAGCATCAGAGTAGGGTGATTGATCGGTGGAATCGGGGATTTGAGGTGCGGCGGGTTTGAGTTATTCGGTTCTCGATAGAAAGCGACGGTCGGTGGAGCGGGCAGGTTTGTGCGCGCTGGCGGTGATGGCTAAAGCGCCGCGGGCGGGTAAGGTGAAGACGCGGCTGGCGCCGCCGTTGACGCTGGAGCAATCGGCGGCGCTGAATGTTTGTTTTCTGCGGGACACCGCGAAGAATATCGCGGAGGTTGTCGCTGAGGGTGGCGCGGCGGGATTGGTTTGCTATACGCCGGTGGGAGATGAGGCTGCGTTTGATGGTCTGTTGCCGCAGGGTTTCGAGCTAATTGCGCAGCGCGGGGACGGCTTTGGCGATCGGCTGCTTTGTGCGGCGGAAGATATTCTGGCGTGTGGATATGGGGCGGTTTGTTTGATCGATTCGGATTCGCCGACGCTGCCGGGAACTGCTTTACGTGAGGCCGTTGCGGCGCTCGCGATGCCGGGGGACAGGGTGGTATTGGGCGGTTCGGATGATGGAGGGTATTACCTTGTTGGGCTGAAAGCGGCGCATCGTGGTGTGTTTGAGCGTGTAGCGTGGAGCACGGGCAGCGTGTACGCGGAGACGGTGGAGAGGGTCAGCGAAGCGGGGTTGGAGCTGGTGGAGCTGCCGATTTGGTATGACGTAGACGATCGCACGACGCTGGACGTTCTGCGGGGGGAGTTGTTGCGCGGGGAGCGGCCAGCGTTTGCGGCGGTGCAAGGATATGCGGCGGAAGCGACGCGGAGATTTTTGCGGGAGTTTGAAGCGGATGCGGGGCAAGTGGAGTGGACGCATGAGTAGTCGAGTCGATTTACTGGCGCTGCGGAAGTGGCGCGCGGGTAGGGCGTGGGCGACGAATGTGGTGCTGTGCGCGCTGGGGTTCGGATTGTTGGGGCTGGCGCGGCAAATGGTGTCCGAGGACGACCACTTTACGATGGGATTTTCGGGAGTGTCGGGGTGGTCTGCGATTCTCTACATTGCTGCTGTAGTCGTTGTCTTGACGCAGCCGTCGAATCGCTGGACGTTTCGGATAATTGTGGCGTTTGCGGTGCTGGCGCGGTTGGCGACGCTGTTTGCCGATCCGTTTCTGTCTTCGGACATTTATCGCTACGTGTGGGATGGCGTGGTGCAACATGCACATATAAGTCCGTACCGCTATGCGCCGGGAAACGCTGCGCTCACGTTTTTGCGCGAACCCAATCAGGAAATCTTCAACAACATCAACCGGCGCGATTATGCGCGGACGATCTATCCGCCAGTCGCGCAAATGATTTATTTCGGCGTGACCTGGATCTCGCCAACCGTCGAAATGATGAAGACGGCGATGGTGGGCTTTGAGTGCTTGACGTGCGGTGCTCTGATTGCGTTGCTGCGCAAGCTGGGCAGGCCGCGCGAGCAGGTGTTGCTGTATGCGTGGTGCCCACTGCTGGTGTGGGAGATTGGCGACGCGGGACACATCGACGCTGCCGTGATTGCGTTTGTCGTGCTGGCGTTATTGTTTCGCGCGCATGGAAACAACGTGCTGACGGGGCTGTTTCTGGGTCTGGCAGTAATGACAAAGTTTTATCCGCTCGTGCTGGTCCCGGCGCTGTACCGGCGCGGGGATTGGAAGATACCGGCGATGGTGGCGGCGGTGGCGGCGGTGGGCTATGCGGTTTACTCGTCGGCGGGAATGTTAGTGTTTGGATTCCTTGGCGGATATACCGAGGAGGAGGGGATGGCCACCGGGGTGCGCTATTTTCTGCTGCAGTGGGTGCAGGGTTTGCGTGGGCTGCATAGAGTTTCGACGGGGATGTATTACGTTGCGTGCGGGTTGGTGTTTGGGGCGATTATTGTTTGGGCGTGGCGGCACGCGACAGTGGAAGGGCCAGCGCGCGGCGGCGCGGAGCCTGCGTTTTTGAAGGCGGCAATGATGCTGGCATTTGCGTTGATGCTGCTGTTTTCGCCGCACTATGCGTGGTATATCGCTTGGCTGATTCCGTTTTTTGCGCTGGCGCCGAACGTGCCTGTGCTGGCGTACGTGATGGGGTTCTTCTATTTGTTCACGACGGCGCTTGCAGACCCCGGGCCGAAAATGTTTTTGCTGAACGAGATTTTGTACGGGGGAATGGCTGTCGCATTTGCGGTAGAGTTCGGGTTACAGAAGTTGGGGATGTATCGGTGGTTAGGCCTGGAGGTTGGAGATGGGCGTTGGGAAAATGGATCAGTTGTGAGTCATAAGTCTTGAGTTGTGAGATGTGTGGACAGATAGACTGACGGGATGGGGTCGCAGGTTTCGGTCATTGTTCCCGCGCTGAATGAGCGGGAGTCGATTGGGCGCGTTGTCGCGTCGATGCCGTGGGGCGCGATTGCGGAGTGCATCGTCGTCGACAATGGAAGTACGGATGGGACTGCGGAGATTGCGGCGCAGGCCGGGGCGCGGGTGATTGCTTCGCCGAGGGGGTTTGGCGCGGCGATGTGTGCAGGGGCGCGTGCCGCCTTGGCGGGGAGCGAGATTCTCGTTTTCTGCGATGGCGATGGGGCAGATGTGATCGAAGACATGCCGAAGCTGGTGGGGCCGATCGAGCGTGGGGATGCGGACTTTATGCTGGGCTCGCGAATCCTAGGCAAGAGGGAGCCGGGCGCGATGCTGGGGAGTCAGGTTTTTGCGGGGCATTTGATCGGTTGGCTGGTAAAGATTTTTTACGGGTATCGGTATACGGATATGGGGCCGTTTCGCGCGATTCGGCGGTCGAGTTTTGAGCAGATGCGGATGACCGAGATGACGTACGGATGGAACCTTGAAATGCAGATCAAGGCGATTCAGGATGGGCTGCGGATACGCGAGATCGCGGTGGATTATCGGCGCAGGATTGGAGGCGAGTCGAAAGTGTCGGGGGATTTTGTGGCTTCGATGAAGGCGGCGGTGCGGATTCTTGGGGTGTTGGTGCGGACGCGGCGGCAGGACAAGCAAAGGCCTTGATGCAAGGTTCGCCACGCATAAGGCGCGAAGTTTCGCGAAGGAGATTGAGTGGGACTGCCAGAGGATGTGAGTTGGAACGCGACCAAGGATTAGACATCGTAAGCCATCGGCAGGATGCGGTCCGGTTCCAGTTACGCGTTGCGAGTTGCTAGTTTGGATTTGGCGGCGGCGAGGGCGGTGGCGACGCGGGAGGTGGCGGTGCCGCCGATGACGTCGTGGCAGTCGAGCGTGGCCTGGAGTGTGATGGCGGCGAAGAAGTCTTCCGCGAAGTGTTTGCTGAGCTGCTGGAGGTCAGCGAGGGCGAGTTGGTTGAGTTCCAT
>JBBRCA010000068.1:0-14898 GCA_038205325.1 Terriglobales bacterium | reverse complement strand
TTGCTTTTCTTTCTGTCATTCCGCAGCGCAGCGAAGGAATTTGCTTTTGCTTTTCTTTTTGTCATTCCCGCAGGGAATCTGCTTCTTGGGTTGCTGCTGCCTTTGCCGTTGCTTGTTTTTCGCCGTCATCCTGACCCAGAGCGAAGTCGATGGAGAAGGACCCCCGTATTTTGGTAGGCTCTCGAGAATCGTTCGCGCAAATAAATACCTCTTAAACTTAATTTTTTCAGGGAGAACCAATGCCGCCCCTTCGCCCCGCCTGCTTACTTCCCTTCGCCCTCTTTGCCAATCTCGCTTCCGCCCAAACCGCGCCCAGCCCCTCCGCACACGTCTTCGGGTACTCCGACTTCGCCCAGCAGGCCAAATGGGACGCCGCCTTCATGGCTGTCCCCGACCCCAAACTCGCTGGCCAGCACCTCAAAATCCTCACCGCCGAACCCCACCCCGCCAGTTCCCCCGAGGACTACAAAACCGCCCAGTACGTCGCCGAAAAGTTCAAAGCCGCGGGCCTTGAAACCAACATCGTCCCCTACAAAGTCCTCATCAACAAGCCGATCAAAATCCTCATCGAAGCCTTCGACGAGCACGGCAGAAAGCTCATGTCCGGTCCCACCCCCGAGCATGTCGACCCCAAGCTCTACGGCGGCGACCCTTTCCAGGACGACCCCCGAATCTACCCCGCCTTCAACGGGTCTTCTGCTTCTGGAGACGTGACCGCCGAAGTCGTCTACGTCAACTACGGCACCCTCGCCGACTTCAAGAAGCTCGCCGAGCTCGGCATCAGCGTCAAGGGCAAAATTGCGCTGGTCCGCTACGGGGCCAACTTTCGCGGCGTAAAGGCCTATATTGCGCAACAATATGGCGCTAAAGGCGTCATCATTTACTCCGATCCCGCCGACGACGGCTACGTCAAGGGCGACATTTACCCCCGCGGCCCCTATCGCCCACCCTCGGCCGTGCAGCGCGGCTCCGTCCAATTCCTCCCCATCTACGCCGGCGACCCTTCAACTCCTGGAGTAGCTGCCTCGCCTGATCTCGCAGATTCACAACGTGTTACTGATCCATCAAAAATGAATCAGCCATCCATCCCAGTCAACCCTCTCTCCTACCAGGACGCCGCCCCTATCCTCCAGGCCCTCAACGGCCCGACCGTGCCGCACGAGTGGCAGGGCGGCCTCCCTTTCGCCTACCATCTGGGTGGAGACGCCGGTAAGGTCATGGCTCACATGCACTTGGAGCAGGACTATAAGCTTCGCACCATCTGGGATGTGGTCGGCACCATCGAAGGCACTGACTCCGCCGAGAAAGACAACTGGGTGGTCGCCGGAAACCATAGAGACGCCTGGGTTTACGGCGCCGTCGACCCCAACAGTGGCACTGCGGCCATGTTAGAAACCGCGCACGGTCTGGGCGCAATCCTCAAGCAGGGCTGGAAGCCCAAGCGCCGCATCGTACTCTGCTCCTGGGACGCTGAAGAAGAAGGGCTTATGGGTTCTACAGAATGGGTCGAAGCCAACATGCCGGCCCTCGCTCACGCCGTCGCCTACTTCAACACCGACGTGGCTGTCTCCGGCCCCAGCTTCGACGCCTCTGCTGTTCCCTCGCTCAAACAGTTCGTGCGTGACCTGACTAAAGAGGTTCCAAGTCCTAAAGGTGGAACCGTTTACGATCAATGGAAAAAGGGTCAAGCCGAGTCCGCGGAACGCCGCAAAAACGACTCCGCATCGCGGCTCAGCGCCAACATCGAAGACGATGTCCGCGTCGGCGATCTGGGTTCCGGCTCTGACTTCACCCCTTTCATCCAGCACATGGGCGTACCTTCCACCGACATCGGCTCCGGCGGCCCCTACGGCGTCTACCACTCCGTCTTCGACAACTACAACTGGTTCATCCGCAACGCCGACCCCACCTTCGTGTACGAGCAGCAGCAGGCCCGCGTCTTCGGCCTCGAACTCCTGCACATGGCCGACGCCGACGTCCTGCCTTACGACTACGGCCTTTACGGCCGCGAAGTCGTCAGCTATCTCCAATCCGCGCAACACCGCGCCACCGACGCCAAGCTGCAAGCCAACTTCACCGCCGCCGACAAAGCCGCCGCCCGCTTCGCCGCCGCGGGCAACGCCATCTACCCCCGGCAGACGGTCTTCACCCCCGCCCGCGCGTCCTACGCGCCCCTCAACACCGCGCTCCGCGCCGCTGAGACCGCCCTGCTCAACGACGGGGGCCTCCCCAAACGCCCCTGGTACAGGCACTTGATCTACGCCCCCGGAGAGTACACCGGCTACGCCGCAGTCGTTATTCCCGGCGTCAACGAAGGCATCGACGCCGCTGACGCCCCCCGCACCCAGGTCCAACTCGACGCCCTCTCCACCGCCCTTAACCACGCCGCAGAAATCCTCGAGGCCGCTGCCAGATAAGGACATCGCTTTTGCCGTTGCGTGTGTTCGCCGTCATCTCGACCGCTTGCTTGGTTGTCATTCCACAGCGTAGCGGAGGAATCTGCCGTTGCTTTTCTTTCTGTCATTCCCGAAGGGAACCTGCTGTCTTCCGCACCCCACAAACCCGGGTGCGCAGCCTGCCCTGAGCCTGTCGAATAGGACATGGGTTCCCTAGAACCACCCACACCCACCAGGCCTCCCGGTAAGAACTTGTCAAGCCCCCCACCCTGTGCAAAACTTCGCAAACCCCAACAACACATGACATACCCGGTGAAAACAGTTTGCTTGTTTATCCCCACAACTTTCTATAATAGAAATAGAGCTAAAACACTAGAAGTAAACTCAACACAATAAATTGATAGTTTCACTGAGAGGCAGTCCACGATGTCTCTCTGCCTTGGGTACCCTAGAACTGTCATCTCGACCGGAGGCGCGTTTTTTGCGCCGCAGTGGAGAGACCCGCAGCGTCTCTGCGCAGCCTTAAACTGCAATCGAGCACTCTAGAGGCTGCGAAAAACTCAGTTTTGCATGAGGGACGGTTTCAGCCGTCGCGCACGACGTTCAAATCAACGCAGCTATAGCCACTTAGGGCAATCTCAGGGTGAAAATGACTTTTCACAATCTGTTGAGACCCGCCTAGACAATACCGAATCCTTAAACCTCTTATTTTGAATACTTTGCACCGAAGTCCTTTGCTTTTAATACTTTGCAGCAGACCATTCCCCCGGAGCCCTGCATTCTAAAGACTTTGCGTGCAAAGTACCTAGGGGGAGGGGGAGGCGAGTACCCCCCGGCGTGCAACGATATTGCTCCTACCCGCGCAACGCCATTTGCTCGGTCACAATCTGTGTTAGATCGGGCTTCTTCAGGCCATGGACTTCCTCGTTGAACTTGTCCACCTTCGACGACCAGTTCATCGAGCAGAACTTCGGCCCGCACATCGAGCAGAACGCCGCTTCCTTGTAGTAATCGTCGGGCAGCGTCTCATCGTGCATCCCGCGCGCCGTGTCCGGATCGAGCGACAGCGCAAATTGCTTGTCCCAGTCGAACGTGTAGCGCGCATGGGAGATCGCATCGTCGCGGTCCCGCGCGCCCGGCCTGTGCCGCGCAATGTCCGCCGCATGGGCCGCAATCTTGTACGCAATAATGCCGTCCTTCACGTCCTTCTCATTCGGCAAGCCAAGATGTTCCTTCGGAGTGACATAGCACAGCATCGCGGCGCCGTGCCACCCGATCATAGCCGCGCCGATCGCGCTGGTAATGTGGTCATAGCCCGGAGCGATGTCCGTCACCAGCGGCCCCAGCACATAGAACGGCGCGCCGTCGCACAGCGCCACTTCCATGTCCACCTGTTCCTTGATCTTGTCCATCGGCACATGACCGGGACCTTCGATCATCACCTGAACATCGTCCTTCCAGGCCTGCCGAGTCAGTTCGCCCAGCGTCTTCAACTCCGCAAACTGCGCCTCATCGCTCGCGTCGGCAACGCACCCCGGCCGCAGCCCATCGCCCAGCGAGTAGCTCACGTCATACTTCGCCATCACCTTGGTGATGCGGTCGAAGTTCTCATACAAAAAGTTTTGCTTATGATTCGCCGTCATCCACTGCGCGAGAATCGCCCCGCCGCGACTGACAATGCCCGTAATGCGCTTCGACACCATCGGAATGTACTGGACTAAAACGCCCGCGTGAATCGTGAAGTAGTCAACGCCCTGCTCGGCCTGCTCCTCGATCACTTCAAGATAGAGGTCAATATTCAAATCCTCAACACGCTTCACGCGCGACAACGCCTCATACAACGGAACCGTCCCAATCGGCACCGGCGAATGCCGAATAATCTGTTCTCTGATCATGGGTATGTCCCCGCCTGTAGACAGGTCCATCACCGTGTCCGCGCCAAAGTGCACCGCCGTATGCAGCTTGCGCAGTTCTTCATCCACATTCGACACCAACGCCGAGTTGCCGATATTCGCATTGATCTTGCACAGGCTCTCGACGCCAATCGCCATCGGCTCCAGCTCCGGATGGTTGATGTTTGCGGGAATAATCATGGTCCCCTTGGCAATCTCAGCCCGCACCAGTTCCGGTGAGATCTTCTCCTTGTGCGCGACGAACGCCATCTCCTCAGTCACCAAGCCCTTGCGCGCAAAGTGCATCTGGCTCATGTTCCAGTCGCCGCTCCGCGCCGCCTCTTCCTTGCGCTTGACAATCCAACCCGTGCGCGGCATCGGCACCGCGTAGTCCGTCGCGTGCTCCTGCCCATTACCGTTGCTGTGGCCATTTCCATTGCTGCTCATAAATCGAAATCCCCCACGAAGGCGCGCGAATTCTGTACCCCGCACACGACCATCCGCTACTGAGAAGTATACGCCGCAGCCAACCGCATCGCTCGACGCAGGATTGCGCCGCACACACTGGAAATCTTCAAGGAGCGCTGTGTCCATCGCATTGCAGCACGCCCAGATACTTGCTCCACGGACCTACCGCGTCCCGGTACTGGTGAGCCATGATTCTTGAAATTTGGTGCAGATGATTCAAGTCATGGACCGCCCAGGTCGCCAGCAACTCCGACAACGTAACCGGTCCGAGAGCAGGGTGCAGTCCTCGCAAATCGAGGTCCTCTGGACGAAGATTCAAGGCCCGCAGATTGTCGAGGCTTTCGCGTCGCAAACCACCGAACTCCTTCAACAACTGTTCCATTGACTTGCCACTGCTCTCCTTCACCTGTCCCCAGCGGTCCACTGGCGCAAACGTCTGACTCCCGCCAACTTGCAAAATCATTCGTGCACGCGGTATCCAATCGGTGCGTTCGCAATGGCTCAAATGGCCGACAACATCGAACACGCTCCAGGTGTTTTCACCTTCATTTGGCAACGTCCATGCATCCGGCAGATCGCGCAGAAGCGCATCGAGCACGGCGGGAGTGCGCGTCAGCTGCGCCACAGTATGTTGTAAGTTATGTTCCATTAACTCCTCAATTCACGCGAAAGAAAGTCACGGATGCTCCGCTCCGAGATTGTAGATTGCTGCCGTTCACGATGACGGGGCCCAAGACCCGGCAGCTTTCGACACGAAGGATTGCATCCAATTCAGCATGACTCCGTTCCGCGCCCTGATTGTCTTTGCTTCGTTGCTTACGCCACTCGCCAGTGCGCAGAGGCCCAGCCCTGCCGGAATCCTCGGCGACTGGCGCGAACCTACCGGTTCCGTCATCGAAATCTTCAAATGCGGCACCGACATCTGCGCGAAGACGGTCGCCATCGGCCCTCGCGCTCCCTCGCCACTGGACATACATAACCCCGACCCAAAGGCACGCACGCACGCACTCTGCGGCCTTCAAGTCGGCTACGGATTCCACCAGAGCGACCCTTCGCACGCCGACGGCGGCAAGCTCTACGACCCAAAATCCGGCAAGACCTACCGCGGCACGATGACCGCCGAACGCAATCAACTCCACCTGCGCGGCTACGTTGGCTTCAAAGCCTTCGGCAAGACAGAGACATGGACCCGTGTTAACCAGAGCACCGCGACATGTCCAAAGTAGGGCGTCGATTTAGCCCTCCACGTTCGGAAGGAGCAGTAGCCTTCAGGCTACTAAATTACCAATGTCAAGAGTTGCGTCTTGGCCAGCCCACCGGTTCTGGCGGAACCACTGCGATCCCGCGCGGCAACGTCACTTACGGCCTGACTCGCGGGTACATCTCTGGCGCATAGTCCATGCGCCATTTATCGTGTTAATAAGTGTCGGACCGAGAGGAACTCGCGTATGGCGACAAATGTGGCGGACGAAGCAATTAAGAAAGACCTAACCGCTGAACTCTCGGAGTGGATTGAGGCGTTCGACGAAGTTGTCGCCGAAGACTGGGAGCAGGGCGCGGCGCTGCTCTCCGCGTTACGCACCCGCGCTCGCGAAGCTGGCGTGCCCGCCACCGGCGACGTTACCACGCCCTACAACAACACCATCCCCAAACACGACGAAGTGCCCTACCCCGGCGATCGCGCACTCGAACGTCGCATCGAGGCCCTGCTGCGCTGGAACGCGATGGCAATGGTGCATGGTCAGAACAAGAAAGACCCCGGCATTGGCGGCCACATTGCGACCTACTCCTCGCTAGCGACCCTGCTCGAAGTCGGCTACAACCATTTCTTTCGTGCAAAATATCCCAGCGACAAAGGCGACCAGCCCGGCGACTTCATCTACTTCCAGGGCCACGCGTCTCCTGGCGTTTACGCAAGGGCGTATTTAGAAGGCCGCTTCGACGAAGCCCGCCTCAAAAACTTCCGCCACGAGCTGCGTGGCGAGCCTGCGCTATCGAGCTACCCACATCCTTGGCTGATGCCCGACTTCTGGCAGTTCCCCACCGTCTCGATGGGCATCGGCCCACTCAACGCGATCTATCAGGCTCGCTTCATGAAGTACCTCGAACACCGCGGCCTCATCGAGCAGACCGGCCGCAAAGTCTGGGCCTTTATCGGCGACGGCGAGACCGACGAAGTCGACTCCCTCGGCGCGATTTCGCTCGGCGCCCGCGAGCAACTCGACAACCTCATCTTCGTGGTCAACTGCAACCTCCAGCGCCTCGACGGGCCCGTCCGCGGCAACAAGCGCATCATCGACGAACTCGAAGGCATGTTCCGCGGCGCGGGCTGGAACGTCATCAAAGTCGTCTGGGGTTCGGACTGGGATGCGCTGTTCGAGCGTGACGATCAGGGCCTCCTGCTCAAACGCATGGAAGAGTGCGTCGATGGCGACTATCAGGCCTTCAAGGCCAAAGGCGGCGCCTATCTCCGTCAGCATTTCTTCGGCAAATATCCCGAACTGCTCAAACTCGTCGAAGACAAGACCGACGACGAGATCGGCCGCCTCCACCGTGGCGGCCACGACCCCGTCAAAATCTACAACGCCTACAAGCGTGCACTCGACCACAAGGGCGGCCCCACGGTCATCCTCGCCAAGACCGTCAAGGGCTTCGGCCTCGGCTCCACCCAGGCCCGCAACGCATCGCATCAGGAAAAGAAGCTCACCGAAGAGTCCATGGCGCAGTTCGTCAAGGTCTTCGACATTCAGCTGCCCGAGGGCGCGGACAAAGAAGCCTCCTTCTTCCGCCCCGACCCCACCGACCCCGCGCTCCAATACCTGCAAGCGCGCCGTGCCGCGCTGGGCGGTTATATCCCCAGACGCGAAGTCCCAAAGACTAACTTCGACGCCCCCAAACTCGACTTCTTCAACGAATGGCTGACCGGCTCCAAAGGTCGTACAGTGTCCACCACCATGGGCTTCGTCGCCATGTTGCGCGGCCTGCTCAAAGATCCCAAAATCGGCAAGTTGATCGTCCCCATCGTCCCCGACGAGGGCCGCACCTTCGGCCTCGAATCGGTCATTAAGCAGGTCGGCATCTACGCGCCCGAAGGCCAGAAGTACACCCCGCACGACTCCGACATGCTGCTCTCCTACCGCGAAATTCCCGAGGGCCAGGTACTAGAAGAGGGCATCACCGAAGCGGGCGCGATGGCCTCCTTCACCGCCGCGGGCACGGGCTACACCAATTACCGTGTCCCCACTGTCCCCTTCTACATGTACTACTCGATGTTCGGGTTCCAGCGAATCGGCGACATGGCCTGGGCGTTCGCCGACGCGCGCGGCAAGGGCTTCCTGATGGGCGGCACTGCGGGCCGAACCACCATGCTCGGCGAAGGCCTGCAGCACCAGGACGGCCACTCCCCCGTGCTCTCCAGCACCGTCCCGACGTGCCTCACATACGACCCCGCGTTCGTCTACGAGATGGCGGTCATCATCCAGGACGGCCTACGCCGTATGTACGAGCTCGGCGAGGATTGCTTTTACTACATCACCATGTATAACGAGGATTACGCGATGCCCGCCATGCCTTCGACGCCCGACGCCGAGGCCGTCCGCGAAGGTATCCTGCGCGGCATCTACAAGTACAAGGCCGCCGAAAAAGGCACCGCTCAAGTCCAACTCTTCGGTTCCGGCCCCATCCTCAACGAAGCCGTTCGCGCCCAGCAAATGCTCGCCGAAAAGTACAACATCGCCGCCGACGTCTGGAGTGTTACCAGCTACAACGAACTCCGCCGCGACGCGCTCGACGCCGAGCGCTGGAACCGCCTGCACCCCGCGCAGAAAGAGCGCGTACCCTACATCGTCAGCGCGCTCGGCAACGCGGCTGGCCCGATCGTCGCCGCCAGCGACTACATGAAGTCGCTGCCCGACACTCTCTCCCCCTGGTTGAATTCAGCGCTCGGCTCACGGCTCGTCTCCCTCGGCACCGACGGCTTCGGCCGCTCGGACAACCGCGCGCACCTCCGCCGCCACTTCGAAATCGACGCCGAATCCATCGTCGCCGCCGCGCTCTCGAAGCTCGCCCGCGAAGGGGTCGTCAAGCCCAAAGTCGCCGAAAAAGCCTTCGCCGACCTCGGCCTCTCCACCGAAGACGCAGGCGCAGCGCATGCCTGATACTTAACCCACACTTTTAAAATTGTCATCCTGAGCGCAGCGAAGGACCTGCATTTCTGACCACCACAAAATCGGGTACCCCATACTCGATTCTGAGACCGGGTTCGACCGAAGTTTGCACCACGACCACCGCACCCAGGTGTCTCAATTGCCCGAAAACCCGCTCCTCCCCAACGCGAAACTCAAAGAACTCTACGCACTGATGCAACGCGTCCGCACTCTCACCCCACGCAACTCCGCAGCGCCGCGCTCTGAGGCCATCCTCGCGGCCACGCTGATGCATGTAGAGCCCGGCGACTTCGTCAGCCCGCCGCCCGGAACGTCCGTCCCTGCCCTTCTCGCCGCCGAGCGCACCACGCCTCGCACCCGCAAAAAATCCACTGCGCAAATTCCACACACTCCCCTGCCCGCCCACCAACGCCTCGCACCCGTCGCAGGCATTGCCCACGGTCTGAAGCTTTCTGGCGCAGGCCGCTTCGTGCTTTATTACACGGACGCCAATCCCTCTACCGCACGCACTGAATCAGGCTGGGCAGAAGCACTCTCCTACGCCACGCGCGCCGAATTGCCGCTGCTGCTGGTCTGCGCAGATTCCACAGGCGGACACCGCATTTCAAACCCGGCAGCCTTCTCCTGGCCTTCGATGTCGACGCTCGCGAAGCAGCTTCGCTTCCCCGTCCTGACGGTCGACGGCAGCGACGCCGTCGCGGTCTATCGCGTCATGCAGGAGTCGGCCAACCGCGCTCGCCTGGGCGACGGAATCGCCGTCCTCTGGTGCGTGTTGCCCCGCCCCGGCACCACATCCGCCGCGACCGATCCCCTCCGCACCATGCGCCGCTACCTTGCCGCCCGCAACCTGCTGCCGTCGACCAACAAAGCGCCGCGCTTGAAGTGACCCTATGCAAGGCGGTTACACTGGAGATATGGCCCGCACCACCCTGCATCTGCGTCTCGCGCTTCTCGCTGCTCCCCTCACACTCGGCTCCGCGCTCGCCCAGGCTCCCTCCATGCCGGTGCCAACGCCCGTCCCGGCGAGCAGCTTTCCCTCAATCGCAGCGCCGTCTACGACCCAGACACAGCCCACTACGCCACAGCAGCCTCCCACTTCCACGATCCAACAAACTCCCGAAGTTCAGCCCACAACACCTCCGTCTGCAGTGCAACAACCGCAAACGCCACCCGCGCCCGCGTACCAAGACCCACTCGACGCCCCCATCGTCGTCAAACCCGCAGTCCCGCACCCCACAGACGTAACCTTGGCCCCACCCCCGACAGTCATCTCGCTGCCCTCCGCGCCGGCCTATGACCTCAGCGGGCCATTGACCGACGGTCCCGACTTTCTCGGCAGCACCTACATCCCCGTCGACAACATCGTGTACCCCCTCGCTCTGCGTCTTTACTCGCTCGGCTACCTCGACACGGCTTTCATTGGCATGAGGCCCTGGACGCGCCGCAGCCTGCTCCACGCCCTCCAACTCACAACGGACGATGTCAACTACGCAGGCGACGAACAAGCCCAACAGATCGTCGCCAGGCTGATGCGCGAACTCGTCGCCGAAACTCCCGGCAAAGGCCTCGCGCGCGGCCGCGTCTACGGCGTCGAATCTGTCTACGCCCGCTTCATGGGCATCACCGCGATCCCGCTCCGCGACAGCTTTCACCTCGGCCAAACCATCGTCAATGACTACGGCCGCCCCTACGCCAAAGGTTTCAACAACGTCACAGGCTTCTCTTCGGTCAACGAGATGGGTCGCTTCTCCCTCTACGTGCGCGGCGAATATCAGCACGCCCCCATGGGCGACAGCTACTCCCTGGCCTTGGCGAACACGCTCTCCTGCATCGAAGAAATCTGCCCCCTTCCCGCGGCTCCGTCCTCAACCATTCCCTTCGGCAAGACCGTCGACGCGCAGAACCCCTTCCGCCTCCAGGAAGCCACGCTCTCCTACCACTTCATTGGCCACGAATTCTCGTTTGGCAAATCAGACGCGTGGATTGGCCCGGGCCTCGGTGGCGCTCTGGCTTGGAGTGACAACGCGGAGAACATCTACTCCTTCCGCATCAACCGCGTCGAGCCTCTGCACGTTCCCTATCTCTCTGCACTGCTCGGCCCTCTGCGTTACGACTTCTTCGTCGGCTCACTCAAAGGCCATATCGTACCGAACGACCCCTGGATTCACTCTGAGACCTTCGCCTTCGCGCCGTCCGCGAACTTCCAATTCGGCTTCCAGCGCACCGTCATCTGGGGCGGCAAAGGCCACGAGGCCATCACGCTTCACACCTTTTTCAAGAGCTTCTTCAATTTCAGCGACACCACCCCCGCCGAAAAGAATTCAGGCAACGATCCCGGCGCCCGTTTCAGCGCATTCCACTTCTCCTACCGCCTGCCGCTCGTCCGCCGCTACGTCACGCTCTATACCGACGCCATCTCCCACGACGATGTCACGCCGGTCAGCGCGCCCCGCCGCGCGGCCTACCGTCCCGGAATCTATCTGTCTCAGTTCCCGCATCTCCCCAAGCTCGATTTCCGCGTAGAAGGCGTCAGTACCGATACTTCCACACTGCGCAGCCAGGCCGGCCAGTTCAACTACTTTGAGATCATCCAGCGCCAGGGCTACACCAACAAGGGCTTCATTCTTGGCGATTGGATCGGTCGCGAAGCCAAGGGCGGCCAGGCATGGCTCACCTATCACCTCTCCGGCGACGAGTGGGTGAAGATTGTATATCTGAACAAGAAGACGCCCAAGGCTTTCATTCCTCAGGGCACGACGCAAAATCAATTCAAGATCGACGTCGTCAAAAATCTGACCCACGACATCACAGTAGACGCCTGGCTCCAATACGAGCGGTGGAAGGTTCCCATCTACTTCTCTGGCCAGCGCAGCGACACCACCATCGCCGCACAATTCACTTGGCGCCCCAAGCTCCACACCGCCTCGGTCCCCGCCCGTTAGAAACTTTGCGAAACTTCGTGTTTGAACTTTGCGCCCTTTGCGTCAAGGCTCTTGCTGTCCCTAAACCCGCGCCACTTCCCTCTCCAAACAACCCCTGAAATACTCCACCGACATCGCCAACCCGTCGCGCAACGCGACCTTCGGTTCCCACCCCAGCACCTTCTTCGCCCGCGTAATGTCCGGACAACGCCGCGACGGATCGTCCTGCGGTAGCGGCCTGAAAACAATCTCGCAGTCCCCAATCAATAGCTGAACTTCTTTCGCGCACTCCAAAATCGTCCACTCGTCGGGATTGCCAATGTTCACCGGCCCATGCTCGTCGGACTTCGACAACCGCACAATCCCCTCAATCAAATCGGACACATAACAGAAGCTCCGCGTCTGCGAACCATCGCCGTAGATCGTCAAAGCCTGCCCGCGCAACGCTTGCATCATCAAGTTTGAAATCACCCGCCCATCATTGGGTTGTAACCGCGGCCCATAGGTATTGAAAATACGCACCAGATGCGTATTCACGCCGTGATAACGCCGGTAAGCAGACACCGCCGCCTCGGAAAACCGCTTGGCCTCGTCGTACACCGACCTCGGCCCTACCGGATTTACGTGCCCCCAATAGCTTTCCACCTGAGGATGGACCTCGGGGTCGCCATAGCACTCCGAAGTCGATGCGTGTAAATATATGGCCCCATACTTCTTGGCCAGTTTCAGCGTATTCAGCGTCCCCGCCGAACCGACCCGCAGCGTCTCGAGCCCCAGCCGCATGTAGTCCAACGGGCTCGCCGGCGACGCAAAGTTGAACAGCCCGTCAATCCTCCCGCAATCGAACGGTTCACAAATATCGCGCTCCTCGAAGCGAAACCGCGGCTCGCTCTTCAGGTGCTCAAGATTCGACAAATTGCCAGTCGATAAATCATCGATGCCAATGACATTGTTTCCTTCAGCCAGCAACGCATCGCACAAATGAGAGCCGAGAAAACCCGCCGCTCCCGTTACAAGAACCGTCCCATACGCCATTACCTCGCAGCCCTCCTGGGCGAAATCACTGAACCAAACCAACTCAATCTGTTATGACCAACCATCCACCGTCATCTTGACCGGCTCTGTTGTAAACGCAACCCACTGTCATCTCGACCGGAGTCTTCTCGCTTTTGCGAAGACGCAGTGGAGAGACCCGCAGTCTTCGGCGGGCGCCAATAACATTGTCATCTCGACACTAAACCCCGACCGCCTCGCGCGCCGGCTTTACCGCCGGACGCCCCACACTCATGTACGTAAACCCATGCTCAACCATCTTCTGCGGGTCGTAAAGATTGCGCCCGTCGATTACGATCGGATACCGCAGCGCCTCATTCAACTTGTGCAGATCAAGCGTCGCAAACTCCTGCCAGTCGGTCAAAATCAGCAGCGCGTCCGCATCTTCGGCGGCCGCATACGCGCTCTCCGCGTACCGCATCTGCGCCGATGGCGGCAGCTCGCCCTTCGCCCGGTCCATAGCCGCCGGATCGTACGCCGTCACCGCGCAGCCTTCAGCCAGCAGCATCTCCACCATGTCGATCGCGGGCGACTCGCGAATATCATCCGTCTCGCCCTTGAACGCCAGGCCCAGCACGGCCAGCTTCTTACCCCGCAACGTCCACAGCGCCGACCGCACCTTGCTCAGAAAGCGTTTCTTCTGCAACACATTGATCTTTTCCACCTCGGTCAGCAGGCTGAAGTCAACGCCCATCTGCTCGGCGACGGCGCGGAACGCCGCAACGTCCTTCGGAAAGCACGAACCCCCGTAACCGATCCCCGGCCTCAGAAACCGCGGCCCGATGCGGCTGTCCAACCCCATACCGCGCGCCACTTGCTCCACATTAGCGTCCGCCGCCTCACACAGGTTAGAGACCGCGTTGATGAACGAAATCTTCAAGGCCAGAAACGCATTCGAAGCGTGCTTGATGATCTCCGCGCTCTTGGTCGAAGTCAACAACAGCGGCGGCGGGTTCTTGGCCGAAAACGCTCCCGGAATAATGCCCTCCAAGTCGTAATACGTGCCGCCGGTCAGCGGAGCATAGATTGCGCTCATCACGGCCGCTGCTCGCTCGCTGTCCGCACCCACGACGATCCGGTCCGGATGCAGAAAGTCCGAAACCGCCGTTCCCTCGCGCAGAAACTCCGGGTTCGACACCACATCGAACATCTCGCGATCCACGCCATTGCGCTCGATCACCCGCCGAATCCATTCGTTGGTGTACACCGGCACGGTGCTCTTTTCGACGATCACTTTATAGCTCGTGATCGACCGCGCGATCTCGCTCGCCACCGCCTCGACATACGACAGATCAGCGTCGCCATTCTCGCTCTGCGGCGTACCCACGGCGATAAAAATAGCGTCGCACTCGCGCGTCGCTTCGCCCAGATCGGTCACAAACCGCACCCGCTTGTTGCGGTAGCGGTTCAGAAGTTCCGGCAAATGGTCTTCGTGGATCAGCGTATCGCCGCCCTTAAGCGCCGCCACTTTGCTCTCGTCGTTGTCCACGCAGATCACATCGTGGCCCATCTCCGCAAAACAAACGGCGGCCACCAGACCCACATAACCCGAGCCTACAACGGCAATCTGAATCTTCTTGCTCATACCTTAAACACGTCCACACTGAGAATTTTTATTGCGTATGCTTCCATTGTAGAGTCTTCCAAACGCCGACGCCCGCGCCGACCCCGTTTGTTTGTGGCTCAGGAAACTTTCTTCGCGTAAACTAAGGCAGATGGATCCCCAAAGAATCGCAACTCCCGGAGGTGGCGGGCTCGCCGACCCGGTACGAGACGGGGAAGGCCAAGCCACATCCGACACCACCCTGTCCGACATCCTGCTTGTGCTCCGCAAGCGAAAGTGGGTCATCCTCGCCTGCCTGCTCGCCGGCATGGCCTACGGGCTCTACAAAGGGGCCACGCAGCCCCATGTCTTCGTTGCCTACGGCCTCATCGAAATTCGCCGCGGCTCCTCCGACCAATACCGCGTCAATTCCTCCAGCCCGCTGGGCAGCGATTCCTC
>JBBRCA010000067.1:0-14933 GCA_038205325.1 Terriglobales bacterium | reverse complement strand
GGCCGCTCGCAACGCCTGCCGTAATTCTTCTGCATCCAGCTTCTTCATGTCCGTGCCCTCCTAAACCGGCTTCTTCGCCGCATGCCTCGCTTCGACCCAGCCGGGTTTGTTCACTTGACGGCTGCGTCCAAAGGCCAGCGCGCCGGCTTCCACGTCGTCCGTGATGCAAGACCCCGCAGCGATATAAGCTTCGTCCCCAAGCGTCAACGGGGCTACCAACGTAGAGTCGGAGCCGACGAAGACGCGGTCCCCGATCGTGGTCGTGTGTTTATGCACGCCGTCATAATTGCAGGTGATTGTGCCTGCGCCGAGATTGACTCCCGCGCCAATCACGGCGTCGCCGAGGTAGCTCAAATGGTTGGCCTTGGAGCCGTGCCCCATCGTCACCTTCTTAGTCTCGACGAAGTTGCCGAGGTGCGCTGCTTCGCCAATCTCGCTGCCCGGCCGCAAGTGGGCGTACGGCCCGAGCAGCGCGCCGTCGCCGACTGTGGCGTCGTCGAGAATGCAGCCGTTGCGCACCAGCACGCCATCGCCCAGCGTCGAGTTCTGGATCACCGAGTAAGAGCGCACGCGGCACTCAGAACCGATCCGTGTCGCGCCGAGCAGTTGCACGTAGGGCTCGATCGTGGTGTCCGCGCCGACCTCGACTTCGGCGTCAATCACGCAGGTCTCGGGGCGGAAGATCGTGACGCCTAACGCCATGAGCTTCTTCGCCGTGTTCAAACGCATGGCCGCGTCGAGGTGCATCATTTCGGCGATGGTGTTCGCGCCCAGCACCTCGTCAATGTTGTCTGCCTGCACCGCAATGACGCGCTCGCCTTCGGCCACCAGCATGGCGGCTATATCGGTCAGGTAGAACTCGCCGTGCGCGTTGTTGGTCGATAGCGCATCGAGGTGCTTGAACAACGCTGCGGTGCGAAAGGCGTAGATACCGGAGTTAATCTCCGGCGCGTCCATCTGCGCGGGCTGTAGCGACTTCTGCTCGACAATCGCCGTGACTTCCGCCGATCCTGGCGACTTGCGTAGAACACGACCGTAACCCGTCGCGTGGGAGGGTACTGCGGTCAAAATCGTCATCGCCGCCGCTTCCTGCAAGTGCGCATCGCAGACTGCCTGAATCGTCTCCGGGCGAATCAGCGGAACGTCGCCTGAGAGCACCAACAGATGCTCCGGCGGGGTTTCGCCGGTTTCCGCAAAATGCGCTTTCACCTGCTGCAGCGCGTGGCCCGTTCCGCGCTGTTCGGCTTGGAGCACAAACTGAACGCCCGTCGGAGCGACGGCCTCACGAACGCGCTCGGCCTCGTGTCCAACGACACAATAAATTTGGTCCGGCGGGGCAATGGTCTTCGCCGCCGCGATGACGTGCAGCAGTAAGGCCTTGCCGCCAATTTCGTGCAAAACTTTGGGGCGTCGGGACTTGAGCCTGGTGCCCTTGCCGGCGGCCATAATGACAATGCCGAATGCGGTGTTTTCCATACGGAATCCTCTCACAGGCCGCTGGCCCCACCCCGCCAAATTTGTGCAAAGTCCAGAGAACAAAAGAGTTAACTTCGGACTTATATTACGACTAAGGGTAAAGTCTTGATTCTAATGGTACAGTCTGCCAAAGTCCGTAAAACAAACGGGTTAGGGCGAGGCGAAGGGAGCGATGGAAGGCCCTGCCAGTGTTCGCGTCCTGATTTCAGTATACAAGGCGTGTCAAGCATGGGACCTACGTTTCACGGGGTCATGAAGGTAAGGCTCGTAGTCCTGTGGCGGTAAGAGTTTTGGTCTGTCGAGGTATGAGGGTCGAGGGAGGGAGGTTTGAGTCGAAGGTTGGGTGGACCGGGTTTTAGCCATCTTCGAGCCCGGAGATGTTGAGCTTAAAGGTTGCGGTGACAGACGGCGCATCAGGCGCGGCAGAGGTCGAGGACGGCGGGGCCGAAGCGTTCAACCTTTTCCTGAGTGACGCCGCGGACGGCGCGGAGGTCGTCGAGCGACTGGGGGCAGGCGAGGACGATCTCGCGCAGGCTGCTTTCGGCGAGGATGAAGAAGGAGGGCAGGCCGACTTTCGCAGCTTGAGCGGTGCGCCATTGGCGGAGGTTGGTTTCGAGCGTGGCTTGGGAGGGATTCAATTGAGGAACTGCGGGTGAACGCGGCGCGGGGCGAGGGGATGTACGGACCGCAGAAGTAAATGCTGCGGGTCTCTCCACTACGGCGGCAAAGTGCGCCGCCTCCGGTCGAGATGACAATTTTAGTGCGTCGGCAAAGTGCCCGGCCTCCGGTCGAGATGACAACTTTAGTGCGGCGGCAAAGTGCGCCGCCTGCGGTCGAGATGACATCGGTTGTGCGGCGGCAACCGGGGTTGGCTTCGGTTGAGGGGGCGTCCGCACAAGTCCTTCAGCGTTGCCCTCAGCGGCTAAAGCCGTCTCGATTCCATTGCTTTTGTGGTGCGGCTGAAGTCGCACCCTACCATTAGTGAGGGGCCTCTTAGAGGCAAGGGCCGTGACGCCAGCGATCCGGGGTGGAGATGAAGCCGGGGATGAAGCGGTGGGCGCATTGCCGCGACAGACGCCGAGGATGGCCGCGCCGAAGCGTTCGATCTTGGAAGGACCGACGACGGAGATTGCGCGGAGGCAGGCGAGGTCCTGGGGGGCGGCGTTGGCGATGACCCGGAGGACGGCGTCGGTGAGGAGCATGAAGGCCGGGGTCCGGGTGGGCGCGGCCTGTTGACGACGCCACTCTCTCAGCCGTTCGAAGAGTTGTTCGGCTTGCGGGTTGACGGGCTTTTCGGCGGTGGGGCTGTTCCGCGATTTGCTGTGTTTCTTCTTCGCCGACTGCCCATCGGACAAGCTGCCGCGAATCCAGACGGTGTCGAGGGTGGTGTCGTCGGGTTGGCGGCCCTCGTGAGTAATGGCGGCCTTCTTGTAGGTAATGTCCTTGCCTTCGGGATTGCGGAAAGTGTCGTTCGTGATGGTGATGAGACCGGCGCGGGTGAGGCCTTCGAGGAGGAGGTCGAAGTCTCCGCGTTGCTTGACCAGTTTCAGGTCCGTGAAGAGCTTGCCGGTGGACGTGCCGCGGGATTCGAGCGCGGAAAGGATCTGGCGCAGCCAACGGCGCTCGTCGTTGCTGGGACGATGGGCGGGGTTGGCGGAGTCTCCGGTCGAACCGCCGCCAGGGTTGCAGATGTCGCAGAGGCCGCAGGTGAGGGCGCGGTCGGTGGTGTCGCCGAAGTGCTGGACGAGCGCGGCCATGCGGCAGGTGTTGGATCCGGCAAAGGCGACCATGCGGTCGATCTGGGCGCGGCGCATGGCGACCTGCAACTCGTAGTTTTTGCGCCACGACATCTCGCCCGCCGTCGTTTCTTCTGTCGCGCGAACGCTGCCGTCCATGTCCATCAAGGCAACGCCGGAGGCGAGGAGTTTTTCGATGATACGGTCGAGCGTTTCGCGGTCGAGTTTAAGTTTTTGCTGGAGAGTTTCGACCTCAATGAACTGATCGGGAAGAGCGCGGGCGACGCGTTCGAGATCGGAGATGGGCGGGTAACTCTTTTCGAGGAAGAATTCCTGCAAGCGGCGGTCGCCGTAGCCGTGCAACAGGACGCTGCGGCTGGGCAGACCGTCGCGGCCGGCGCGGCCAATCTCCTGGTAGAAGCCTTCAACGGTCGCAGGCAGTGCGATGTGGACGACGGTGCGGACGTTGGCCTTGTCGATGCCCATGCCGAAGGCGATGGTGGCGACGACAGCGTCGAGTTTGCCGGTGAGGAATTCGCGTTGCACCCGCTCTCGCACGATCGGTGGCAGGCCCGCATGGTATGCGCTCGCGGGGAAGTCGCGGTTGAGTTCGGCGGCGAGTTCTTCGGCTGCCTTGCGCGAAGGCGCGTATATAATCGCGGGTCGCGCAGACGCCGGTTTCAGCAGCTTGGCGGTGAACGCGTTGCGTTGCGGTTTGGATAATTCGACGACTTCGACGGCAAGATTTTCGCGGCGAAAACCGGTGACGAAGATGGCCGCATCCTGCAACTGTAACTGCGCTACGATGTCCTGGCGTACGGCGGGCGTCGCGGTCGCGGTGAGCGCGACGATGGAGGCCGGGCGGAGTGCGGGAAGATGCTGGCCGAGCGTTCTGTAGTCGGGGCGAAAGTCGTGTCCCCATTGCGAAATGCAGTGCGCTTCGTCGATGGCGATGAGAGAGGGCTTGCGCTTGGTGAGCATCTCCGGGAAGCCGGGAACGCGCATGCGCTCGGGCGCGATGAAAAGGAAATCGAGGCCGCCGTTGAGGTAGTCGCGGCAAGCCTGACGGGCATCGCCCGACGGCAAGCCGGAGTGAATGCGGGCCACGCGCTGGCCGAGTTGAGCGAGCTTTCCGGCCTGGTCTTCCATCAAGGCAATCAAAGGTGAAACGACGAGGGCCGTTCCACCCAGTGCGAGCGCGGGAAGCTGGTAGCAGAGGCTCTTGCCCGCGCCCGTCGGCATTACGAGCAACACATCGCGCGCGGCGGCCGCAGCTTCGCAGACCTTCTGTTGGTGCGGACGAAATTCGATGTGCCCGAACGTGCGGTGAAGAATGCCGGAAAGTTCAGACAGTTCAGCAGCCATAGGAATGGCCTAGTATGACACAGCAATTCGCGTATTGTTCGCTTTGTAGATTGTGGCGCAGCCGTGCGTGATTGGGACCTGCAGATTTTAGCAACGGAAGGATATTCGGCTGCGCAGAGATGCGCGTCTCTCCACTCCGTCGCAACAAACGCGCCTCCGGTCGAGATGACATCTTTTGGGGACAGTCAAAAGAAATCGTAAACAGGGTTCTCAGGGGTTTATGAACTTGGTGGCTGAGGCGGGCAGGGGCTTGTCGGCGACGGAAAGCAGGAGGCTGACCTGCCACATGTCGGCGTCAGAGAGAATGGTTCCGTAGGCGGGCATGCCGGAGAGGCGAATACCGTTTTTCACCTTCCAGAAGGTCTCGCCGACTGGATCGTCGCTGACGCCGACGGCGCCGTTTTTGTGCTTGGCCCATAGCTGCGGCGCGCGCGGGAACATGGTCGCGGCCGTGGCCGATGGCATGGCCGCAGTGCCATGGCAAAACGCGCATTCGGTCTGATACACCTCGGCGCCGGCGGTTAGGGTTGCGTCGTTGAGGGGAACCGGCGGTGTGCTGGGGATGTCGCGCAGATCGCGATGGATGCGGGCATCGAGGGGGATGGAAACGATGCGCGCCTCCAAGGGGAAAGGCGAATCGGCCGTGGCGACGGGCGGTTTGCCGTAGGCCAGATAGAAGTACGCGACGATGGGAAGAATCAACAATCCCACGATAAAGCTGACGATTGCGACACCGGCTCGGTTCATCGGTTGAATCCTTTCAAAGATCAGTTTGCGGATGCGTCTGCTTAACCCTATCGCAGGGCCGCTTGCTGCGCGGCGTTATCGAGGTGAAGTTGCATGGGCACCCGAATCCGTGGAGGTGGCCCATTTCGGGACGCTGAGGTCTGTTTATTTTTGTGTGGCGATGTTTTGCCGCTGCGCGCCGATAGGATGATTGCGCAGCCCGGAGTTCTGAATTTGCGGTCGCTGTATCTGACGAGTTGAAAGGGCGACTTGACCTCAATCACGAACCTATTGGATAGAAGATCGCTGAACGTTGCGGCGAAAACGCCCGGAAAAGTGAAACACGGAATTTTGGATACCTTTACGGCGTTGCGGTTGTTGGTGGTCGCAGACAAGGTGGAAAGAGTTGAACGGCGTGGATGGAAGGGGGAATGATTTTGGGGAAGTAATTGGCGGGGCCGTGGGGTGCGGAGCGGCGAGGTGCGGACGCGTTTTTGAAGTTGCTGCGAGCAGAATAGGGGGGTTCTTCGCTCCGCTCAGTTGACGGCGCAAAACAGGCAAAGGCAAGTACAAAAGCAACAGCAAAAACGAAAGAAGAAGCAGGTTCCCTTCGGGAATGACAAAAAGAAAAACAACAGCAAAACAAAAGCAACGGCAAGAGCAACAGCAAAAGAAGACGCAGATTCCCTTCGGGAATGACGGAAAGAAAAATAACAACCGATTCCTCCGCTGCGCTGCGGAATGACAACAAGCAAATGACTGGCGATTAATGCGCGGTCAAAGTGAGGCTGTAGGTCGCGGAGTGGGTGAGGAATCCGTCCGTGGCCGTAACTGTGTAGGCATAGGTTCCGGGTGCGGTGAAGGGGGAGTTCTGAGCGGGGAGTTTGCCTGAGCAACCCGTCATCAGAATGCTTGAGGCCGTCAGGAAACACAGGAAAAGAGAGCAGCGCAGAAGAGTGCTCGTTCTGCGGCGCTTGGTCCACAAGAGCCAGCCGCTGGCGATCGCAATGAGCGAAAACCAACCCGCGCTTCCGCCGTAACCGACGACGGTAAACTTCGATGTGGTGGTGATGGTGACGGTGGTTGAGACCGCCGCGGTGGGGGTCATGGAGGTGAGCGTTGGGATGCAGGTGGAGGCCAACGCCGTGGTTGTGCAGGACAAGGTAACCGGGGCTGAGAAACCGGCGAGAGGGGAAACGGTGACGGTGGTCACAGAACCGTAGCCAGAGATGGTCGTAGCCGAGATGGGTGAGACGGCGATGGCGAAGTCGATGCCGTTGCCCGTGAGCGCGGTGGCCAGACCGGCATACGCTGCGTTGGTGGAGTTCGCGGAGACGGTTCCTGGGCGGGTGCCTACGGTTGTGGGGGTGAAGGTGATGGTGATGAGGCAGGTTGAATTGGCGGGGACAGCGCCGCCGCAGGAGGATGTTGCGGCGTAGTCGCCGGTTGTGGCGAGCGCGGGGAAGGGGATGGCGGATGGGGCGCTGCTGGTGACGATGATGGTTTTCGAGACCGACGCTCCGACATCGACGCTGCCGAAGTTGAGCGCTGTGACCGATGAAACGAGGTCGGGAACGCCGGTGCCGGTGAGCGCGGCGGTGAGGGTTTGTGCGCCCGCGCCAACGGTGAGCGTTCCGGTACGCGCGCCTAACGCGGTGGGGGTGAAGACGACGGTGATCTGGCAGCTCCCTCCGCCGGGTACAGAGCTGCAATTCTGGTGGGCGACGGCGAAGTCTCCGCTGGCGGTGAGGATGGAGATGGACTCGGCGAAGGTGGAGTTGTTGGTGAAGGTGAAGGTCTGGGGGGCGCTGGGGAAGCCGATGGGCACGCTGCCGAAGTCGGCGGTGGTGGGAACGAGGGTGCCCTGGCCGCCGTCGTCGGTGAGTTCGAAGAGGCTGAACTCGAGGAGTTTTTCCTGCGGGGTCATGGTGGCGGTGGAAGTGCATTCGGCAGGATAGGCGAGGCCGCTTGCAGCCCCTGTGTCCTCGACGTGGTACTCGTTGTAGAGCACCCGACCGCATTGGCCCGTCTTCTGGCCGACAGGCGTGTCGAAGACGAACTGCATCACAGGGTTGTTGTCGGCCGGGTCGTTGAGCGTCAGCCAGGATTGGGTTGGCGGAACGACTCCATCAAAGTTGTGCCGCACTGTGGAGATGAACATCTGGCCCGGGGTCGTTGTCGCGCCGACGATTTGCAGCCAGGCGGAAAGAGTCTGGCCTTCGGCAAAAGTGGTGTCGACGGTGGCCAACCCGTCCGGTAGCGGCCGTTGTTGGACGGCCCAGTTGACGACTTTGTCGAAGGGCGGATTCTGGAACATCCAGGAGTACGCGAAATGGCTGGAGTAGACACGTCCGCCGGCGTTGGCGAACTGGATGAGGTTGAGAAGTTGTGTGGCTGGGCGTAGGAATTCGCCGCCTTCGCAGGGAAGCATCAGGACGTCATATTGATTGAGCGTGGTGGAGTTGCCCATAAGCGTGGATTCGGCTGGGGTGGACGGATCGATGACAGCTCCGCCAGCGAAGGAAACGCCTCCGCCGCCATCGCCTTGGAAGAGTTGAATTCGACCTGGGCCTCCGGGGTTGGTGAACTCGGCGTCGCTGATGCCGACTTTGCGGAGAACGCATTCGACTTGATCGACGGAGCCGGTGGCGACGGCGAACAACGGGATGTCGCCTTCGATTTGATTTTTCGGCATGTTTATGATGAGCGGCGTGTCCGCGCAGGCCGTGGTGATGGGAACCACGACCTGGCGACGCCATTTGCCGGTGACGGCGACGACGGGGATGTTCGCGCCGACGGGAACGTTGGTCAGAAGAAAACTGCCATCCGTGGCGGTGGTCGTGCCGAGCAGCGGCGAGCCGAGCGGCGGTGTTCCTGTCACCGGGCATTGAACGCCCGCTGGGAAAGCGGCGACCGGAGCGTTGGGGATGTAGACGGTCACATTGGGCAGGGGGTCAGTTCCGTTGGGCGCGAAAACCTTTCCGGTGATGGTCGTGGTCTGGCCTGAGGGACAGGAGACTTGCTGAAGACAAAGGCCTGTGCAGGATTGGGCGGGGGCCTGAAGGGCAAATCCAAACGCTACGGCAAGCGGGGCGAAGAGCAATCGCATAGGGCACCAGAGGTACAGCAAGCCTACACCTCGCCTGCGGAAGAGGCTACCCTTCGGACTTCATCGGGTCGAGTCGGTCCGGCCCTTGAATCTTTCGCACGGTTTTCCGTGAACTGCCATCGTGGGGGAGCCGAGTCGCCCTTTTGGCGATCTCCACATCTAAAATCGAGGTATGGGGCACACGCCTACTTCTTCTGGTTGGCCTTTCGTGCGGCGATGACGGCAGCAACGTCAGCAAGGTCTTGAAGGCGGCCTGCGGCAGTTTTGTTGACGATCAGATCGTCGGCCCCAGGCCTTTCGTCGCCCGCGGTTGCGCGTGAAGAAACACAGCGTAGCCGCCTACAACGACATACCTAACTCCACGAGCGTTCAGAGCGGACAGCAACTCTCTTAAGTTGCTGTCCATCGGCGGGAGAACCATAGGCTTCATAGGCTTGGATGCTCAACTGATGGCCCGTAAGAACGCGCTCGGTGGGCGACACGCTTTGCCAGTAGCGATACTCTTCGGCCTTCATCTGGTCGAATCGGTCCGGCCCCTGGAACTTTCGCACGACCATTTTCATGATTTAATTCTACGCTTTTGCTTTGTTCAGGTTCTCCATCGTCAAGGGTTTCAGTGAACTGCCATCCTACGGCAGCGTGGATAAGCTGACGGACATGAGCGAGGTCTATCCGATCCTGCACCCGGCTAGTTACAGTTCAGCAAGGACACGCCGCACGAAACTGACCTCGTCAAGTTTGCACGACTGCCTGAATAAGAAGTGTCCGGCATTGTCCCATCCTTGATGTTCCTTTTTGTGCTTGCGATAAGTGCGAAACCTCTTGTAGATAAACGTTGCCATATTCGGAAATAGCAATTGGGTCAGAGCAGGCCTTTCATCGCGATACTGTTGATTTTCGGTTGCTCCGGCAACCAAGAGTTGTACCTTAGCGTTCGCGTCTTCATGTTCTGCTGACGGCGAGTAAAGAGCGGCTGCAATGTTATCAATGGACTCGGGACGGAAGCACCCAATCGCACGCAGGACGTACTGCATATTCTCACGTTCTGGCTTGGTCCACGGCCCATTCAATGCACACTGGCTGTCTTTGATTTCGCAAATGATTACGAGTGGTTTATGCGATTGTTGTAAGAACGGCGTGTCGTCCTCAAAGTCCAATTCAGAACGATATGGGAATCTCACACCGAGAATATCTGCATCTGTCCGGACTTCATATTTATTTTCCGAGCCTCCGTGCAGTAAGAAGTTTTCAGTTATCAAAAAGCCGTTCAAACGGAAGTACCAATAGGCGAGTTGGGTCGGCTTGATGGCTCGTGGTAATGCAACCTCATCATTGTTCATGCAGTTTGAAGTGCCGGAAGAGATCAAAGCCCCTTCTTCACGAGGAACAAGATCAGGTCCTTCACGCGGCTGGAGTAGCCCCACTCGTTGTCGTACCAACTGATGACTTTGCCGGTCTTGCCGACCACTTTTGTGAGCAGCGAATCGACGATCGAGGAAAGTGGGTTGCCCTTGAAGTCCGACGAGACGAGCTCTTCGTCCGTGTAGCCGAGGATGCCCTTGAGCGGGCCGTCGGCGGCGGCCTTCAGCGCGGCGTTGAGGCTCTTTACGTCGAGCGGCTTTTCGGCGGTAAAGGTCAGGTCGACGACCGAAACGTTGGGCGTCGGGACGCGCATCGAAAAGCCGTCGAGCTTGCCGTCCATCTCGGGGAGCACGAGCCGGAGGGCCTTGGCGGCGCCGGTGGATGAGGGGATCATCGAGAGCGCGGCGGCGCGGGCGCGGCGGAGGTCTTTGTGCGGCGTGTCGAGGATGACCTGGTCGTTGGTGTAGGAGTGGATGGTGGTCATGATGCCGGATTGGATGGTGAACGTCTCGTGGATGACCTTGACGATCGGCGCGAGACAGTTCGTCGTACACGACGCGTTCGAGATGATGTTGTGCTTGGCCGCGTCGTACTTGTCGTCGTTGACGCCGAGGACGACGGTGAGGTCTTCGTTCGACGCGGGGGCGGAGATGATGACCTTCTTGACCGTCGCGCCGAGGTGGGCCTTGGCCTTGTCGGCGTCGGTGAAGAAGCCGGTGGACTCGACCACGATCTGCGCGCCGACCGAGGCCCAGTCGAGCTTGGCAGGGTCGCGCTCGGCGAAGACTTTAATCTTCTTGCCGTCCACCAGAATGTGATCGTCGCCCGCGGAGATTTCGTTCTTGAGATTGCCGAGGATCGAGTCGTACTTGAGCAGATGGGCGAGCGTGGCGGGCGTGGTGAGGTCGTTGACGGCGACGAATTCGATGTCGGGATTGCCCAGCGCCGTGCGGAAAACGTTGCGACCGATGCGGCCGAAGCCGTTGATGCCTACCTTGACTGCCATGTGCGGTGAGTCCTCTGAAATGAAGTGTGCGGGCGGCCAGTGAGAAGTGCGCGACCCAGCTTTCTGAGGTTAGCAGGGCGACGCAACGCGGGGCAAACGACGGCGACCCCACCCATTCGGCAAAGAACGCCGAATGAATGTCGCACCCGCTTACTTCCACACCCACACCTCTTTGCGGGCGGGGAGGGTGCCGCCGCGGATGCGGACCTTTGCGGGCCAGGGAAGCGGTGTGTTACAAACCAGATATATGCGCGATTGGATGCGCGAAAAACTCATGAGAAGACGTTCCAAGCGTGGACCCAACGATTCCGAGTCCACTGGCAAGAGTGGGCAGGAACTCCCCACCAACCAACAGGCCCCGTTGCGCCCGGATTATCCCGAGCCTGCCGCGAAGCCGTCGCCCCCTCCGCAAACGGATGTCACGGCCGAGATGCACGGTTTGCAGCCGGGCGTTGGCGTTGAGAAGGTTGCGACCAGCGCTCCCGAGCCAAGGGTTGCGGCGACTCCAACTGCCGCACAAAAGATGGAGGTCGAACATCAGCCGGACTCGCTCGGTCATCCGCCCGACGCACCGGTGGCGGTTTCGGCGAAGTCGCCGCGCGGGTATGTGGTGTTGACCATCGGGTTGCCGGGGTCGGGCAAGACGACCTGGTACAAGCGCCGCGGGGTGCAGCCGCTTTCGAGCGACATGCTGCGCACGATTCTGTTCGACGACATCACCGACCAGCGCTATCAGGGGCTGGTGTTCAGCACGCTGCGCAGCCTGCTGCGGGCGAGGCTGATCGCCAAGATGCCCTGGAATTACGTCGATGCGACGAACCTGTCCCCGCACGAGCGGCGACAGTGGATAAAGATGGCTAAAAGCTTTGGTTATGAGGTACATGCGGTATTTTTCGATGTACCACTTGAAGTGTGTCTGGAGCGGAATTCCAAGCGCGATCGCGTCGTGACCGACGAAGTGATGCGGTCGATGGCCGGCCGTCTAAAGCCGCCTGTATTCAAGGAAGGGTTCGACAAGATTACGGTGGTGCGGGTGAAGGGCGCGACCGCCGCGGCGGGCGGAGCGGAGAGCGCTGCGGGGTCTGCGGGCGAGGGCTAGAGGAGAGCACCCACCCATCGCAACTAGCGCCGGGCGTGGGGCACCCGATTTCGTTTCGGTTAGAACAGGAGTTTCGATGGCCACCCAGGGTGTGGAGTTCGCAAATGTGAGCTTCACGCTCGGCGACCGAAAGGGCGCGGGTGGCCGTCGGATTTTAAGCGACGTTTCGCTGGCCGTGGAAGCGGGGACGACGACGGCGCTGCTGGGACGAAGCGGCTCCGGAAAAACGACCCTACTGCGGATGGTCAATGGCCTGGTGCTTCCAACGGAGGGGAGCGTTCGGGTTGGGAGGCAGGAGGCCGCGGGGATCAATCCCACGGTATTGCGACGCGGGATCGGATATGTGATTCAAGAAACAGGCTTATTTCCCCACATGAGCATTGAGCGCAATGTGGGGATGGCGCTGGAGTTAGCTGGGCAGTCTCATGATGCGATTGGCCGGCGAGCGGCGGAGATGCTGCAATTGGTGGGATTGGGTGAAGGGTTTGCGGCGCGCTATCCGTGGCAGTTGAGCGGAGGGCAGCGGCAGCGGGCGGGCTTGGCGAGGGCACTGGCCGGGGAGCCAAGTGTGCTGTTGATGGACAAGCCGTTTGGGGCGCTCGACCCGCTGACCCGCGCGGAGATGCAGACCATGTTGCGCGAGCTGCTGCGGCGGTTGGGGAAAACGACGCTGATCGTGACGCACGATCTGGATGAGGCGCTGTATTTGGCGGACCGGGTCGTATTGCTGGAGGCGGGACGGGTGGTCGCGCACCTGGCGGCGGCAGAGGTTCGCGAGTCGGAGATTGAGGCGGTGCGGACATACGTGGCGGCGACTCGTCGCGGAGATGTGCCGTGAGCGAGTTTCTGCGACAGCATGGGGCGGAGATTGCGCGGCTGACGTTCGAGCACCTGTGGCTGACCGGGTTTGCGATGCTGTTTGCGGCGGGCATTGGAATTCCGCTGGGCATATTCCTGACGCGGCGAGAGAGCTTCGCGCGGCCTGTGCTGGCCATCGCGAATGTGTTGCAAGTGATTCCGAGCTTGGCGCTGTTTGGGTTGTTATTGCCGGTGCCGTGGCTGGGTGAGCGCGCGGCTCGGCTGGCGATTGTGGCGCTGACGGGGTACGCGCTGCTGCCGATTCTACGCAATACGTATGCGGGGATTCGGAGTGTGGATGCGGCACTGATCGATGTGTCGAATGCGCTGGGGATGACTGCGATGCAGAGACTGCGCAAGGTCGAGTTGCCGATGGCGGCGAGTGTGATTCTGGCGGGATTGAGGACGGCGACGGTGACGTGCGTTGGTGTGGCGACGATCGCAGCGGCGATTGGCGCGGGCGGTTTGGGGGAGCTGATTTTTCGGGGTGTGGCGTCGGTGGACAATGGGTTGGTACTGGCCGGGGCGGTGCCGGCGGCGCTGCTGGCGTTGTGTGCGGACGGGGTGTTGGGGTTGGCGGAGAAACGGTTGGCGGTGCGGAGGTGAGGGAAGTTGAGCGTATGCCCCATTCATCGCAAAAGCGCGATGAATGGGGCACCCCAGCTTTGGCCGCAGCGTTGAGTTTTTTTGTAGGGATGATGGCACTGGCGGGGTGTGCGCCGCCGCGTTCGGGGCATGTGGTGGTGGGAGCGAAGAACTTTACCGAGCAGGTGGTGCTGGGCGAGTTGCTGGCGCAGGAGATTGAGGCGGCGGGTGCGGGAAAGGTGGAGCGGCGGTTCTACCTTGCGGGCAGCTACTTGTGCCAGCAGGCGATGCTTTCTGGGCGGATCGACGCTTACGTCGAGTACACCGGGACCGCGCTGACCGCGATCCTGAAGCAGCCCGTGGACCGTGATGCAGACCGTGTGCGAGAGACGGTGGCGCGATTGTATGAACAGCGGTATGGGATATGGGTGGGGCCAGGGTTAGGGTTTGAGGACACGTTTGCGATGGTGGTGCGCGGGGAGGATGCTCGGAAGCTGGGATTGCGGACGATTTCGGATGTGGCCAACGCACCGGCAATATCGCGGCTGGGCGTGGGGTATGAGTTTGCCGAGCGGCCGGATGGGTTGAGGGGGTTGAGCGCGGCGTATGGGCTGCATTTCATAGGGTCGCCGCGGACGATGGAGTTGGGGCTGCTATATCGGGCGCTGGCCGCGCATCAGGTGGATATTGTCGCGGGGAACTCGACCGATGGAGCGATTAGTGCGCTGGACTTTGTGGCGCTCGCAGATGATCGCCACTACTTTCCTCCCTACGAAGCGGTGCCGCTGGTGCGTGGAGAATCGCTGCGCAGATGGCCGCAGATTGGCGTTGCGATCGAGCGGCTGACGGGCAAGGTGAGCGCGGACGAGATGCGGGCGATGAATCTGGCGGTGGACTCACAGCATCGGGATGTGGGCGATGTGGTGCGGGAGTTTCGCGCGAGGAAGGGACTCTAGTGCAGAAACGGGAAACAGCGAGTCGGGAGGCGACCGAGCCGTGGATGCGGGGCACGCATGGAGAGCTTGATCCGGTGCAGCGGGCGGTGGTCCATGCGTTGGAACTTGCCGAAGAGGATATCGCCCGGTGGTGCGATGGGCTTGACGACGCGGAGATGTTTGCGAAGCCGGGTGGGCTGCCGCCGGTTGCGTTTCATCTGCGGCATATTGCGCGGTCGCTGGACCGGTTGCTGACCTATGCGGAGTGTGGGAAAGAAGCACATTTTAAGAGCTTAGAGCGGAGAGGTGAAGAGCGGAGAGTTTTGAGTGAGGCGCAGATGGTGGGTTTGCGGACGGAGATGGATGCGCACGGGTCGGCGGCGGAAGTGCTGGCCGAGTTTCGGGATGGAGTGCGCGCGGCCAGGGTGCGCGTGAGAGCGGTTTTGCCGGAGAGGTTTGCTGAGGCTCGGGAGATTGGGAGAAAGCGGTTGCCCACGACAGTCGCCGGATTGCTAATTCATTGCGCGGAACATACGTCGCGGCATGTGGGGCAGATCGTAACGACGGTGAAGATGGTGGGATTCAGGGGTTGAGGTCAGCTTTACCAGATGTGGACGCGCTGACCGGGGGCGAGGTAGAGGGCTTCGCCGGGCTTGACGTCGAAGGCGGCGTACCA
>JBBRCA010000066.1:0-14952 GCA_038205325.1 Terriglobales bacterium | reverse complement strand
CACCACCTCGCTCGAATCCTCATTTCCCGCCGTCCGCAGCGAGCGCAACAAATCCACCGCCGCCGGCATCGCAAACTGCGTCGCTCCCAGGTCCGCCGCGAAATACCCCCGCCGCACGTGCCCACTTTCCTCCATCGCCTTCAGCACGTCATACACCGCCGAAAATCCGCCCGGCAAATTCTCCGCATGGGCCGTCTCGCGAAACACCACTCCATACCGCGTCAACAATTGCTGGGCCATCGCATGACTCCACGCCGTCTGCCGCGCAGGGGTCGCGCTCTCCAGATCGAAAGCCACCGCATTCAAGCTCCACCGGCCCTGCGCCGTCGGCGGAGTTGTCCTTCGACTCCGAAACCCAACTTGATGATGTGTTCGCCGCGACGGCTTCGAGCGCCCGCCACCGGCAGGCCGCCTGCAATAAGCGCGCAACGCATGCAGCGCATCGTTCGTCAGCAGCCCGCGCCAAACCAGCGACCACAGCGCCTCCAACGTCTCCCCCGGATACCCTCCGCCAATCCCATCATGCAGCGTCTGAAAAAATGAAGCCCCATGCCCCCGCAGATATTCAACGATCGATCTCTCCCCTTCACTCAGCGCCTCAGCCGTTGCCGGTTTTTCGCCGTCACCTGCCCGTGTTTGTTTTGCGCCACCATCTGCTGTTTGTTTTACGCCGTCACCTGCCCGTGTTCGTTTTGCGCCGTCATCTGCTGTTTGTTCTTCGCCGTCATCCTGAGCGGAGCGAAGGACCTCCGCATTTCCTTCCGGGCGCCGCAAATCCTTGGTCGTCACCGTCTTATCCGGCGGCCACAACAGCGGCAACCTCTCAGTCAAATACAAACCCACCCGCCCATCGCGTTCCCCCAACGCCTCCAACCCAATCCACACAACCTCCCCCGCCGCCACCAGCGTATCCATATCAGCAGGCTGATACCCCATGACTCTCGCCGGCAAAATTTCCGTTTCCAGCAGCGAAGCGGGCAGCGGCGCGCCCTGCAAATTCTCAATCGTATCCAGCAGCGCGTCCAGTCCCCGACGTGGCTGCACCACACCCTGCCACCGCGTAATCAGCCGCGCCAGCGTTCGCTGCTCGACCGGCTCAATCTCCTTGCGCAACTTCGCCAGCGACCGCCTTCGGATCGACCGCAACACCTCGGCGTCAATCCACTCGCGATTCACTCCGCCTGGCCGAAACCCTCCCTCCACCACGCGCCCCATCTGCACCAATCGCTGTAGCACGGCCTCGATAACATCATTGGCAAGCCCGTATCTCCGTGCCACATCCCCCGTCGTAAACGGCCCATGCGTCCGCGCAAACCTCCGCACAATATCCAGCAACGCGTCGGGAACCGCCTCTAGAAATGCAGTGGGCAATCCCGGCGGCAACGGCACCCCCAACGCATCGCGAAACCGCGCCGTATCTTCAACGGCCATCAACCGCTTCTCGCCGCCAACCGCCAACTCCAACACTCGTCGCGCTTTTATCAGCCTGCTGATACTCTCCGCGACTTCATCCGAAACACACCGCCTCGCCAACTCCGCTCGCGTCAAATCCCCAAGCCGCAGCAGCAGATCATGGACGCCGTCCATATTGCGCGCTTTGTAGTTTTCAACCACGCACTGCAACTGCTCCTCGGTTTCCTCAATCGCACCAATATCCAGCAACTCGCGCAAGTCCGCATCGCCCAGCAGCTCGCGCAGTTGGTCTTGATCGATCGAAAGAGCCTGCGCCCGCCGCTCGGCCAACGGAGCGTCGCCGTCATAGATGTAGTTCGCCACATAGCTAAACAGCAGCGCCCCCGCAAACGGCGACGGCGTCCGCGAGTCCGCCACATGCACCCGAATCGCCCGCGTGCCGACCGCCCGTAGCGTCTCCATCAGCGCGGGCATGTCGAATACATCGCGCAAACATTCGCGATAAGCCTCCAGCAAAATAGGAAAACTGGGATACCGCGACGCTACACTCAGCAGGTCATAAGCCCGCTTCCGCTGCTGCCACAACGGCGTTCGCCCATCCGCCCTGCGCCGCGGCAACAACAACGCCCGCGACGCCGCCTCACGAAACTTCGCCGCAAACAACGCTGTCGCCCCCAGCTGCTGCATCACCAGGTCCGCAGCTTCTTCCGGCTCCAACAGCAGCGATTCGGTGTCCGGTGGAACGTCGCTCTCCGGGAAACGCAGAACAAATCCATCCTCGCTCCACATCGCTTCTACGTCCTGGCCCGCCGCCTTCAATTTCGCCGCCACAGCCATCGCCCACGGTGCATGAATTTTGCTGCCGAAGGGTGTCAGTACACATACGCGCCAGTCGCCCAACTCGTCGCGCACACGCTCAATCACAATCGTTCGATCGTCCGGAACCTGCTCTGTCGCGAGCTCCTGATCGGCAAGATAGCGCAACACATTCTCCGCGGCCTGCGGATCGAGATCGTGCTCTCGCGTCAGCTTAGCGATCGCTGCGCTACGCGGCATCTCGCGCAACTCGCGCATCAGCGCGCCGATGCGCCGTCCAAATTCAATCGGCCGCCCTGCCCGGTCGCCATGCCAGAACGGCATCTTCCCCGGCTCGCCTGGCGCCGGACTGACGAGCACACGATCGTGCGTAATTTCGTCGATGCGCCACGTCGATGCACCCAGCACAAACGTCTCGCCTGTCCGCGCCTCAAACACCATCTCCTCATCGAGTTCGCCCACGCGAATCGGCTTAGAATGGGTCCCACTGAGGAACACGCCATACAAGCCACGATCCGGAATCGTCCCTCCATTCAAGATCGCAATGCGCTTCACACCCTGTCGCGGGGTCAGCCAATTTCGCGTGCGGTCCCACGTCACGCGCGGCCGCAACTCCGCAAATTCATCCGACGGATACCGTCCCGCCAGCATATCCAGCACACCCTCAAACACCCCCACACTGATCCCCGCAAAGTTTGCACAACCCCTCACCAGCCCGAGCAGCGCGTCATACGAAATCCCCGGCGCTTCCTCCTCCACATCACCGGATGCCGGATGCCGAGTGCCGGGTGCCCCATTCAAGCGCGCTTTCTGCGCATGGGTGGGGTACAGCGGCGGATGCGCAATCACCGCCACCATCTGCTGAGCCAGCACATCCAGCGGGTTACGCAAAAATCGCGTCGACTCCACCAAACCTTCATGCATCGCCTGCGTCACCGCGGCGCATGCAATTAGATCTGCCCGGTACTTCGGAAAAATAATTCCCGCCGACGGCGCTCCAACCTGATGGCCCGCTCGCCCAATTCTTTGCATCCCGCTCGCCACACTCGGCGGCGCTTCAATCTGCACCACCAAATCGACCGCTCCCATGTCGATGCCAAGCTCCAGCGACGACGTACACACCAACGCCTTAATGCTCCCCGCCTTCAACATTTCTTCAATCTCGCTGCGCTGCGCCGCCGCCAGCGACCCATGATGCGCCCGCGCAATCGGCTCACCGGCAAGCTCATTCAGCGCACCCGCCAGCCGTTCTGCGACCCGTCGCGCATTCACGAAAATCAACGTCGAAGTCCGTCCTCTTACTATCTCCAACAGTCGCGGATGAATGCTCTGCCAGATGCTCGTCCGCTTTGGCCCCTGCGACGCCGGCCCACTCGGCAGGTCGTCGATCGCGCCCATCTTCGCCATGTCTTCCACCGGCACTTCGACCGTTAATTCAAGCACTTTCCGCGCACCCGCATTCACAATCGTCACCGGCCTATACCGCACCCCTGCAGCACCCGTGTCCGCCTCCTGCAACGTTGCATCGACGCTGATCTCACTCTGCACCGAAGCGCTTCGGCTCGCTGTTCCCTGTTCCCTGTTCCCGGTTGCCCGTCCTTCCGCTCCACCCAAAAACCGCGCCACTTCTTCCAGCGGCCTCTGCGTCGCGCTCAATCCAATCCGCTGCAGAGGCCGTCCACACAACGCCTCCAGCCGCTCCAGCGACAGCGCCAGATGCGCCCCGCGTTTGGTCGGAACCAGCGCATGAATCTCGTCGATAATCACCGTCTCGACCGACCGCAAACCTTCGCCCGCATCCGACGTCAACAGCAAATAGAGGGACTCCGGCGTCGTAATCAAAATCTCCCCGGGATGCCGTTTGAACCGCGCGCGATCTTTCTGCGACGTGTCCCCTGTGCGCACGCTGATCTCCGGCAACCGGACAGCGACACCCTCGCGCCGCGCCATATTCGTTATCCCAGCGAGCGGCGACCGCAGATTGCGCTCAACGTCCACAGCCAACGCCTTCAGCGGCGAGATGTACAGAACGCGGCAACCGCGCTCCGCCTCATCCAGCGGCGTGCGCAGCATCAATTTATCGAGACACCACAGAAACGCCGCCAGCGTTTTGCCCGTCCCCGTCGGCGCCAGAATCAGCGTCGATTCACCCCGCGCAATCGACGGCCAACCCTCGCGCTGCGGCGGCGTCACATCCTCAAACACCGCGCGAAACCACGCCGCCGTCACCGGATGAAACAGCGCTAGAACATCCTCGCCGGGCGCAGCGCCTTCCTTCGCGCCCGCCCGCACTCTTGACTTCCCGGCTTTCTTTGCAATTTGCTTCAAGCGCTCAGCACTCCCGCCACCTCAACGGCATCATCACCGCCACACAGTTTGGATGCAATCAGCGACCCTTGGAATCGTGCGCCTCTGATACTCTTATCGACTCACCATGTCGCAAACAACGCATACCGAACCCCTCACCCCGCAACAACGCTCCAACCTCCGCAGCCTCGCTGTGTCCGCCGCGCAGAACTCCTATTCCCCGTATTCGAAATTTCGCGTCGGCGCGGCCCTCCTGCTTGAAGATGGCTCCATCGTCACCGGCTGCAACGTCGAAAACTGCTCCTACCGCCTCACCAGTTGCGCCGAACAGGGAGCCATCGCGCGCGCCGTTGCAGAACATGGCCCTGGCATCCGCCTCCGCGCCGTCGCCGTCGCGAACCTCAACGGCGCGGCTTCGATGCCCTGCGGAGCCTGCCGCCAAACCCTCGCCGAATTTGGCAACGATGCCACCCTCATCCTCTACCCCGGCGCAGACGGCAGCGCCGAAGAAACTACCCTCGGCGAACTCCTCCCCCACGCCTTCCGCCTCGAATACCTCCAGCCAAAGTAGCTATGTCATCCCCATCCATCCTGTCATCTCGACCGAAGCATCGCGGCTTCATGCGATGCGCAGTGGAGAGATCGCAGCATTTGCACTTCGCGCGTTGCCACAGAATGCCAACTTTGATCCTCAGCTAGCCACGGAGAGACGGACCCGATTCCCCTTCTCAGCCGCACGCACCACCGAAGGACTCCATGGACCACGCTCTCCACCCTCTCGACATCATCATCAAAAAGCGCGACGGCCACGAACTCACCCGCGCCGAGATCGACCACTTCATCCACGCCGTCGTCCTCAACGGCGAACAAAAACTCGCCGCGCAACACCACCAGAATCCCGCCGAAATCGCGGCCACCGACAAAGTAACCGACGCGCAAATCGCCGCCTTCCTCATGGCCGTCTTCCAACGCGGCCTCTCCCCGCGCGAACTCGCCGACCTCACCACCGCCATGCGCACCTCCGGCGAAACCTTCGACACCAGCACTCTCAACACCTTCACCGTCGATAAGCACTCCACCGGCGGCGTCGGCGACAAATCCTCGCTCCTCATCGCCCCCATCATCGCGGCCGCCGGCCTTGAACTCTCTCCCAGCATCTCCATCCCCATGATCTCCGGCCGCTCCCTCGGCCACACCGGCGGCACTTTAGACAAGCTCGAAACCATCCCCGGCTTCCAATCCCAACTCCTCCTCGACCGCATGAAGGCCGTGCTGCGCGAGTGCCACGCCGTACTCGTCGGCCAAACCCCGCGCCTCGTCCCCGCCGACCGCATCCTCTACGCCCTGCGCGACCACACGGGCACGGTCGAGTCGCCGTTTCTCATCTGCGCCAGCATCATGAGCAAAAAGCTCGCCGAAGACCTTCGCGCGCTCGTGCTCGACGTCAAGGTCGGCTCCGGCGCGTTCATGCCCAGCTACGAAGCCTCAAAAAATCTCGCCCAGCTCATGGTCGAAACCGGAGAGCTCGCCGGCACCCGCACCGTCGCTCTGCTCACCGCCATGGACGAGCCGCTCGGCCGCTTCTCCGGCAACTGGATCGAAGTCTGGGAGTGCGTCGACATCATGAAAGGCACCCGCCTTTCCCCGCACGTTGAAAAGATGTCCGCCGACCTCATCTCGCTCTCCACAATCCTCTCCGGATGGATGTTCTTTCTCGCCGGAAAATCCGTCTCGCCCGAGACGGGCGCGCATCTCGCCGACGACATTCTCCGCAGCGGGGCCGCCTACAAATCCTGGCTGCAAATCATCGCTCTGCAAGGCGGAGACACCAGCGTCTTCGCCGACCCCGCCGCCTTCCACAAGCCCACGGCGACCCGCATCTTAAAAGCCTCACGAGCCGGCTACTTGTCCGCAATGGACTGCAAGGAAGTGGGCTGGGCGGTGCAGCGTCTCGGCGCTGGCCGCGCCAAACCCGGCGACCCCGTCTCCGCCCACGCCGGCCTCGAATCCCACGCCAAGCTCGGCACCAAGCTCGAAGCCGGACAGCCCATCTTCACACTCTTCAGCGAAGACGCCGCTTTGCTCGACGAACCGTACCGCATGCTCGAAGCCACCGTGCAAATCTCCAACGGTCCGCCGCAAAAACAGCCACTCATCCGCGAGATCGTCACGACGGGCCGGTAAACGAAGATACTCGAGCTTCATCGCGATGCGCCATGAGATACGCGCGGACGCTGTTGCCCTACGCCGCCGAGCGCCTCGCAAAGTTGAGTACACTTGGAAGCGCATCCGGGCCAGCTTACGAATCCCTCCAGGAGCCGCGCCCCCATGCTCGACGTCCACCCGCCGCACCACGCCGCCAGCACCTGGCGAGATTTCCTCATCCACATCGCCACCATCTGCGTCGGCCTGCTCATTGCCATCGGGCTGGAGCAGACGATAGAGGCCATCCATCGCGCTCAGGAGCGCCGCGCCTTCATTGCCGCCTTTCACGCGGAGTGCGAGGAAAACCTCAAAAGCCTCGACAGCAATGTTGCTGCGGCGCAGAGCGCTGTCGTCTATTTCCGTGCCGCGATCGTCGCCTTGCGCGATGCGAGGCCGCAGGCGGACTTCGTGACCGTCACCCTGCCCAGCCGTGTCAGTACTGCCAGGAGACACACTCCGTCGCGCGCCGTCTGGACCGCTGCCAAGGCCAGCGGAAAAGTTGCGCTCCTCGACGACAGTCTCGCTCAGGTCTACGACCGCGTAGACTTCGAGGCCGCCCGATGTGAGGAAGCCCTGCCGCCTATCAGCAAGGCAAGTGCGCGGCTGGACTACTTTAAGCTCCGCAATAATCTGGAGGTCAAGCCCGAGGCCACCGTCCGTCTCACGCTGGCGCAACGCGACGAGTTGCAAGACCTCTTCACCGACCTTGCCATCGCGGTTGACGTAAGAGGAGGTTGGGCCGCGGAGTGGCAGGGAGCGACCCGCGCAGTCCTTGACGGGGTCGTCAAGCGGGATGCCATGTTTCCTTACATCGACCAGGCCGCCGCTGCGACACGGCCAAAGTAGCTCGCGAACCTCCTCTCGAAAGGCCCCCCCATGCTCGACGTCCACCCACCCCACCACGCCGCCACCACCTGGCGCGACTTCCTCATCCACATCGCCACCATCGTCATTGGCCTCTGCATAGCAGTCGGCATCGAGCAGACTGTCGAATACTTTCACCATCGTCGCGAAGTTCAGGAGACTCGCGAAGCCATCCAGCATGAGCGTGAAGTCAATCGCCGCCGCTTCGGGGGCGCAACGGCGGCATTCCGCGTGGAGACTCGCCAACTTCAAACCAATCTTGCTGTATACAGATACCTTGCGTTGCACCCGCATTCATCTCAGTCGCAACTACCAGGCACCATCAACTGGCACTCTTACTTTCCCGGCTTCAGCTTTTCGGCATGGGAGACCGCGCAACACGATAACGTCACTGCGTTAATGCTTCAGCGGGAAGTTCGAGAAGATGCGGAGCTCTATGCGCACCTTCACGTTGTGCAGCAGAGCAACGCCGATCAGCTCGCCGCCTCAAGCCGCGCTCGAATTTATATGGCCGCGGATGCAGACCCCGCGCACCTGAGCACGGACCAGGCGAAGGAGCAGATCAAGCTCGCTGAAGCAGTCCTGATCGCCCACTACCGGACGGGCAGCGACATGCGCAACCTTCATATGGATTACAGCGATTTCACTCCCTGGCCGACGACCGAAGAACTGATCCGTATCGTTCACGAGGACTCCTCCGAAACGGACTACGTGAAGGAGATGAGGAGAGTCCTTGCTCCCTACAGAGATCCGTTTGAGGAGCCGTAGCCGAGATTCGTTCGCACGAGGGAACTGGCCTCAATGCACCCCTTCAGATGCACCCCTTCAACCGCAAGGAGGATTTCCAAATGCTCGACGTACACCCACCCCACCACGCCACCACCACCTGGCGCGACTTCCTCATCCACATCGCCACCATCGTCATCGGCCTGCTCATCGCCATCGGTCTCGAGCAGACCGTTGAGTGGGTGCGACACAGCCACGAGCGTAACCAACTCGAGCGCGACCTGGTGATCGAAGCCAACAACAACATCGAGCTAATGAGGCTGGACTACCAATACTTCAATCGGGTGGAGGTTGAGCTCGCCGCCTTGCGCAGCGAGGCCCGCGGATTTCGCGCCCATCCTGCAAGCGGGCCACATCCGGTCGACCTGCACGCGCTTACTGGCCGTAGCGCCGACTACTTTCCGGACGCGCCCGTCTGGAACACCGCCAAGGAAGGCGGACTGGCCACTCTGCTGCCTCGGCGCGAGGCCGCCATGTACGACCTGGTCTACGGACAACAATCCCTGATGACCGCCGAGTACCATACCTACGAGCAAGAGCGGGCTGCGCTGGAGAATTTTTCTCTCCGCTTCATGGCAGACCCCAGCCAGCTCATTGACCTCGCAAGCATGTCGTCCGACGATCTGAAGGAATATTCCGTACTGCTCGCCAACCTGCAAAGCGAGATGACCCGCTTCCGGCGGGCGACCGACCTCGCGCAGGACGTCACCCAGCAGGCGGCACGTGGCGAGACCAACGACCAGCAGGCATTTAAGAAGATTGGTGTCTCAAAGCGGCACTGACACCGCCCGGTTGAAGGACCCAAACACAACCGCAGCTCTTCAAAGAATCGAAGGAGGCACCCATGCTCGACGTTCACCCACCCCACCACGCCGCCACCAACTGGCGCGACTTCTTCATCCACATCGCCACCATCGTCATCGGCCTGCTCATCGCCATCGGCCTTGAACAGACCGTCGAAGCCATTCACCGACAGCATGAACGCACGGAACTCCTCCAGAGGCTCCACGAAGAATCGCAGCAGATCGTCAAGGATTGCTCGCATACAAAAGCCCTCCTCGCCACTCGCGACCAGCAACTCGCCTTGCGCATCGAGCAGTTGCAGTCCGTACTCTGGAAGCACCAGACCATTGCCGCAGCCGAGCCCAGCAGGGGACCCACCGTTCTCCAGCGCCCCGACGACCCCATCTGGCGCGCTGCGAAGACCGGCGGCCTCGCTCCCCGCCTCACTTCGGAAGAGGTCAACGCCTACTCCGAGGTCGAAATAATCGCTGCACAAGTCGAGATCGCCTACGACCGCATGGTGGTCATCCACTCGGACCGCACCGCCTTCGAGCACGAATTTCCTGGCCCCAACCTCGACCCTGACCTGTCTCACGCATCGCCGGTCGACCTCCGCCAATACCTGCACCTTCTCGCCCAGGAGCGAGCAGCGGTCTTCTACGTGGACCGCATGGTCGCAGGCATGAGCGGTGCCGAAGCCATCATCCTTAAGGGTAGCTACGACGCCCGTGAGATCCGTAACTCCGAACAAAATCAAACCAAGTAATCCAAGTCATGCTGGGTACCGGGTGCCCCATTTCATGACGCACTCTTTGCGTCATGAGTGGGGTCGCATACTCTATAGGGACACCACCGTCCGGAGACCACCTTATGCTCGACATTCACCCGCCCCACCACGCCGCCAATACCTGGCGCGACTTCTTGATCCACATCGCCACCATCTGCGTCGGCCTCCTCATCGCCATCAGCCTCGAACAAACCGTCGAAGCCATCCATCATCATCATCAGCGTCATCAACTGGAAGAGCGGCTGCGCTCCGAGGCCGAAAACAACATTGCCATCGTGCAGCAGAATCTGGTGCGCCTGCGCCAGCAGAGCGATTACATCGAAAGGGTGCTCATCGCGCTCAACAGAGCCCCGGAAGTGCAGGGCCGCATCGACCTCGACCTCACCCTCTTTCCCAAACCTGAAGAAGTGATGTACTTTGCACTCACCCAGCCGGCCCAGACCGCATGGACCGTAGCAAAGACGACCGGCGGCACCGGGCTGCTTCCCGACGAAGAGGCCCAGGTATACGCCCGCCTGGATTATGAGGCCGACCAGATCAACGCCGACCTCGACTTCGTCCGTGCGCAGGACCAGATCGTTCAACTCTTCCGGGCGCGAAGGGGAATGTCTCCCCCACGGGCTCGATACATGACCCTGCCAGAGCGCGACGCTTTCGTGAAGGCGTTTTCCTCTGCCTCCACTCAATACATGGAAATGTTCGGTCTGCAACTGGATGAAAGCGGCGCCTGCCGCGGTGTGCTGCACGGCGCCCGCACCGTCGACGAGATGTATCGCTACATGGTCGAAGAATTCAAACTGGTCCCCCCGCTCGCATAGCAGTCTCACCCGGAGATACCCCCCATGCTCGACATCCACCCGCCGCACCACGCCGCCAGCACTTGGCGCGACTTCATCATCCACATCGCCACCATCGTCATCGGCCTGCTCATCGCCATCGGTCTTGAGCAGACAGTTGAATACTTCCACCATCGCCATCAGAGCATCAGGCTGGAAGAAGACATGCGAGCGGAAGCGGAGCAGAACATCCGCATCATGGACAGCAACTTCTCCAAAGACCTGCCCGACTTGGTGTGGTCGATCTCGGCCATGCGCGCGATTCGCGAAGCCCCAATTCGAGGCGGCTCTGTCACGGTAGTCCTTCCGCCCTCGCCCTCGGCATCGCCAACATACTCCGTGTCCGGTTCCGATCAGGCTACCGCCCCCTCGCATAGTGTCTGGACGGTTGCGCTGGCCACCGGTCAGGTAGACCTGCTTCCACTGGACCGCGCCAAGGTCTACGACCGCCTGGAGCGCGAGGCCAGCGAGTACATGCACATCGATAGCCTGACGGACGTCGAGGGCGGAGAGTTCCGGGCGATCCTCCGCAGTTTGAACGTAAACTTCGTGCCCGGTGAAAACCTCCAACTGACCACCTCGCAGCGCGACGAGCTCGTTCTTGCCCTGAACAAGCACGCCCAGATGCTGTACTGGGACGACTTGCGCCTCGGTTTGTGGAAAGGAGCCTCGGAAGCCGTCCTCCACAACGTCGTGAAGCCGGAGGAGGTCTTCCCCTACATGAGCAAGGAAACATCGGCCATCCCGAAGCCCTGAGCTTCACCCCGGACGTTCTTCTTATACTGCCGGGTGCCCCATTCATGACGCGCACTTTGCGTCATGGGTGGGGTCGCATACTCTATAGGGACACCACCGTCCGGAGACCACCTCATGCTCGACATTCACCCACCGCACCAAGCCGCTCACACCTGGCGCGACTTCTTCATCCACATCGCTACCATCTATGTCGGCCTGCTCATTGCGATCGGTCTTGAGCAGACAGTTGCGGCCAAAGCCACGAGCTGCGAATAGCCCGCGAAGATCTCAGTTCAAGCAGGGCGTATTCCAGCCCAAAACCGCAGACCACGCCAACGGGACGTAACTTATCGCCGAACACATAGATCGTCAATCCTTGGCAGGAGCGACCGACGGCACAGGGGTGCTTTGGAAGAAGACGATCTTCCACAGACCAGACTGTTTCTGCAGGACTGCGGACTCAAGCCACTTCGCCGGAAGAGGGAGACCGCCCGGCCTCTGGACCGAGCCCTCGTTGACGTAGGTGATCCAGGCATCTTTGCAGTGAATCGTCACCTGCGGTTTGGTGACAGCCCATACGTACTTCACCCCTTCATCCTGTTGCTTCTTCACGGGCTTCATCAGGTTATCAATGTTGCTGTACTGTGCGCCGCCATCGAAGGCGTAAAAGCTGGGCGCTGTGACGCTATGCATCTTTGCCATGTCATCCACGGCGGCCCCGGCGTAGAGGGTTCTCAGTGCTTCGACGATGGCCATCCTGTCCGCAGCCATCTTGCCCGCAGTGGTGCTTCTGCAACTCTGCGCTCGTCCATTTTGTGTAACCAGCGCAACGGTCAAGAGAAGCAGTAGCAGTCTGATCTTTGGCATGGATGAGAGTCTCCTAAAAAGGGTGGCGGAATCACTGATTAGCTTGGGGTTCCGATGCGACTATATACCAATTGTGAGGTCGATGATCAAGGTCATTCTTGCCGGGCGCCCCATCCATACCGCGCATTTGCGGGATGGGTAGGGTCGCGGGTGCCCTCTTCACAACGCCCTTTTGCGTCATGAGCGGGATCCACCAAATTTCGCTCTACACTCTACTCTCTACCCTCTACGCTCTACACTCTGTCTTATGCTCGACGTACACCCGCCACACCACGCCGCCGCCACCTGGCGCGACTTCTTCATCCACATCGCGACCATCGTCATCGGCCTTTGCATCGCCGTCGGGCTGGAGCAGACCGTCGAGTACTTCCACCACCGCCACGAGTTGCAGAAAGCCCGTGAAGAGCTCCGCGAGGACGCGAACGCCAATCGCCGCGGCGCCGCCGTGCAGTTGGAGAGCATACATCAAGTGCAAGCCGAGTTGAACGCCGACATGGCGCTGCTCCTCGCCCAACGCGCCACCAACCAGCCTCTCGCCGGTAAACTCGACTTCGACTGGAGCTTCCGCCGCACCCGATCCGTGGCGTATAACGTCAACAAACTATCCGGCGCGCTGAACCTGATGCCTCACCCCGAGTTGGCCTACTACGACTACACATTCACCGTCGGCGACGTTGTCATGGACGCCGCCGAAAAGTGGCAGGTCGAGCTGGAAACTGCCAAGGCGATTGCCGCACGCTCCCCCAGCGGCACCCTCTCATCCCAGGACACCAACGAGCTCATCACGGCCATCTCCGACACCCAAGGCAAGCTCGCCCGCACCGAACGGCTTATCGCCTTCGCGCAGTCAGCACTCGACGATCGCCAATTCGACCACTGAACCCCGTCTGTCGTCCATCGGCCCGGCCCAGCACCCCATACGGACGATGTCTTCTCAGCACACGAAGGGAAACCCCATGCTCGACATTCACCCCGCGCACCACGCCGCCAGCACCTGGCGCGACTTCTTCATCCACGTCGGCACCATCTGCGTCGGACTGCTCATCGCTATCGCGCTTGAGCAGGCGGTCGAGGCGTTTCACCGCGCTCAGGAGCGCCGCGAGCTGCTCCACGCTATCCACGCCGAGTGCGAAAGCAATATCGAAACCCTTGCCACCGGCATCACCTTCTACCGCCAGCAGATCGACTGGGAGACCAACGCTGCCAGTGCCTTGCGGGCCGCTCCTGTAGTCCGGGGCACCACCACGGTCACTCTCCCTGCGCGTCTGTCTGTTCCTGTCGCGAGGGCACCATCGCGCGCGGTGTTAGCTGTAGCAAAATCCAGCGGCAAGGTCGCTCTGCTGCCAGAAAACGAAGCGGAGGTCTTGGACCGTGTCGACCGCCAGGCAGAGCAATGGTTGCTCCATATAGACCGGACCAACGCTGCGAACCTAGGACTCAGGAACTTTGAGGTAAAGACCGGCATGGCCCCTGTTCCCGGTGCAACGCTGCACCTCAGTACGGTCCAGCGCGATGAACTGCTGGACAGATTGGCCACCAGCGTCGGTGAGGCGCGAGGTTCCGTCAACTGGGCAGCCTCGTGGGAGGGGGCCTCCCAGGCTGTACTGGATGGAGTGACGACACGAACCGATATGGATGCCTACATGGACCGCGCCAGGGCCGCGCTCAAAAAGCAGTAACCACCAGCTCGATTCCAGAAAGGCAGCACACCCATGCTGGACGTCCACCCACCGCACCACGCCGCCAGCACCTGGCGCGACTTCTTGATCCACATCGCCACCATCGTCATCGGCCTGCTGATCGCCATCGGGCTTGAGCAGACAGTCGAAGCGATCCATCACCGCCATCAGCGCCACCAGCTCGAAGAAGATCTGCGAGCCGAAACCCTGCACAACATGAACCTGGCGCTCCAGAATCTCGACCACTACACCGTGCGCCAGGCCGACATCATCGCGCAGTACACCGAACTCCAGGCCGCCGCTCGCGACCATCGCTCTCCGCAGTGGTTGCGCCGCCCCGTCCCAACCATCGTCAAGCCAGCCTCTGTTGCATGGATTGTTGCCCAGCAGAATGCCACGCTCGGACTTCTCCCCGGCGCCGAGTCCCAACGCTACCTGCGCCTCTACAGCGTGGCCGACTCGGTATTCTCCAGCCTCGGCGACGTGCGAACTTCCTCGGCAAGACTTAACGATGCCCTCTGGCCGGCGCGCCTCTTCGACGCAGCCAACCCGCAGAGAGCGCAGGCCCCAACCTACGACCTCTCGCGCATGACCCCCGACCAGCTGCGCCTCCTCAGCGAGAGACTCGCCGAGATCGGCGACAGGGTCGCTTACACCAACGACCGCAACCGCCTCCTCTATGGGGTCACCTGGGGGTCTGGCAAGGCTACGCCTCCGACGATGAAACTTTGCGCGTCGCCTTCGACGCCGCATACATGGCCGGAGGCACAGCCGCCATGCTCGCCCGCTACCCCTTACCCGAAGAAGCAAAGCACCTCACCACCACCGAGGGAGACCGCTAACCATGCTAGACGTCCACCCACCCCACGCCGCC
>JBBRCA010000065.1:0-14969 GCA_038205325.1 Terriglobales bacterium | reverse complement strand
AGGTTGCCAAATAGGTAACGATGTTAGGTGGACAGTAACGCCAGACGGGTGGAGGCGTCAAGTGAATTCTTGGGGCACGCGATGTGGTATCGGGTGTGAGTCTGCTTTGTGGTTGGGGAGGCCGCTGGCGTGGTTCGGGCGCGAGCGAAATACGGAGGTCGTTCCCCTTCACTACGCTCCAGGGTCAGGATGACGACGAAAAATAAACAACTGCAACTGCAACTGCAGATTCCTCCGCTGCGCTGCGGAATGACAGAAAGAAAAGCAGGAGCAACAACAGATTCCCTTCGGGAATGACAGAAAGAAAGCAGAAGCAAAAGCAAAGTTTCGTTAGGGTGGAATCGTTCTCAAGCGGGTTCGTGGTGAGTTGGCGCTGGCGCGTGTGTGGTCAGGGTGACGGCCGCGGCGACGATCAGCGCTCCTCCGACATAAGCCAGCGCGCCCAGGCGCTCTTGCAAGATGAGCACGCCGAGCAGCGAACCGATGAGCGGCTCCAGGTTGAGCAGGACGCCGGCTTGCGACGCTGGCACCTGCGTCATGCCCCAGTTCCAGAGCAGCGTCGTGGTCGCGGTACACAGAATGCCGCTGGCGGCGAGCGCGAGCCACGCCTTTAGGGACACGCCATGCAGCGGCGGAAGCCCGTACGCGAACGGCACATAGACGGCCAGCATCAGCGTCCCCGCCGCCAGGCCGTAGGCCGTGACGACAATGGCGGAGTGCCGCTCCATGAGCTTCTTGTTCATCAAAATCCAGAACAGCGCGATGACCAGCGACAGCACGACGTAGAGGTCTCCGGTAACGCTTGGGTCGCCGCCCGCCGCGTGCTGCGCGTGGCTGAGCGCGATCAGGACGCCGCCCGCGCTGGACACCGCCAGCGCGCCCCAGCCCAGCGCGGGCAGCCGCTCATGCGCGAATAGAGTGGCCCCCACGGCGAGGATTACCGGCATCGTCCCCACCATCAGCGAAGCGTGGGAGACGGTGGTCAGTTGCAGGCCGCGAAACTGGATCAGGAACTGCAGCGGGACGCCGAGAAACGAGGCGAACAGCAACGTGCGCCATTCTGCGGCGTTCAGGCCGGGGCGGTGCGTCGCGAGCAGCGGCAGCAGGGCGAGCAGGGCGAATGCGAAGCGGTAAAACACCATCGAGCCGACGCCCATTTCGTCGAGCGCGATCTTGCCAAAGAAAAACCCGCAGCCCCACAACGCGCTGGCGAGAGCGCAGGCGGCGAAGCCGAGAGGACGGTTGGGAGTGCGACGCACTCTTCTACTGTCGCACGCAGTTAGTTACCAGACGCGGCAAGCGTTGGCGGGGACCATGGGCGTGCCTTGCTTGCAGCCGAACGCCGGGCCGAAGCCGGGCTGGTTCACGATCGCTCCGTTGGCGCGGAAGTGGTCGGGGGAATGCGGGTCGGTCAGCACCTGGTTGCGAACCGCCTCGTCGCGGGAGTTCTCGCAATAGTTCTGCGCGAACGCGATGTAGAAGCGCTGCGGCGAGGTGTAGCCGTTGATCTTTTTCTTGAGGTCGACGCCATCCTTCTTCGCGCGATCCAGGTACGCCATGAAGGCCAGCACCAAGCCGCCGTTGTCGGCCGTGTTTTCGCCCAGCGTGAGCTTGCCGTTCACCTTTACGTCGTCGACCGCGGTGAAGTTGCCGTACTCGCTGACCAGGCAGCCGGTGCGGGCCTCGAACTTTTTGGTGTCCTCGGCCGTCCACCAATCCTTCAGGTTGCCGCTCGCGTCGAACTTCCGACCTTCGTCGTCGAAGCCATGGGTCAGTTCATGACCAATGACGGCTCCGATGTGGCCGTAGTTGACCGCGTCGTCGGCCTTAGGATCGTAGAACGCGGGCTGCAAAATCCCGGCGGGGAAGTTGATGTCGTTCATGCTGCCGTTGTAGTAGGCGTTCACGGTTGGCGGCGTCATGCCCCACTCATTCTTGTCGACCGGCTTGCCGATCTTGGTCAACTGGCGATCGTTCTCAAAGGCCGTCGCGCGCTCTGAGTTGCCCACGGCGTCGCCCGGAGAAATCGTGAGCGTGCTGTAGTCGCGCCACTTGTCGGGGTAGCCGATTTTGTTGGCCACGCCGTGCAGCTTTTCCTTGGCCCGCACTTTCGTCGCGGGCGACATCCAGTCGAGTTGGTCGATATCGCGGTCCATGGCGTGCTCGATATCGCCGACCATTTCGAGCGTTTTGGCCTTCGCATTGCCCGCAAAATACTGCGCGACATACACCTGCCCGAGCGCCTCGCCGAGCGCGGTATCGACCTGCTGCGAGCAGCGCTTCCAGCGGGGACGCTGTTCCGGCTGTCCATTCAATTTGCGCCCGTAGAAATCGAAGTTCTCAGCGTCGAAACGTTGGGGCAGATTGGCCGCCTCGGTGGTCAGCAACTGGTAGCGCAGATAAGCGCGCAGCGTCCCAAGATCGGTCGCCGTCGTCGCCTGCACCAGCGCCGGCATGAACGCCGTGTTGGTCACATTCAACTCCGTCACCTGGGGCGAATGGATGGCTTCCAGAAACGGCGCGAACGGGGCGTGTCCCAGGCTCTTCTGGAACTGGTCCATCGTTTCGAAGTGATAGATTGCCTCTGGATCGCGCCGGTCGGTCACGCTCTGCGACGCCTTGGCCAGCGTGGTCTCAAAGGCCAGAATCGCATTCGCATGGAGCAGCGCCTGTTGGGGCGTCTCGCCGCCGAAGGAGAGCATCTTCGCGACGTGAGCGACGTACTGCTCGCGGATCGTCTTGTCCTTGTCGCCGGTGCGGAGATAGTAGTCCTTCTCGGGCAGCCCCAGGCCACCCTGATCGACCACCGCGATCTGCTTGGTCGCGTCCTTGAAGTCCTGCATTTCGCCGTAACTGAAAAGCGCGTTCACCCCGATGCGTTGCAGCTTGCCCGCGAGCGCCGGCATCCCCGCCCGGCCGGTGTGGTCGATCTCGTCGAGCAGCGGTTGAATCGACGCGAGGTCCTTCTTCTCAATCGCCGTCGTGTCCATGCAGGAGGCGTAGGCGTCGCCGATCTTTTGCTCGTTGGGCGTGCGGGAAGCGCCGCCGGCGGCAAGTTTCGTCACAATCCCATTCAGCGCCTGGGTGTTGACGTTGTAGAGCAAATAGAACTGGTCGGTGCCCGGCTGGTCGGCGGGAATGGGGTGGTTCTTCACGAAGTTCCCGCAGGCAAATTTATAAAAATCCTTGCAGGGGTCCGCGCCCTTGTCGATTGAAGACAAGTCGAAGGCGGGAGCCGCAACGTAATGCGTCGCGGTTAAAGTATCGACCGGAGCGTGGATTGCGGGTTGGGGGGCCACGCTCTGGGCGCTGGACGCCAAAGCGGCCAGGGCGAGGGCGAGGGCAAACGGAAGGCGAGTTGTCAGTCCAGTCATCGGGTGGATATCTCCGTCTTGTATTTTATGGCGTTGCGGACACCCGGCGGGCTGGCCGAATGCGTCTCATTAATGCAAGAGTACATGTACGCGAGTGTGAGGATGATTGTTCCAGCTCATCATCGAGACGCAGGGACTTGGAAAAAACGCCGGGCGGCGGCGGTGTTGCTCATTCTGGCCCTGCTGGGCGCTGCCCGGCCCGCACAGGCTTCGCCACGGGGAACACAGCCTGTCCTCAAGCTGAAGCTGACCGACCTCGGGTATCCCGGCGTTTCACATGCGCTGCTGGACGCGGGCGCCTCTATGCTGACGGTGCATTTCGTCGACGACAAGCACGTTTTGCTGACCTACAGTCTTCGCGGTCTTGTTGAGCGCATCCCCGGCGACCCGCCCACCGACGACGACCGCGCCGTCGCCGCGCTGCTGCTCGAACTGCCCTCGGGGAAAATCCTCGCGCGCACGCGCTGGCATCTCCACGACCACGGACAGTATCTGTGGGCCCTCGGGGGTGGGCGTTTTCTGCTGCGCACACACTCCACGCTGGTGGCGGTCGCTCCGCTGGCTAATCTCCGTACCGCCGAGCCGTTTAGGCAGATGCCCTTCGCGCATTCGACCGACGTTGTCGACGCGGTTCTGGTGTCGCCGGAGGGCGATCTTGTGACGCTCGAAACCTCTCCGCCGCGGAAACCTCCACCGCTGCCGCGCCCGGTCAACTTAACGAACGCGCCCGCGGAAAAGGAGCCGGATCCGCCCGAGACGTTCCGCTTTCTGAGGGTCGCGGGCAGCGGCTCGCCAGAGTCGCCAGTGCGGTCCATTTCAGCAGGCGCGGTGAAGACCAGGAGCGTTGGCCTGTTGCCCGTCAATGGGCGCGGCTATTTGTTTGCGAAGAGCGAAAAGCACGGGCGCTGGGCCATGCACTTCGACAGCTTCGACGGAGAAACTCGCAAACTCTCCAACGTGGACAGCAGTTGCGCGCCGCGCATGCAGTTCGTCAGTCCCAGCCAATACCTCGTTTTCAGTTGCCGGGGGACCGACGAGAAGATCATGATTTCGGAGTTCAACTTTACGGCGCACGAGACCTGGGAAGAACCCCTGAGCGGCAGCAACCCCTATGCCCACTTCGCGTTTGCGCCGACCGCAGGGCGGTTCGCGATCAGCCGGCTGGTCGCCACAACGGCGCCTCAACCGACAGGGACTGCGCTGGCGCCAGGTGGATTGATCGGAGACGCGCTGGATCCTTTGACCACTCAGGAAGTTCGGATTTACCAGGCCGAGAGCGGAGACCTGCTGATGAAGCTGGGTTGCCTTCCGGTGGCGCGCAGCGCGCAGAACTTCGACCTAGCGCCCGACGGCCTTAGCGCTCTTGTGCTGCGCAATGGCGTTATCGAGGTCTATGAGCTGCCCCCGCTCAGCGCACGCGACAAGCAGGACCTTGCCGAGGTCCGCGAGCACGAGCCGCCCGTTCCGCAAACCAGCAACGTGCGACTCAGGATGTTGTTGGCGGACGCGGCGGAGGCGTCCATGGAGTCCGAGCCGGCGCTTGCGCAGGAGCAAAGCGCCCAACCTGCGGCCGCTCCACCAGCCCCGGCTGCCCTTCAAGCAACTACCCCCGCACCGCCCGCCGTTGCCACTTCTCAAGCCAACGAGTCCGCGAACTCGGGCGACGTTGAGCCAGCCCACCGCAAGCCGCCCTCGCTGTTGGACCCCGGAGGAGCTGCGGACGACGCCAGAAAATCGCCTCAGCGCTGAGGCAGCTCCGAAAAACCTCCGCTCGAGTTGACAACTTTGGAGGACAACCAAGAGAGCGTGAACAGTCGCCAAACGGCAAAAGGCCGGCGCTGGGCCGGCCTTGCTGTCCAACGCTAGAAGCCTAAGCGGCCGTTTTAGGTGCGACGGCCTTTACGCGGGCGTTCAAACGGCTCTTGTAGCGGCTGGCGGTGTTCTTGTGCAAAATCCCTTTCTGGACGGATTTGTCGAGAACGGAAGCGGTCGAGCGGTAGGCGGTGGTCGCGGCTGGGTGGTCTCCACCCGCAATGGCCTCGCGCATGGCGCGCAGCGAGCCGCGCAGCTTGGATTTGTTGGAGCGGTTGACGGCCGTCTTGGTGAGGGTCTGGCGCGCGCGCTTCAGGGACGATACATGATTTGCCATAAGAAACTCTTTTCTATAACCCGGACTTTGCGGGGAGTGGAATGCAGCAGGCCAAAGCTGGTGGACACACAGCCATGGGCCAAAACACCGGCCCTGCCGCACCCCTGCAATCTCCGATTCTATGGGTTTACCAGCGTCGGGTCAATGGCCGCGCACTGTGCGGCGGTTTCTCTGTCGGTGTTGAGATTGGTGGCGAGTTGGAAACCCATGTCATGGCCCCTTCGGCAGGCTCAGGGCAGGCTGCGGGCACTGCGCATCGTTGCCCGCCCACTCATGACTAAGAGATGTCATGAATGGGGCACCCGTATCTTTGCTTGTCCGAAAATTGCTGTCAAAAGATACTTAGGGCTATGTAGGCGTGATGATCCCGCCGACAGGGAGTGAGGTGGGAAGAGTGCCGGGGCGGCGGAGGTTCATGGCGTCGGCGGTCATGTCGGTGTATTTCAATCCGGCGCCGGTGTTGAAGAGAACCACGCGCTCGCCCGACCCGATTTCGCCGCGGGCGCGTAGCGTGTCGTAAGCCGCCGTGGCCGCCGCGCCTTCGGGGGAGAGGAAGAGGCCTTCGTGCTTGGCCCAATCGAGAATCGAGGCAAGGATTGCGGCGTCGTCGGTGGCCATGGCGCTGCCGCCGGAAGCGCGCAGGATGTCGAGGATGAGGGTGTCGCCGTAGGGCTTGGGGACGCGCAGGCCGGCGGCGAAGGTGTGGGCGTTGGGAAAGAATTCGCTGGCCTGTTGGCCTTCGTCGAACGCCTTCACCATCGGAGCGCAGCCAGTGGATTGCAGAGCGTACATGCGGGGACGTTTTCCGCTGACCCAGCCGAGTTGCTCCATTTCGTCAAAGGCCTTCCACATGCCGATGAGGCCGACGCCGCCGCCGGTGGGATAGAAAACGGCGTCGGGATACTGCCAGCCCAGTTGCTCGACGAGCTCATAGCCCATGGTCTTCTTGCCCTCGACGCGGAAGGGTTCCTTGAGCGTGGAGATGTCGAACCAGGTGTCTTCGGGCGTGATGTCGCTTTCTTTTTGGGCCTTGATTTTTTCGCTGACGATACGCGCGCAGTCGGAGATGAGGCCGTCGACCATAGTGACGTGCGCGCCGTAGAGGACGCCTTCGAGATAGTTGGCAAAGGGAACGTCTTTGGGCATGAAGATGTGCGCGGCGATTTGCGCGGCCGCAGCATAGGCGGCAAGCGCGCCCGCTGCGTTGCCGGCGGAGGGTACGGCGAGATGGCGGAGGCCGTATTTTTTCGCCATCGTAACGGCCATGGCGAGTCCGCGAGCCTTGAAGGTGCCGGTGGGGTTGGCGCCTTCTTCCTTGATGAAGAGGCCCGGGTAACGGCGGCTTGCGATCATCGGCGTCCAGCCTTCGCCGAGTGTGACTGGGGGCGCGTCGGGCAGAACATCCGAGTAGCGCCACATGCCGAGGCTGGCCGTAGAAGCCGCCGCGAGCTGCGCCGGACGCTCGCGACGGGCGTTCTTTCTAAGGGCCTCCATGTCGTAGCGGACGTAGAGCGAACCGGCGTCGATGGAGCAGAGGGTCTGAGGAGTGTCGGCGGAAACGCGGTTACAACATCGGGCGCATTCAAGATATGCAATTGCAGGCATGGTTCTATGCTATCGTGCTCCAGGAATTTCGCAATTGAGCCGAAATCACAGAGCGCTGGCGCGATCAAACAAAGCACAATAAAATGAAGACAGATCGGGAGGCGTTATGGCAGAGGTGAAAGAACTCATAGCTCCGGCAAGTTTTTCGACCGAGGAAGAACTTGAGACCCTGTTGCTGGAAGGCACGAACTGTGGGGAGCCTATCGAGGTCACGCCAAAGTTCTGGTCCGACCTGCACGCGAAACTCTCTGAGCGCAGGACAGCGAGTCGCAACGCATCTTGAAACCAATCCAGATTTCCCCAGCGGCGGCAGGTGATCTTCTCGTTATTGCAGAATTTCTTGGAGGCGAAAGCGGCGACCCTTTTCTGGGCGACCGGTTCTTTTCCGCAGCAGCTTCAACTTTTGACCTGCTCGCGACCTTCCCATTTGCCGGAAGGGCGCGACCTAAGCGGCAACAAGGACTATCACCATTGCATTCCCTTGCGATCGATCGACCATTCAATAAATATCTGGCCTTTTACCAACCATTGCAGACCGCGATCTTGTTTATCAGGGTCCTTCACGGCGCACAAGACTTGGGCGCCCACCTCAACGTCGATCCGGAGCGGGATGCCTAGTCCAAGCCTCATCGCCATCGACATGGACGGCACGCTGCTGGGAGCGGACGGTCGCGTGAGCGCGCGCAATCTTCAAGCCTTGCGGGCGGCGGAGCGCGCAGGTGCGGAGGTCGTGATCGCCACGGGGCGGCGTCACGGCTATGCGCTCAACGTGCTGCGCGAGTTGAATTTGAACCCGGCCAACGGTTTGATCAGTTCGAATGGAGCTGTGATTCGGACGATCCGGTCGGAGTTGCTGCATCGCACATCGATGCCGCTAGAAACAGCGCGCTGGTTGTGTGCCCACCTGGAGGAGTTTCGCGACACACTGGTGCTGACCTTCGACGCGAACGGCCCGGATGGAGGGGAAGAGAACGCGCGCGGTCGGCTGGTCGTGGAGCACGACAACGACCTGCACAATAGCGTGAGCGAATGGATGCGCGCTAACGAGCCGCACTTTGCGCACGTCGAGCGCCTTGAAGACGCGCTGGATGCGGAGCCGCCGATCCAGATGATGCTGTGCGGCAGCATCGAGCGCATGAGGCGGGCGGAGGCGCGGCTGCTCGAACGCGAAGGCGTTTCGGCGGTTGGGGCAACGCCGCTCGAACGCGTGCAGGGAGCTGAAGTTGCCCTACACCGGACGGAATACCCCGAGCGTGATTTGTGCGTGGTCGACATCCTGCCCGCCGGGTGCTCGAAGGGTTCGGCGCTGCTGCGGCTCGCGGCGCTGCGCGGAGTCGCGGCGGAGGAAACGCTGGCGATTGGGGACAATTGGAACGATGTGTCAATGCTCGAGGTCGCGGGTCAGGCGGTGTTGATGGCGAATGCGCCGGACGATATCAAGCTGTTGGCGGCGGAACGCGGATGGAGGGTGGGGTTGTCGAATGAAGAGGACGGAGTGGCTGTTGCGATCGAAGCTGCGCTGGCCAGCAGTGCGACGCGGGCTGCTTCCCGGAAGCCCCCGGTGGTAGTCTGATAGTTGTGTCGCGCCTTGCACAATGTTGTTTCGGTGGTCTCTTCGCAGCGCTCCTCGCTGGCGCGCTGGCTCCGGCTGCGTTCGCGCTTGAGCACATTACGCTGAGCAATGGATTTGAGTTGGATTGCGTGCGCCATGAGGCGTTGGGCAACGATGTCGTGCGCCTGTATATGAGTGGCGACAACAATTATCAGGATCTGAAGGCGTCGGAAATTGTGCGCGTTGAGACGCTGCCCGATTCGCTTCCGGCGCTGGTCGCAACGGAGAAGATTGCAGCGGTTGTGCCGGTTGAGCCGACTGCCGCGGAGATGCGGCAGATGCTTGCGAATGCGGGCGCGGTGCACAATATCGACGAGGATTTGCTTGCGTCTGTGGTCCATGCCGAAAGCGGTGGGCATGTGAAGGCCGTATCGCGTGCGGGCGCGCGCGGTTTGATGCAGTTGATGCCTGCGACCGCGCGCGAAGTGGGGGTGCGGGACGCGTTTCGTCCGGACGAAAATATCGTCGGTGGAACGGCGTATCTCGACGCGCTGCTGAAACGCTATAAGGACAATGTTGCACTGGCGCTCGCGGCTTACAACGCGGGGCCGGGAGCGGTCGACCGCTATCGCGGGGTGCCGCCGTTTCGCGAGACGCGGGCCTATGTGGCGCGCGTGATCCGCGAATTCAACCGGCGCAAGCAGGCGACGGCGCTCGCGGTGGTCGCGGCCGGCAGCGTGACCGGCATTGCGGCGCGTTAGAAATTCATAATGAATAAGCGGACTGCGATCCTCGCTGCGCTGGGCCTTGCCCTGCTGGTTGCGGGCGTGTGGGGAGCGCACCGTGTCGCGTTCGATTGGCGCTCGCTGCGCGAACAACTTCGCTCGGTCGCGTGGACGCATGTTGCGGCTGGCATGGCGTTGATCTATTCGACTTTTTGGCTGCGGGCGATGCGCTGGGCGGTGTTGCTGGGGCCGCGCAAGAAGATCGCGGCAGCGCGGCTGGTGGCTCCACAATTTATCGGCTTCACGGCCGTTGCGCTGTTTGGGCGGCTCGCCGATCTGGCGCGGCCGTACCTGATTGCGCGGCGCACGGGCCTGCCGGTCGCAACTCAGATCGCAGTCTACTCGGTGGAGCGGATTTTCGATCTTGCGGCGGCGGCGATTTTGTTTTCTGTGACGCTGGCGCTGGCGCCGCGTGGCCTGCCGCACTATGAAGCGTACGCGCGCGCTGGGATAATTTCGCTGGCGGCGACGCTGGCGCTCGCGGTCTTCGCGCTGGCGGTCCGCTTGGCCGGAGAGCGTCTTGCGGGGCTTGCGGCAAATGTTCTGCGGCCGCTTTCGCCGAAGTTCGCGGAGATGGCGGCGGGGCGCATTCTCGATTTTCACGCGGGTCTGGACACGCTGACGACCCTGCGCGAATTTCTTGCGGCGTTGGGACTTTCGCTGGTGTTGTGGGGCGGCGTGGCGGAAGCCTATCTTCAATCTGTCCACGCGATGGCAGCGACGCCAGAGCTGGCGACGCTGACGTTCACGCAGATTATGCTGCTGATGGCGACCAGCATGGGCGGCTCGCTGTTGCAGCTTCCGGTGCTGGGATGGTTCACGCAGATTGCGCTGATGGCCGCGGCGGTGCATACGTTTTTCGGAGTGCCGTTGGAAGCCGCGACAGCCTATGGCGCTGTGATTCTATTCATCAACAGCCTGAGTATTGTGCCTGCGGGGGCGATCGCCGCGCGCGCTTCCGGAACGAGCTTGCGGGGCGCGGCGCAGGCGGCGGAAAGCGCTTAGATTTCGACGCGGCTGCTAGACTCGAACATGAAATGAAATGTCCGTTCTGCGGTTTCGCTCAGGATAAAGTCATCGACTCGCGCGAGAGCAAAGAGGCCGACTCGATCCGCCGCCGCCGCGAGTGTGAGCGCTGCACCAAGCGCTTTACGACGTACGAGCGCATCGACGAAATTCCTTACATGGTGGTCAAGAAGGACGGGCGCCGCGAGCGCTTCGATCGCCAGAAAGTGCTCGCGGGGCTGTTGCACTCCTGCCAGAAGCGCAAGGTTTCGGTCGCGCAGATGCAGGAAATCGTCGATGCGACAGAGGCCTTTGTGATCGACTCGGAAGGGCGCGAGTGTACGACCGCGGCGGTCGGAGAACTGATTATGGCGCGGCTCAAAGACATCGACACCGTCGCTTACATCCGCTTCGCGAGCGTGTACCGCGACTTTAAGGACGTGCGCGAATTCAAACTTGAGCTTGAAGACCTGCTGGGTGGCAAAGATGTCAAAGGGCGGCGCATGCAGCGGTAGATTTCCGAACACGAAAGCAGAGGCGACACAATATTTCCGAAACACGCACACACAAGATCACGCTCATTCCCGGCGACGGTATCGGCCCTGAAGTGACCGCAGCGACCGTCCGCATTGTTGAAGCGGCAGCGACGCCGCTGGGATGCGCGTTCGATTGGCATCGTTACGATGCGGGCGCCGAAGCCTTTGCAAACACCGGCGAATATATCCCGCAGGCACTGTACGAATCCATCGAACAGAACCGCGTCGCCCTGAAGGGTCCCGTGACAACGCCTGTTGGCGCGGGGTTTGCGTCTATCAACGTGACGCTGCGCAAGAAGTTCGACCTGTATGCGAACTTCCGTCCGGTGAAAACGCTTCCCGGCCTGAAAACAAATTACCCCAACATCGATCTCATCATCTTTCGCGAAAACACTGAAGACCTGTACGCCGGGTTGGAGGTGATGATCAATGCCGACATCGCGCAGTCGCTCAAAATCATTACGCGGAAAAGCTCGACGCGCATCGCACAGGCGGCGTTCGACTATGCTCGCAAGTTTGGACGCAAGAAGATCCACGCCATCCACAAAGCGAACATCATGAAACTGTCGGACGGGCTTTTTCTGCGGTGCTGCAGAGAGGTTGCAGCAGGCTTTCCGGAAGTGACGTATGCCGAGCACATCATCGACAACACCTGCATGCAACTGGTGCTGAACCCGTACCAGTACGACATCATTCTGACGACAAACCTCTACGGCGACATCCTTTCCGACCTGTGCTCGGCGTTTGTGGGCGGGCTGGGGCTTGTGCCGGGCGCGAACCTGGGAGAAGAGTGCGCGATCTTTGAGGCCGTGCATGGATCGGCCCCGGACATTGCGGGCCAGGACATAGCGAACCCTACGGCGCTGTTGCAATCGGCCGTGCTAATGCTCAACCACATCGGCGAGGGTGATGCCGCTCAGAAAATTCAGACGGCAATTGAAAAAGTTTATGCAGAGGGCAGGACTTTAACCCGCGACGTGGGCGGATCGAGCGGCACGAAAGCTTTTGCGGACGCGGTAATTGCCGCGCTGTAATTTCCGGATTCTACCTCGTACAATTAGGGCGTCTAAACGAGAAGCTATGACCAAGAGAAACATCTCCGCTGCAATTTTCCTCGCTGCTGCGCTTACGCTCTGCGGCTGCAAATCCGATTCCGTCATGAAGAAGAGCGAGGTCTTGGATCACGGCTCTGCCGCCGCAGCGCCCGCTCCGAATCCCGATGCGGGAAATGTGAGCGGCACGATCCGCCTCAACGGCAAGCCGCCCGCGCGAGTGAAGATTGATATGTCGATGGATCCGGCGTGCGCGATGACCGCGGCGGAAAACGATGCGGAGCAGTACATTGTCTCTGACGGGAAGCTGGCGAATGTGTATGTGTACATTAAGGCGGGAGCCGCGCCGTCGAAGGCCCCCGCGAATAGCACGCCGGTCGTGCTGGACCAAAAAGGTTGTCGCTACACGCCACATGTGATCGCGCTGCAGCAAGGCGGGTCGGTCGAGTTTCGGAACTCCGATCCGACAATGCACAACGTGCATACCACTCCTGCGGGCGGAGGCAATCCCGTCATCGACGTATCTCAGAGTCCGATGGGGCAGCCTCAGACGCGCAAGTTCGCGCAGCCGGAAACGATGCTGCCGGTGCGCTGCAACAATCATCCATGGATGAATGCCTTCATCAACGTCGCCGATACACCGTACTTTGCGGTCTCGGGCGCGGACGGCAGCTTTACGATTGGCGGCTTGCCGCCGGGCAATTACACTGTGGCTGCCGTGCATGAAAAACTTGGCGAGCAGGACATGCAAATCAGTGTCCCGCCGAAGGGCGCAGCGAAAGCCGATTTTATCTACGCGATGAAATAGACTGGCTGCGAAAACGCTGTTGGAAATCCGAACTGCTGAAAGGTCCGTTTATGAACTTCTCGCTCACATTCCCGCAGCACAATATACCGCTGTGGTTCATGGTCCTGTCGCTGTTTTTGCCGCGCATCTGCATGGCGATCGCGTGGTTTCAACACAGCATGACGCAGTTCATTCCGCCCACGCTGAACATAATTCCGGTGGTCGTGGCGCTGCTGATTCCGCGGGTGTTGATTCTGTTCTGGATTTACCAGGATCAAGGCATTACGATGTGGTTTCTCATCCACCTGATCGCATTGTTGGTTGCGTTTGGCGGCGGTAGCCACCGAGTCTCCCGGCGTCGGCGGCGCGTCAAGTACGTCGACTAGGGCGGCCTGCTTCCTGGTGTAAAGATGGGCGGCGCGATGGAAACCCATGTCCCAAAAGCGGGACATGAGGCACCCCGAGTTCTTTTCCTGTATCAAGCTCTTACACCCGGCGGTTCTGCCGATGCCCGCTGCTTGATGCGTTATTCTTGAGGCTATGGAACGGCGAAACGTAGGCATTCTCGGCGCCACCGGCATGGTCGGGCAGCGGTTCATTCAACTTCTCGCAAACCATCCGTGGTTCAACGTCACGTGGCTGGCGGCGAGCGATCGCAGCGCGGGCAAGACGTACGCCGAAGCGTGTAACTGGAAGCTGGACACTCCGCTGCCCGCGCCCATCGCGCGGATGACGTTGCAGCCGAATTTGCCAGAGCTGGCGGCCAATGAGTTGCCGCGCATTATTTTCGCGGCGCTCGATGCGGACATCGCGCGCGAGCTGGAGCCGAAGTTTGCCGCGGCGGGATGTGCTGTGATTTCGAACAGCTCGGCGTTTCGCATGACGGCGGACGTTCCGCTGGTAGTGCCGGAGGTGAATGCCGACCATCTCGCGATGATCGAGCAGCAGGCCACGCGTCAGGCGTCGGGCAGCGGCGGCTACATCGTCACCAATCCGAACTGCTGTGCGATTGGGCTGGTGCTGCCGTTGAAGCCGCTGGAGGAAGCGTTCGGTATTGAGTCGCTGTTTGTTACGACGATGCAGGCGGTTTCGGGCGCGGGCTTTCCGGGAGTCGCGTCGCTCGACATTCTCGGCAATGTCGTCCCCTTCATCAAGAATGAAGAGGAGAAGTTGCAGGAAGAAATCGGCAAGTTGCTGGGGCGCGCGGACGGGTGCGGCTTCCATCCGTTGGAGGCGACAGTTTCTGCGCATTGCAATCGCGTCGCTGTGCTCGATGGACATACTGAGTGCGTCAGCATCAAGCTGAAGAAGCGGGCAACCTACGAGGACATCGTCGAGGTGTGGCGGAGCTTTCAGCCGCTCAGCGGCAAGGGCCACGAGGGTCTGCACCTGCCCTCCGCGCCGCTTTTTCCGGTGGAATATACGGCCGAAGAAACGCGTCCGCAACCGCGTCTCGACCTGATGCGGGGCCATGGAATGGCGACGACCGTTGGGCGCCTTCGTCCGTGTTCGTTGCTGGATTGGAAGTTCGTTCTGGTGTCGCACAACACGATTCGCGGCGCGGCGGGAGCGGCGATTCTCAATGCGGAAATTCTGGCCGTGCTGGGCAAGTTCGACTTTCGGGGATGGCCGGCGGAGAGGAACGTACAACGCGCTGAAATCGCCGGGGCGGTGCCGGCATGAGCGATGCTTTCCTGAGTACACCGCGTCCAAATATTGTCGTCATGAAGTTCGGTGGAACATCGGTTGAAGACGCTGCCGCTATTGAGCGCACGGTTTCCATTGTGACGGGGCGGAGTGGACGCGGGCTGAGACCCGTGGTGGTGGTTTCGGCGATGGCGAAAGTGACGGACCAGCTTCTCGCCTGCGCTGCTGCCGCGTACGCCGGGCGCGGCGACAAGAACGTTGCGTTTGAGGTTTCCGCGCGTCTGCGCACACGGCATCTCGACACCGCCTCGCTGCTTGCGACGGGCGAGCGCTTGGGCACGCTGCATGCTGGCCTCGACAGCCACTTCAACGCGCTGGACGAACTGCTGCACGGCATCGCAGCGCTGGGCGAATTGACGCCGCGTACCAACGACCTTGTGGTCAGTTTTGGCGAGCGGCTATCTTCGGTGATGGTGG
>JBBRCA010000064.1:0-15099 GCA_038205325.1 Terriglobales bacterium | reverse complement strand
ACACCGAACATCAGTGCAGGAACACGGCATCGGTCGAGGTGAGTTGCGTCCCTAGGCCACCACCCCCGAACTCCGGTACACTGCCGTCGCCGGACGGCCGCAATTCGGCTCAGTTGCACACTGCAAAAGACGGAACCTTCGAACGAACAGATGCCGTTATCCTTTCAGGCAAGAGTGGATACGCTTTTCTTTATATCGGAGAAGAGAACTCGGTAGTGTGGAGCGAAACGCACTGGAAAAGCCAACGCGAGCTGGAAATTGTCTATCGACGCACACCAAGGGCCTGCGGCAGCGCATCTGACATCACGGTCACCTGCACGCGGAGTGGAAGGCAAACTGATGATCGATCGCCCATCACTTCCCACGGTGATCGATAGCGATTCTACCGCCCCGGAGCCGCCGGCACCATCACCGCATCGGGATCCACCTTCGGGATCCCGAAGTGCCCACTCAAATGCACCAGATCCAGCGGCCGCAACAACCCCGAAACCTCGATCAAATCCATCTGCTTCGGCCCCCGCACCAGCACCATCACATCGTCGATCTCCGAGCCGTGGAAGTGCAGCCAAAGATCGGTCATCGCCTTGCGCGGCATCGTCGCGTCGCGTGGCGAAACATTATTCTGATTCACGAGATGCTTCCACCCCGCCCGGTCGTACGACCGCACCAGTTGCGCCATGCTCTCGGGAACGTAGAACGCCGGCTCATGATACCGGTAGGCCTCAAACGTAATGCTGTTGAGCGCGGCCACCGCCCGCTGGTACGGCCCGCCGCGGTCGTCGCCGCCCGCCATCTGCAGCATGTCCTTGTCGAAGGTGAACGCCGTATGCGTCGCCGGCTGCGACGCCATATTGCTCAGCGCTTCTTGCGCCCCACGAGGTTGTTGCGCAACTGCCCCTCTGGCCGCTAGACCCAAACTCATAACACCCACAAGCAGACGCAGCTTCATCGCGGAAAACCCCTACTCATAAGAGACACAGCTTCCGTAAGAAAGTTATCCGTCGTAAGCCGTTTTCTCTACGTTCTACACTCTATCCACGACACTCTGTATTATCTCGCCGCCCTCGGCGCAAAGTACCCCTTCTTCGCCCGCACCGAGTAGCGTGGGTCGAGCGCATGCAGGTAAATCGTTCTAAACGACCCATCCTGCTTGAAGTCGGCCGGTTGATACACCAGCAGATACTGGCTGCGAAGTTCTTCTTCGATATTCTGGAAACCGATCGCGACATCGTCGATCCGCTTGGGAAAGAACGCTTGTCCGCCGGTCGCGTCGGCGATTTGGCGCAGGATATCGTCGCCCTTGTCCTGGCTCGGCCCCACGTTCGTGCTGATGGTGTACACGATCGTTTCCGAGCGCTGGCACATCTTGATCGCGTCCGACTCCAGCGCGCGGCTATAGTCGTCGTCGCCGTCTGAAACCAGCACCAGCGCCTTGCGCGTCGCGGTTGGTTCCTTGAGCGTCAGCATCTGGTCTCGGCAAGTTTTGTACAGCGCGTCAAACAGCGCCGTTCCGCCGCCCGGCCGCAGCTTGCGGATGCCCGTATCCAGCAGGTCGATGCGGTTGGTGAAGTCCTGCGCCACGTCGGTCTGCACGTCGAAGCCCTCGACAAACGCGCGGTCGGCCGGATGCAGCACTTGCAGCAGAAAGTCCGTCGCCGCCTGCTGCTCGAACTGAAATCGTTGCCGAATTGAGTTGCTGGTATCGAGCATAATGCCGACGCGCAGCGGGAGGTTCGTCTGCTGCGTAAAGCGACGCACCTTGAGCGGCGGCCGGCCATCGTCGAGCAGCCCAAAAGCCTGCTGCTGCAACCCCGTCACGAAGCGCCCATTCTTGCCCGCGACCGTAAAAATCAGATCGACCTCGTTGGTATACACGATGATTGAGCTGGTCTGGCCTTCGACCGGAGCCAACTCGTCGCGCGGCTGCAATTGCGGCGGCTGGCTGGCAGGCTGCTGCGGAGCCGCTTGCGGAGTGGACTGGGGCGCGGTCTGGGGTTCGATCTGGGGCGCGCCGGAAGCGGGCGCGGCCTGCGCCACCGCCAACGACGCTGCAATGGCGAGTACGGCGACCATCGCCGTGCGCGCGAGAGTGCCATTCAGTCTGTAGTTTGTCACGTTGTCCATCTTACCAATTTGGACGCACACCGAGCGCTTTAGGCTCGAAGCCGCTCCAATGTTGTGACCAATTCCTTTGGCAAATCCGACTTCAACTCCAACCGCGCCTTCGTCCTGGGATGCAGAAACTCCAACTCAGACGCATGCAGAAAGTTCCGGTCCAACTCCATCGGCTCGCTATCGTTCGCCTTATTGGCCGGCACAATCCGGTGCGGCGCACCATATAGTGTGTCCCCGACCACTGCATGCCCCAGCGCCTGCATGTGGACGCGAATCTGGTGCGTTCGCCCCGTCTCGATCCGCACCTCAACCAGCGTGAACTTCCCAAACGGCCCGTCAATCCGCTCCAGCACGCGCCAGTGCGACACCGCGCTGCGCCCACCCATGCGTCGAGTCGTCATCCGCGTGCGTCGAACGACATCCCGCGAAATCGGCAGCGACACCGTACCCTCGTCCTTCTCCATCGCCCCGTGAACCAAAGCAATATAGATTTTTCGCAGCCGCCGCTCGGCAAACATCTCGCTCAGCTTGCGATGCGCGCTGTCATTCTTCGCCACCACGATCAAGCCGCTGGTCTGCTTGTCGAGGCGATGCACAATGCCCGGCCGCAACTCGCCGCTCACTTGCGAAAGGTCCTTGCCGAGATGAAACAGCAGCGCGTTCACCAGCGTCCCGCGATTCCGCTCGTCTTGTTCCGGCGAGACGTGGCCCGCGCCCGCATGGACCATCATCCCCGCGGCCTTGTTCACCACGGCCAGATCGTCGTCCTCATAAACAATCTCCAGCGGAATGTCTTCGGGAGTCGCATGAAGCGGCTCCGGTCGCGGGTCGCCTTCAATCTCAATCAGTTCGCCGCCCTTCAACTTCTGCTTGCCTTTGGCAGGCTCGCCGCCGACGGTCACTTGTCCGTTTTCGATCAGCAGCGTCACGCGCGCGCGGCTGATGTCGGGAATGGCCTTCGCCAGATACGCATCGAGCCGCATGTCCTTCGCCGCCGACTCTGCCGTAAGAGTGCGAATGCCGTCTTCGGGCTCGAGGTCTTCGAGCACCTGAATCTCCGGCGGCGTCTCGACGGTCACGACCTTGCGGCCCGCGTAACGGCGCTGGGTGTGCTCTTCCTGCGGATGCTTGCCGCCTGTGGGGCCGGTGGTGACGAGACCCGGCTTGTTCGCATGGGGCGAGGTGTGGATGAGGAATTCGGCGGTGTCGATCATCTCGAACACTGCGCCTTCGACTTCTTCACCGGCGGCCCTGAGTGCCGCCTCGCGCTCCTGAATCAGGCTGCGTTGCTCCCGGTATTCCTTCTTAACCGAGCGCCGCCGGTCCCCCTTGGGCAACATATTCTTTGATGGCACCTAGGGAACCTCTTCCATGACATTGCCGTATCGGAACGACCGCCGAAGCGGAGTGCCCGCACCCTGCCCTGAACCTGTCGAATGGGGGCGGATTTTCGGACATGGATTGTCGCCAGGCAGCAGAAACATCATCACCACCAAGGATACGCGGAGCGCTTTGTCCACGCTCAACACTCTATCCGCTGCATTCTGCCTTAATGCAAAGACCGACCCACGGGGCCGTGCTGCGAAGCGCAGGTGAACCCGTCTAAGACGGTGGGACTCAGCCGCGGCTCTTTAGGCTTTCCGGACTGGCGGACATAGCACACCGAGCTAAATTCACGAGCCGAACCCCTGTTCAATAAGTATTGGTTCAACCTGCGTTGTTCGAGCACCAACTTTGTAGGCCGGTCTCTGGGTTGGATGCTAATTGCGAACGCACAATAGCGCAACTCCACCAACACTCTTAGCCCACTTGACAGTTGTGCCACTTTGGTGCGAAGACTGACCGTCAGTTTCCCGCAGCCTGCGCCACAACCGTCGCAGACGGATGCGCCTCACGCGCCTTCGCCACCAGCTTCTTTAACTTGCCTTCTACATCGGAGCCTTCACCCAGCATCTCCGACGTCAACACGCCGTCCGAGTCGATCGTGAAGTAATGCGGGATGGAATTTATTCCAAAGCTGTCGGTCAGCGAGTGGTCCGCGTCGCGGTACTGCACCCACGTCATCTCGTTCTTGGTGATGAAGTCCTTCCACTTCGCTTCATCTCTGTCCCAACTCACACTGATAATGACCAGCGGCTGACCGGCGAACTCTCTCGCGATCTTCTTCATGTGCGGCAGCTCCGCATTGCACGGCCCGCACCACGTCGCCCAGAAGTCGATCAGCACCACGCGCCCGCTCATCGCGTCCAGGTTGAACTTCGACCCATCCAGCGCCGTCACCACAAACGCCGGGGCCATCTTCTTCAACGACAACGCAGGGTCCGCCGCAAAATGCTGCGCGCGCAGCCGCGCCGGATCGTTGGGAGAAGCGCAGGCAACGCACTGCTCGAACTCAGCTTTCGCCTCGTCCATCTTCCCCATCTTGGCCAGCACATGGCCGTCCATAAAGTGAAACGCGCCAGCCTTGGGATAGGTCGCAATCGCTTCCTTGAAAGCCGCGTCGGCGGCCTCCAACTGCGCCGGTTTGGGCTTGTCTCCGGCTTGCGCGAGCAGCGCGCGCCCGCGCATATACTGTGCGACCGCTTTCTCCGTTGGCGTTGTCGCCAGCGCTTCCATCGCGACGGCGGCAGCCAGTGCGTCTTTGTAAGCGCCGCCCGCCATGCGCGTGTCGAACATGCCTCGGACGCACTCCATGCATTGCCCGCCTGCGATCTTGTTGGCCTTCTTGTAAGCGTCGAAAGCAAGTTCCACATGCTTTTGCTGCTCCTGCTGCTTGGCTTCCTTCAGCGCCGCCTGAAACTTCGGATCGCTAAAATACGCCGGAGCCACAGGCGCAACAGAAGCACGATGCGAATCAAGGTTCGTCGCCGGAGTTTGGGCGACAGCCGCGGTCGCGGCGAGCAATAGCAGGGCAGACGCAAAATTCATACGCAATGACATCGCGGAACTCCTTGATGAAGGTAGGGAATCCATCATCCTCCTGAGGCGTCTCCAAATCAAGCAAAATCTCTCGCTCGATCTCAAAGGCAACCGCGACCTCAATTTTGGAACGTCACGACCTCAACCCGCCTTGCGTTCTTCGAGGATGTCGTCCAGCATCCCAGAAAGCGAATCGGCGCGCGACCGCACAGTGCTCCGCGAATGCGTCACGCTGCCCGTCAGCAAGTCGTGCCGCGCGCGCAACGTCAGCAACTCATCCGCAATATTGAGCGCCGCCAGCACCGCCACGCGCAACGAATCCACGGTCGCCCCATGCGCCGAAACGGCTCGCATCTTCGCGTCGACGACCTCCGCCAGACGGTGAATGTGCACCGGATCTGTGCCGCGCAACTGGTACACCTGGTCGTAAATCTCAACCACAACGGCCCCACTGTCCCGCGCCGCCAACTCGGCCCGCGACAACTCCGCCGCGCTGATCTGCTGTGTTTCCGCCACTCTATTCCGGTCTCCTAACCTCTAAATCCTAAAAAAGCTCATCCATCTGCGCGATCATCTTCTCCACCCGCTGCCGCACCGTTTCGCGTTCAAGAGTCAACGCTTCAAGTTCGCCCTGCGACGAATCCGATGCCGCGAGCCTGTCTTGCAGGTCCGCGATCTCGGCCTTTGCCGTCGCAAGTTCTTTCTCGGCGATAGCGCGGGCATCGCGCTCCTTCTTAATCATGTCAACGGCGCGCAGCACCTTCTGTTCCAGGGCCAGAAACTCATCCGTGCTGATCGTCCCCGCACCCGTATCCTCAGCGCCCATGCGTGTCCCGCCTCCACCGTCGTATCAACCCGAAGTATAGCCATTAGCGCAGTGGATATCGGGACACGAATGCGCCCGTACCTTCCTGAATCCCTCCAGTGTGTCGCAGCATATTTAGCGCCGAAGGCGCGTGCCGTACCAGCCTGGGGCGCAGCCCCAGGTCACGGAGGCGGAAGAAACAAGGGCTGAAAGCCCGACCTATACCCTCAGCTATGTCACTGCACGCCATGGAGGAACAGGCCCTAAACCCTCTGCGTCCCACCCAACTCCGTCAATGCCCTCACCACACTCCCCGACCAATCCCCAATTTCCTCGTCCGTCAGCGTCCGCTCATCGGACTGAAAGACGACCCGCACCAGCGCCGAGTAGTGCCCCGCCGCGACAGCTTTCCCCTTCGCATCGCGAAAAATCTCAACCGGCGAAGCTCGCTGCATCGCATCAATCCCAAGTCCCGCAAGCGCAGCAGCAATACTCTCCCACCGCACATCATTTGGAAACACAAACGAGAAATCCCGCTCCACCGCCTGAAACCGCGACAACTCCCGCACCACCGGCGAACGCAGTGGCCGCTTCAACAATAACGCAGACGACACCTCGCCCAGCACGCAAGTCAGACGCAACTTGCGACGCTGCGCCTCCGCAGAACTCAACTCGCCAAACCACGCCACCGGCGCTCCGTCGAGCAAAGCGCGAGCGCCGCGACCCGCCTCAATCCACGCGGGAGGTTCCCGCGCATCGAATGTCACCGTACCGGAAAACTTTGCCAGCAACGCTTCTATCGCGCCCTTCACTTCATAAAACAGCCCATCGTTCGCTCCATGCAACGCTGTCGCGACCGCACCACCTGTAGCTCCAATCGCAAGCCCCGCCGCCTCGTCCACCTTCGCCGTCGAACCCGTAAAAACAGTCCCCAACTCAAACAGCCGCACTTCGCCAACATCGCGATGAAGATTGTGCGCAAGCAGGGTCGCCATCCCCGGCACCAGCGACGGCCGCAGCAGCCCGGCCTCTGCGCTCAGCGGATTACCCATCGCAACCCAACCCGATTTCGCACGCCCGAACAACTCCGCCTCGCCCGCCGCGACGAACGTACTTGAAATCGCTTCGCTAAACCCCAGCGCCCGCAGCGTCTCGCGAATCGCCCGCTCTTGCTCCACGTGCGCCAACTCGATTACGGAGCCCGTAAACGTAGGTAGAGTGTTGGCAAACTTGTCGTAGCCAAACACGCGCGCGACTTCTTCGATGAGGTCGATCTCCCGTTCAAGATCGAGCCGCCAACTTGGCAGAGTCACGTCGTACACGCCCGCATCGCCCGCAGGAGAAAGCGTGCAGCCCAGCGCCGTGAGAAACCGCTCGACCACCTCTGCGGAAATGCCCTTGCCGTCGAGCGTCGCTCCCAGATGTCGCCGCACCTCGCTCACGCTAAGGCGAATGGCCGCGCGGTCCACTGTCTTTGCGGCGACTTCCGCAACCACAACATCGACCAGCGGCCCCACCACATCGCCACCACATTGCTTGACGATCATCCGCGTCACAAGATTGTTCGCCAGCGCCGCCGCCGCGAAATCCGCGCCGCGCTCGAAGCGATGCGACGCGTCCGTATGCAGCCCATGCCGCCGCGAACTGGCGCGAATTGCCGCCGGATCGAACCACGCCGCCTCAATCAGAATGTTTTTCGTCTCATCCGTAACCCGCGAATCCCACCCCCCCATCACGCCCGCCAGCGCCAGTGGCTTCTTCTCGTCCGCAACAACTAAATCGTCCCCAACCAGCGTGCGCTCAGTCCCGTCGAGCAGTTGCAGCCTCTCCCCCGCCCGCGCCCTCCGTACGACAATCCCGCCCTCTATCTTGTCGAGGTCGAACGCATGAGTCGGCTGCCCCATCGCCAACCAAGCGAAGTTGGTCACATCCACGGGCGCAGAAATCTGCTTCTGCCCCAACGCCTCAAAATATTCAGCGACCAAACCCGTCGACGCTCCCACCTTCACGCCGCGAATCACACGCGCCGTAAAGCGCCCACACAAATCCCGCGCTTCAATCTGCACCGGAAACCCGTCTTCATTGGTTGTCATCCCGAAGGGATCTGCTTTTGCCGGGTGCTGCGCATCTCGATTTTGAGATGGGGGATTGATCGCAGCCGCGCCACACTTTTCGAGCGGCTTCAACGCCACGCCATAAATCGCCGCAGCCTCGCGCGCAACACCATAATGGTTCATCGCATCGACGCGATTGGTCGTAATGTCCATCTCAAACCGCGAGCCGCCGTCCACGACAAACTCGCCCTCGACGGCAATTCCGCGCAGGGTCAAATCTTCCGCAAGCTGCCGATCGTCGACCGGAAGCTCAGGTAGATACGAGCGGACCCACTTCGTCAAAATGTTCATCCGAACTGCCCCAGAAACCGCATATCCCCCGAGTACAGCAGCCCAATGTCGCTAATGCCGTACTTCATCATCGCAATGCGATCGACGCCCATCCCAAACGCAAACCCGCTAACTTTGCGCGTGTCATAAACTGGTTCACGGCCAAGTTCGATGCGCCGCTGATTCACCGCCTCAAACACCGCCGGGTCAACCATCCCGCACCCCAGCAATTCAATCCATCCTGAGTGCTTGCACTTGCGACAGCCCTTGCCGCCGCAGAAAATGCACGAAATCTGCACGTCCGCGCTGGGCTCCGTGAACGGGAAAAACGACGGAAAGAACCGCGTCTTCACCGCCGACCCGAAGAACGCCTTCATCGCGTGGTCGAGCGTGCCTTTCAAATCGCTGAACGTAATGTCCGTCCCCACGCACAGCCCCTCGACCTGATGAAACACCGGCGAGTGCGTCGCGTCCGCCGCATCGTTGCGATGCACCTTGCCCGGAATCACAATCCGCACCGGCGGTGCCTGCTCCAGCATCGTGCGAATCTGCACCGGTGACGTATGCGTCCGCATCAACAGCCGCTCGCGCAGTGGCTTGCCATCCTGCTCGGCGACCACTAGCGTGTCCTGCGTATCGCGCGCGGGATGGTTGGGCGGAAAGTTCAGAGCTTCGAAATTGTAAAAATCCGTCTCGACTTCCGGCCCCAACCCTACCGAATATCCCATTCGCTGAAACACCGAAACAATCTCAGCCATCGTCTTCACCAGCGGATGCTCAACGCCGAGCCGCCGCGCGATGCCCGGAAGGCTCACATCAAGCGATCGTGTCGATCCGTCATGTAAACCGAACATCTCATCCGTGGCGCCACGCTCCGCTTCGATCAAGGCCTTCAGCCTGTTAAAGCGAACGCCGAGCGACTTCTTCGCTTCCACAGGCGCGGCTTTCAACCATACAGCGCTCATCTGTCCCAGACGCCCTTGCTTTCGCCCCAGCCACTCCAGGCGAAGCGCCTCCACTGCGTCCGGATCGATCGCACTCTGCGCTCGTTTCAGAAATTCGCTCTCAAGCTGTGCGAAGACGCGGTCCAACGAGCTTTCGGAGTAATCGGTAAGTTCGGGAATCGCCAAGAATAACCTTCTCTGAAAAAATTGCAGTGAGCCGGACTCGATAACGGCTTTAGGAACGTCCTGAAGCACCGCTCATGACTCGCTGTGCCCAACGATCCCTTCTATCCAGCCGGGTGGCGGAGTTGAGTTGAACCGGAAGGTCCGGCCTGCTCCCTATATCGATTTCGATGTACGACTATCACGTGCACGAAGCCTGCGGCGCTCAGGCTTACTCAGTGTCCATCCACACCGCCGCCGCAGTACTCACTTTAGCAAATGCGGATGGAGAGTCCCGATATTTCCCTACAGCGCCCACCAAATCACCACCACCATCAACACACCCAGCAGCAAACTCCGCCTATCCGTCACCGCGAACACCACTGGGTCGTCGTGCATTTCTCCGCGACTGGCCAGCATCCACATCTGAAACAGCCACAGCAACAACACCGGCACCACCAGCCAAAGCCGCGTCGGGTTGTGGTAGAGATTGTTGGTCTTGGGGTCGTTGATGTAGAGCGTCATCACAACCACCGCCGCGCACGCGGTGCCGGTGCCAAACGCGCGAAGCTGTTCGAGGTCGCTCACAAAGTATCCGCGCCCGTTGCTCACCGCTCCACCCCGCTCGCGCAGGCCTTCAAGCTCGCTGAAGCGCTTCACGAACGCCAACGACAGGAAGAAGAACACGCTGAACCCGGCCAGCCACGCGGTCACCGCGACCCCCGTCGCGCCGCTCCCCGCCAGAATCCGCACCGTATACAGCCCGCTCAAAACGAAAACATCCAGCAGCAACGTCCGCTTCAAATAAAGCGAATAACTCAGCGTCGTCACCGTATAAATCGCCAGCCAAGCCAGAAACTTGTACGGCGTATCGAGCGCCAAAGCGCCGGGAATCCCGGCCACGATGTGTGGCAGCGCGAAGGCCAGCGTGAACGAAGCCACCAGCAGCAAAACCACTACCGCGACGCCCGCAATCGCCGACAAATCTCCCGCCGCGAACGGCCGTCGGCGTTTGCGCGGATGGCGGCGATCGCTCTCGATATCCAGCAGGTCGTTGATGATGTAGGTCCCCGAAGCGCACATCCCAAAGCTCAGAAACGCCAGCAGCGCCGCCACCATAGCACCCGGCGTCCACGCATGGGCCAGCAGCAGCGGCACAAAGATCAGCGTGTTCTTAGCCCACTGATGCAGCCGCACGGCGCGCAGCCAACTCTTCACTGTAGGCGCGCGGTCCTCGAACGTCTCGACGGGCACCGTCCCCGCTTTACGCATCGCCGCCGTCAACGCCCGCAGCGGATTCGCCACCATCGGCGTCTTGCACGCCGCCAGCAGCGCGGCGTCCGGCAACGCATTGCCGATGTAGCAGAACTCCTCGCCAAAGCGCTCGCGAAACGCCGCCAGCTTGTTTCCCCCAGCCAGATTGGTCGATCCATCCGACGCCAGCACGCCGTCGAAAATCCCCAAATGCGTTGCCACGCGCTCCGCCAGCGCCGTGTCCGCTGCCGTAGCCAGGTGTAGCCGTCGCCCTGCTCCACGCTGCACGCGCAGCCACTCCAACAGCGCGCGGTTGTAGGGCAAGTGTTCGACATCGAGCGTCACAGCCGAGGTCACATGGCGCTTGAAGGCCGCGCGTCCTTGCGCGATCCAACCCGGAATTCGCAGCAACTCCCGAGGATGCTGCCGCGCCAGCGCCAGCACGCTATCGATCAGCGTGTCCGACTTCACCAGCGTTCCATCCAGGTCGACGCAAATCGCTACAGCCGCCGCCGAGGCCGGGACAACCTCCGTCCCGAACACCCCCTCCGCCACCGAACCGCTGATGTGCTCTGCTGCCAATGTGCCTCTCCGCCCGCTAAATCTCGCGCACGCAAAATCCCACTGCGCCCGAAACTCTTACCATGTCCTCAGCGTCACTATACCTTCGGTAAGATGGTGTGTCTGGCGAAATCCGAAATCGACCGTCTGCCACTCGCCCTCGACTCGTCGGAACACCCTCCGGCAGCGGGCCGCGCATCCCACTGAACTGCAATCCCAGGAGCCTCTCGAGCACATGTCTCTGCCTGCCGCGCACGACCGCGATCTCGATCCGCGCCACGCTCAACCCCATCCGGAAGGCGGCGGAGCGATCGTCACCGACCCCGCGCATTTGCTTCCCGCCCGCTCGGCGGAGCCGCCGGCCAAGGGCAGTTGGCTGCGCAAGATCATCGTCCTCGCCATCCTTCTCGGTGTCATCGCGTTCGTGGTATGGCGTATCCAATCCAACGCCGCCGAGACCGCCGCCACCAACAATAAGGCGGCTTCCGCGGCCAACCGGCCAACCCCCGTCCTGGTCTCCGCGGTGCAGCAAAAGACTGTCCCCGTTTATCTGACCGGACTCGGCACTGTCATACCCTACAACACCGTCACCTTGCACAGCCGCGTCGACGGCCAACTGCTCAAAGTCAACTTCCAGGAAGGTCAGACGGTCAAGCAAGGCCAACTTCTCTTGCAGATCGACCCCCGCCCATATCAAGCCGCCGTCGCGCAGGCCCAGGGCCAGCTCGCCAAGGACGCCGCCACGCAGAAAAACGCCGCCGCCGAAGCCCAGCGCTACACCGCGCTGTATCAGGCTGGCGTGATCAGCAAAGAGTCGCAGCAAACCCAGATTTCCAACGAGGGCCAGGCGGCTGGCTCCATCGAGGCCGATAACGCGGCCATTCAGGCCGCCAAAGTCAATCTCTCCTACACCAGCATCTACTCCCCCATCAATGGCGTGGTGGGCCTGCGCGCCGTCGATCCCGGCAACATCGTGCATTCTTCCGATGCCAACGGCCTGGTCGTCATCACGCAGATCCATCCCATCGCCGTGATTTTTACGCTGCCCGAAGATCAACTCCCGCAAGTCCAGCAAGCCATGCGCGGCGCCAAGCTGGTCGTTGAAGCCTACGGACGCAACGACGCCCACAGGATCGCCGCCGGCACGCTGCTCACTATCGACAATCAGATCGATACCACCACCGGAACGGCCAAGTTGAAAGCCGTGTTCGACAATACGGACGGCTCGCTCTTCCCCAACCAGTTCGTCAACGTGCGCCTCATTCTCCGCGACCGCCCCAACGCCACCGTCATTCCCTCCGTGGCGATTCAAAGCGGCACACAGGGCAACTTCGTCTTCGTCGTCCACGCTGGAGTCGGCTCCGGCGGCGGCCGCAAAGGTGGCCGCCCGCCCGCGACTTCCGCCAACCCGGCATCGCCGGGTTCAGACACCAGCGGTGCGAACGCCGACAACGCCCCGAAGTACCACGTCGATCAGGTCGCCGTACATGTGGACTTCGCGCAAGGCTCAAACTCGATCCTGACCGATGGCGAACTCCAGCCCGGCGATGAAGTCGTCATCGACGGCCAGGAGAAGCTCAACGACGGCTCCAATGTCCAACCGACCCAACCGACCCAACCGACCCAGCCGCAACAGGTCACTGCACCGAGCGCCCCAACAAGCGCCAATGCTATCGGCTCAAGCGGCGGCAACACCCCGCAACCCACTCGCACCGGCGGTCCTTTACCAGCCATGCAACTACCGCCCAAGCAACCTGCCCATCGGCGAGGCGGCACAGGCACAGGCAACTCCGTCGCAACCGACGAAAGCGATGGCCCTCAATGAGCCCGTCACGGCCATTCATCCTGCGGCCTGTGGCCACCTCGCTCCTGATGGTGGCCATTTTGCTTGCGGGTTTCGTCGCCTATCTACAGTTGCCCGTTTCCGCCCTGCCGCAGGTCGATTACCCCATCATCCAGGTCCAGACCTTCTACCCCGGAGCCAGCCCCGAGGTTATGACCAGCTCCGTCACGGGCCCGCTCGAACGCCAGTTCGGACAGATTCCCGGCCTCGTCCAGATGACCTCAACCTCCTCCGGTGGCGGCTCCGTCATCACCCTCGAGTTCAACCTCAACGAGTCGATCGACATCGCCCAGCAGGACGTGCAGGCGGCCATCAACGCAGGCTACTCCTTCCTGCCCAAGGACCTGCCCAACCCGCCCATCTACTCCAAGGTGAACCCCGCCGACGCGCCCATCATGACCCTCGCGCTCACCTCGGACACGTTGGCGCTCTCCAAAGTCGAAGACCTCGCCGACACCATTCTGGCGCAAAAGATTTCGCAGCTTTCGGGCGTCGGCCTGGTCTCCATCGCGGGCGGGCAGAAGCCGGCCGTCCGCATCCAGGCCAACCCCACGACGCTGGCCAGCTACGGGCTGTCACTCGAAGACATTCGTTCGGCCCTCGGCACCGCCAACGTCGATCAGGCCAAGGGCAATCTCAACGGCTCGCGCCAGTCCTACACCATCGGGGCCAACGACCAACTGCTCTCCAGCTCCGACTACTCCAAGGTCATCATCGCCTACCGCAACGGCTCGCCCGTGCGCCTGTCGGATGTCGCCAACGCCGTCGATGCCTCCGAAAACCTCTATCAAGCCGCCTGGATGGGGACCGCCGCGCAGCCCGCTACCACCGTCAACGGGGTAGACACGCCTGCGCGCGAAGCCGTTCTCAGGCCCGCCATCATCGTCAACATCCAGCGCCAGCCCGGCGCCAACATCATCGGCGTGGTCGACGAAGTGCAAGCGCTGCTGCCCAAGCTGCATCAATCGCTGCCCGCCTCCGTGGGCCTCACCGTGCTCACCGACCGCACCAACACCATCCGCGCCTCGGTCGCCGACGTGAAGTTCGAACTCGTCCTCACCATCGCTCTGGTCGTAATGGTCATCTTCCTCTTCCTGCGTTCGATTGCCGCGACCGTGATCCCCGCCGTCGCCGTTCCGCTCTCCATCGTCGGTACCTTCGGCGTCATGTACCTGCTCGGCTACTCGCTCAACAACCTGAGCCTGATGGCATTGACGATCTCGACAGGTTTCGTGGTCGACGACGCCATCGTCATGATCGAAAACATCGACCGCTACCTCGCGATGGGCGACAGCCCACTCGACGCCGCGCTCAAAGGCTCCGAGCAAATCGGCTTCACCATCGTCTCGCTGACCGTCTCGCTCATCGCCGTCCTCATCCCTCTGCTGTTCATGGGCGACATCGTGGGCCGCCTCTTCCGCGAGTTTGCCGTCACCCTCGCCGTCACCATCCTTGTCTCCGCCGCCGTCTCCCTCACCCTCACGCCGATGATGTCCGCGAAGCTCCTCAAGCACAAGCCGAAGTCGGCGCAGAACGCCTTCTACCGCAAGTCCGAAGAGTGGTTCGAGGGAGTCATTACCAAGTACGGCCGCGGCGTTCGCTGGGTGCTCGCGCACCAGACCCTGACGCTGCTCGTCACCGCCGCCACATTCGTCCTCACGCTCTTCCTCTACATCATCGTGCCCAAGGGCTTCTTCCCAGTGCAGGACACCGGCGTCCTGCTGGCCATCACCGAAGCCGACCAGAGCGTCTCCTTCGCCGCCATGAGCGCGCGCCAGCAGAAGCTCGCCGCCAAAATTCTCGAGGACCCCGACGTCGTCTCGGTCAGCTCCTTCATCGGCATCGACGCGCAGAACGAAACGCTCAACTCCGGCGAAATCCAGATCAATCTCAAGGACCGCGAGCAGCGTTCCACCACCGCGCTTCAGGTCATTCAGCGCCTGCAGCCGAACGTGAACAAAATCGACGGCATTCAGACTTTCCTCCAGCCACTCCAGGACCTCACCGTCGAAGACCGCGTCTCGCGCACGCAGTATCAGTACTCCGTTGAAGACGCGAGCGCCACCGAACTCGCCGACGCCACTGCCAAGCTCATCGCCAAATTCAAGACCA
>JBBRCA010000063.1:0-15189 GCA_038205325.1 Terriglobales bacterium | reverse complement strand
CTGCATTCGAATGATGCCATCTGGTTGTGGATCGCCCTCGGGGTTGGCGTTCTCGCGCTAATCGCCGCCCTTCTTCTGGCCCGCGCCGTGCTTTCGGCCGATGCCGGGACCGCTGAGATGCAGGTCATCTCGGACGCCATTCGCGAAGGCGCAGAGGCCTTTCTCGCGCGCCAGTACCGGACTATCGGAATTCTTGCCGTCGTTTTGGCGATTGCGGTTTTCGCCGGATACCACCTGTCACCGCGTACCGCGCCCTACGCGCTCAAGACAGTCATCAGCTTTTTGGTTGGAGCGGTGTGTTCTGGCCTGGCAGGCTTCACCGGAATGTATGTTTCGATTCGCGCCAACATCCGCACGGCGTCGGCGGCGCGGACATCGCTGAACAAGGCGTTGCAGACGGCGTTGCGCGGCGGGGCGGTCACCGGCCTCGTCGTCATTGCGCTATCGCTTATTGGCGTCGGTTTGCTATTCCTGTTCTTCGGTGGCCTAGATCATCCGCAAGAAGTTCCCTACCAGTTGGTCGGTTTCGGCTTCGGAGCGTCTCTCGTCGCTCTCTTCGCGCAGTTGGGCGGGGGCATTTATACCAAGGCCGCCGACGTGGGCGCGGACCTCGTGGGTAAGGTCGAGGCTGGAATTCCCGAAGACGATCCTCGCAACCCGGCCGTGATCGCCGATCTGGTAGGCGATAACGTGGGCGACTGCGCGGGCCGTGGAGCGGACATCTTCGAGTCGACGGCTGCTGAAAATGTCGGCGCCATGATTCTGGGCGCGGCACTGTATCCGGTGTTCGGCATCAAGGGCATTTTGTTCCCGCTGATTGTTCATGCCATCAACCTGATCGCTTCCATCGTTGGGGTTGCGGTGGTCAAAACCAACGACACGGAAGATCCGATGAGCGCACTCAATCGCGGCTTCTACGTCACCTCCGCGCTGGCGCTCGCGGGTTTTGCGGGCGCGGTCTACTTCATGCTGAACGGCCAGGGTGTGCAGCCTGTCTGGCTGCTGGGCTGCGGGATTATCGGTCTGGTCACAGCGTTCCTGTTTGTCTGGATTACGCAGTATTACACCGAGAGCAAATACCGCCCGGTGCAGTCCATCGCCCAGGCTTCGCTCACAGGCCCGGCGACGAACATCATCAGCGGCCTCGCCGTGGGTATGGAAACGCCCGCGCTTCCGGTCATCGTCATTTCGGCGGCGTTGCTGTTGAGCTACTACTGCGGCGTGCGCGGGCTGGGCGATGTGGCTGGGATTTCGAACTACGCCAAAGGCATCTACGGAACGGCCATCGCCACTATGGGGATGCTGTCCTGCGCGGCCTACATTCTTGCGATGGACACATTTGGACCGATCACCGACAACGCCGGTGGCATCATAGAAATGTCCAACCAGCCTGACGAAGTCCGCAACAAAACGGACAAGCTCGACTCTGCTGGCAACACCACCAAGGCGCTGACCAAGGGCTACGCAGTTGGTTCGGCATCGCTGGCGGCGTTTCTGCTGTTCTCGGCTTATCTTGAACAAGTCAAGACCATCGTCGCCGACAAGGTGGCCGCTGCTGGCCCTGCCGGATACATGCCCGCCGGGTGGTCGTTCACCAACATTAACCTCGCCGAAATTCCCGTGTTCGTCGGCGCGCTGTTGGGCGCGATGTTGACGTACCTTTTCTCGTCGTTGGCGATCAAGGCCGTGGGCCGCACCGCGCAGATGGTGGTCAAAGACGTGCGCGACCAGTTCCGCGAGAACCCCGGCATTATGGCCGGGACGTCGAAGCCGGATTATGCGCGCTGCGTTAGCATCGTGACGGGCGCGGCGCTGAAGGAGATGGTGCTGCCGGGCTTGCTCGCCGTCGGTCTACCTGTCGCCGTCGGCCTTATCTTCCGGCATTTCAGCTCGACCTACGGAGCGAGTTCCGAAGTGCTGACCACGCAAGGGATGTCTAACGTACCCTCGATCAACGGTGTTCCGATCAACCTGGCCGGAGCGTCGGCTGTGGCCGGTCTGCTGATGGTCGGGACGATCTCCGGCGTGTTACTGGCGATGCTGATGAACAACGGCGGCGGCGCGTGGGACAACGCCAAGAAGTGGATCGAGAGCGGCCAGTATGGCGGCAAGAAGTCCGACGCCCACAAGGCGGCCGTAGTCGGCGATACGGTCGGCGATCCGTTCAAGGACACTGCGGGCCCGTCGCTGCACGTCCTCATCAAGCTGCTGGCAACGATTACGTTGGTGCTCGCGCCACTCTTTCTCTAGACCAGATGTAGAGGCCCAAACGCCCCTGCTGGCTGCATCTTTGATGCAGCCAGCAGGGGCGTTTAACGTAGTCGCGTCAACGGGAAAATCCGTCTTACGTCAACTTACCAATGCGTCCGCCATCCCCAGATGCTCGTCGAGCGCCGCAATGCCGCGATCCAGCTCCTCTCTGGTGACAATTAAGGGTGGCGCGATGACAAAGTGCGACACCCAGGCCTGCATGATGACGCCATCCGCCAGCATCCTTGCTGCGATTTGATCGACCAGTGTCGGCCTACCTGAAACTTTGTCCGGGTATGTGTTGAACGGTTCCTTGGTGGTGCGATTCTTGACCAGATCGACCGCCCAGAAGAGACCTTTGCCGCGCACATCGCCGATGCAGGCATGCTTCTCTTTCAACGCCTCCAACTTCTGTTCGACGTACGGCCCCAGTTCGCGCGCGCGCTCGACCAGGCCCAGCCGCTGCATCTCGTGGATGGTCGCGACGGCGGGCGCGAGCGTCATCGGATGCGCCTCATAAGTATGTCCATGTGCGAAGTAGTGGTCCTCGAAGAATGCGCCAATTTTTGCTGATGTCGCGCAAAGCCCCAGGGGAACATACGCCGAGGTGATGCCCTTCGCGGTGCAAAGAATGTCGGGCGTCACGCCCCAGAGATTCATCGCGAACCACTCACCCGCGCGCCCCCAGCCGGTCATCACTTCGTCCGCGATCAGCAGCACGCCGGTCTCGTCGCAGATGCGGCGCAGCTTTGGCATGTACTCTTCGGGCGGAATAATCACTCCGTTGGTGCCGACGATCGGCTCGACGACGACGGCCGCCACGTCCGATTCATTGCGAATCATGTGTTCGATATAGTCCGCGCAGGCGATGCCGCATTGCGGGTAGGTGTGCTTGATGGGGCATTTGTAGCAATGCACTTCGGGCCCAAATATTACGCCTTGGCCTTTGCCACCCGGCTCCATCGCCCAGCGACGCGGGTCGCCGGTGGCCGCGATGCTCATACTGGTCGAGCCATGATACGAACGATAGCGCGCGATGATCTTCGATTTGCCCGTGTACATGCGCGCAATCTTAAAGGCAGCTTCATTGGCGTCGGTACCGGAGGTGGTGAAGAAGAATTTGTTGAGGCCCTTCGGCAACACGTCGAGCAGCAGCTTGGATAGCTCGGCGCGGGCCGTGGTGGCATAACCCGGCATCGCATACGGGAGTTCGCGCGCCTGCTTGGAAATCGACTCGATCACCGCCTGGTTTTTGTGGCCGAGATTCACGCACATCAACTGCGATGAGAAGTCGAGGTATTGCTTGCCATTCGCGTCGGTGATGGTACATCCCTCGGCATCGACGATGTGCATGGGATTCCAACCCTTTTGGAAGCGCCATGTGCCGTAGTTCGTGTCGCGTGTAATCTGCACGACCTCTTGCGAGGTCAGCGGTGTTGACTGGATTTTGGTGGAACTCATTCTTATGCCTTTCAAGTATTAAGACACTATTACAGGTCGAATGCGACGGCCCGACATCATAAAGTAGTAAATGCCGCCGGACAGAAAGAACCCGACGAACCATGCCATTGTAAAGAGAGGTTCTAGCACTGGAATGAAGCGTCCGATCAGTGCGGCAACAATTCCCGCTGCGAGCGCGACGATCGCTACACCGTTGAAGCCGTTGCGGAACTCATAGATGCCGCCGCGACGGTAGAGCGCTTCCACATCCAGTTTAGTTCGCCGAAGTAAAAAATAATCGGCAACCATAATACCGGCGACAGGCCCTAGTAATCCGGAGTAATCGACGAGCCAACCGAGATAGTTGTGCGAGCTCGCCATCAGCTTCCAAGGCATGATGCATAGACCAAGAACGCCTGTGATAAGTCCGCCGGTACGAAAGCTGATGTAGCGCGGGGCCAGATTTGAAAAATCATTCGACGGGCCTACTACATTTGCGCCGATGTTCACGTTCAAGGTGGCGATGAGAAGAGCGATGAGGCCCAGGAAGGCGAGCAACGGTTGATGGAAGCGGCCGAGTAATTCGACGGGGCTCCAGATTGGCTTGCCGAAAATGACCGCCGAAGCGGAGGTACACGCGATTCCGAGAAACGAATAGAGCGTCATTGCGACAGGAAGACCGATCGCCTGACCTACGATTTGTGCGTCCTGATTTTTTGCGTAGCGCGTGAAGTCGGGAATGTTGAGCGATAGCGTTGCCCAGTATCCGACCATGCCGGTCAACGCGGGAAAGAAATAGCGCAGGAATGAGGCGCTGTCGGGGAACTTGCTGGGCGCAGACAGCATCGGCCCGAAGCCTCCGGCCTTGTGCAGCATGAAGCCGAGCAGCAGCGAGGACATGATCACCATGAACGGTGCGGAGTAGCTCTGTAAGAAGCGGATCGACTCCACGCCGCGCCAAACAACCACCATGTTGAGCAGCCAGAAGCCGATGAAGCACGCCCACCTTACCCACGGCATGGCCTCGGTGGCGGGGGCGAGAATGTGGACCATCTGAGCGATGGCCATGCCGCCAATCCAGGTCTGAATGCCGAACCATCCGCACGCCACAATCGCACGTAGAATCGCGGGGATGTTTGCGCCGCGTGTGCCGAAGCTGGCGCGTACGAACACCGGAAACGGGATGCCATACTTTGTGCCCGCGTGCGCGTTCAACAGCATCGGGACCAGCACGATCAGGTTGCCGAGCAGGATCGTTCCGACGGCCTGCTTCCAGTTCATTCCGCCCGCGATCAGCGACGACGCCAGCATGTAGGTCGTCACTTCCATCGACATCGAAAACCACAGCGCAATGTAGTTGTAGGTGCTCCACGTCCGTTGCGACGGCAGCGTCGGCGCAAGATCGTCGTTGTAGAGGCGTGCATCCGCGCCCGCGATTCCGTGCTGCCCGGGATGCTTCTCCGGAGCGATCGCGGTGAGCATCAGGCGAGTCCTCCAGCATTCGCTTCGCGCTTCAGAAAACGACCGCGTCCGATTGCGCCGACCCACTTACCATCGTCGACGACCCGATTGCCGCGAGAGTAGACATGCTTCGCGTTGCCGCGCACTTTCCAGCCCTCAAACATCGAGTAGTCGGTCGCCATGCACTGGGTCGCGGCGGAAATCTTATAGTCCAAGTTCGGGTCCCACAACAAAATGTCGGCGTCGTATCCCGTTGCAAGAACGCCCTTGTGTAGCATCCCGAAGATGCGCGCTGGAGCGGTGCAGCAAAGGTCGACAAACTTCTCTGGCGTGATGCGGCCTGCATTCACGCCGAAGTGCCAGAGGATCTGCAAACGGTTTTCGATGCCGGGGCCGCCGTTGGGACTCTTGGTGAAGTTGTCGCGTCCGAGGGACTTCTGATCGGCGAATCGGAAGGGGCAGTGGTCAGTGGATACGACTGAGAGGGAGCCGTCGATCAACGCCTCCCACAACGGAGCTTGATGGCGTTTCTCGCGCAGCGGCGGCGTGAAGACGTACTTTGCCTCGTCCCAACTCTTGCCTGGCATCTGGTCTTCGATGGAGAGCACAAGATACTGCGTGCAGGTTTCGGCCAGCGCACGTGCGCCGCGCTTCTGCATGTGCTTCAACTCATCCAGCGCGTATTCGTTCGACAGATGCACGATATACACGGCTGCGCCCGCCATGTCGGCCAGCGCAATCGAGCGATGGGTCGCTTCGGCCTCGGCTTTAGGCGAACGCGACAGCGCATGAAAGTGCGGGGCGGTCTTTCCATCGGCGATCATCTGCGCGACGACGATGTCGATGGCGCTGCCGTTCTCGGCGTGGATGCAGCAGAGTGCGTTGAGCTTTTCGGCCTTCTGCATGACCTTGAACATCAGGCCATCGTCGATCATCAACACGCCGGGATAGGCCATGAACAGCTTGAAGCTGGTGATGCCGAAAGCGACCATTTCTTCCATCTCGCGTAGACCGCGCGAGCCGTCGCCGGGGCCGAGGTCAGTGACGGCCATGTGCAGCGAAAAGTCCACGCAGGCCTTATTGTTCGATTTCCCCTGCCATGTTTCCAGCGCTTCGTGCATCGTGTGGCCTTGCGACTGGAGCACGAAGTCCATCACTGTTGTCGTTCCACCTACGGCCGCGGCTTGCGTGCCTGTCGTGTAGTCGTCGGCGGAGGTTGTCCCACCGAATGGCATGTCCAGATGCGTGTGCACATCGATCGCTCCGGGCATGACGAGCAGCCCCGTCGCATCGACGACAGTATGATTCGCAGGCGCAATGTCGGGCGCTACCTCGCGGATTTTATCGCCCTCCACGAGCACGTCGAGGCGCTGAGATTTTTCCGCGCTTACGACTGTTCCATTTTTGATTAGAGTTCCCATACCCTGCCCCTGTTCTGTTTGCACTGACTCCATGATGCGCCGTTCTCTTACCCCTCGCTCTAGAGGTTCGGATTTCCGGCATGCGCCGTGTCCTCGGGGACGATGCCCGCCGCAACACGCTCCTCCCACGTTTGCGGCGGAAGGCCGTTGTCGACGCGTTCCATCGTGATGCAATCTTCCACCGGGCACACCAGCGCGCACAAGTTGCAGCCGACGCACTCATCGACGTCCACACGTGGAATGCGGTGCAGCGGCGTCACGGCATTGTTCGACCCGGCCCCGTTCATGTCCAGCTTGGGAATCGGTGTCGTCGAAATCGTCTTAGCGCTCTGTGTCTGAACCATCGCCGGCGTCGGCTTTCCCTGAGGATTCGGTTCATGGACTGTATAACGCGGGTCCGTGCCTCTCACCGGCGACTCCGCTCCGCCCTCGGCGCGGTCCAGATGGATGCACTGGTGCGCTCCGTCCCAACACGCGGTGTAGCAGAGTTGGCAGCCGATGCACTTGTTCGCATGGATCTCCGCAACCACTCGATAATTCAGGTTGAGGTTCTTCCACTCGCGCATCTTCGGCAGCGAGAGGCCGCGAAAGTCGTCGAGCGTTTCATAGCCTTTCTGCCGCATCCAATCGAGCAGGCCGTCGGCGATGTCTTCGACGATGCGATAGCCGTAGTGCATCGCCGCCGTACACACCTGCACCGTGCCCGCGCCGAGAAGAATGAACTCCACCGCATCCTGCCACGACCCGATGCCGCCGATGCCGGACATCGGCAGCGCGGCGGTGGGATCCGACATGACCTGCTGCACCATGTTGAGCGCAATCGGCTTCACCGCCGGTCCGCAGTAGCCGCCGTGCGACGATTTTCCATCGACCATGGGGCGAGGCTCCAGAGTGTTGAGATCGATGCCTGTGATGGAGTTGATGGTGTTGATCGCCGAGAGCGCGTCCGCTCCTCCGCGTTTCGCGGCGCGCGCGGGGATGCGAATGTCGGAGATGTTCGGAGTGAGCTTCACGATGACCGGCGTACGCGCTTTCTCTTTTACCCAACTCGTAATCTGTTCGCAATACTCCGGCACCTGGCCCACCGCCGAACCCATGCCGCGCTCGCTCATGCCATGCGGACAGCCAAAGTTCAACTCCAGCCCGTCAGCGCCTGCGTCTTCCGCGCGCTGCACCATTTCGTGCCACGTTGCACGATTTGACTGCACCATCAGCGACGCAATGACGACATGCTTCGCATAGCGTCGCTTCACCTCAGCAATTTCGCGAAGATTCACTTCGATGGGACGGTCGGAGATGAGTTCGATGTTGTTGAACCCCATCATGCGCTGGCCGTTCCAGTCGAGCGAAGAATAACGAGAAGAAACGTTTGTGATAGGCTCGCCGATGGTCTTCCAGACCGCTCCACCCCAGCCTGCATCGAAGGCCCGCATGATCTGCTCGCCGCAATTGGTCGGCGGCGCGGACGCCAGCCAGAAAGGGTTGAGGCATTCGATCCCCGCGAATGTCGTCTTAAGCGTCGGCATTCTTACCCTCTAACCACGCGGCGATTCCTATGCCCGCGCGCTTTCCATCGGCGACCGCATCTACAACTTCGCGACCACCGTTAGTGCAGTCTCCACCCGCGAAATATTTTGGATTTGAAGTTTGCCCGGATGCGCGGTCGATGAGAATCCGTCCGCGTTCGAGCTTTACGTTTTCCGAGCGATAGTGTTGCGCAAGAAAATCCGTGTGCGTCGACTGACCGATTGCCAGCACAACCAAGTCGGTTTTCAGAACGAAGTTCGTACCTACCTCGGGGACCAGAGAATCGTCGGCGGCCGGTTCGAGCATCTGTAGTTCGAGTCCTTCGGCAAAATCGCTCCCTCGGATGCCCACAGGCATAACGTGCCATAGAAATTTAACACCCTCCTGTTTCGCGTGTTCATACTCGAAATCGAATGCGGACATCTGATCGGAGCCTCGGCGATAGATCATGTGGACTTCGCGCGCGCCCAACCGCATGGCGGCGTTGGCGGCATCGATGGCGGTGTTGCCCGCGCCCACGACCGCGACTCGCGCCGGAGCCGATGTAATCTCACCGCTTTTATAACCCGCAATGAAATCGAGTGCGTTGGTGACACCCTGCATCCGCTCGTCCTTAAGGCCGAGCCGGTGAATCGCGCCCAGGCCCAGGCCGAGGAAAATTGCGTCGTGCGAGGCTTCGAGCTCCGCAAGTTTTTTTGCATCCACGGTGACGTTGGAATGGAAGTTGACGCCGAGTTGCGCAATCCTATCGATCTCGCGCAGGCTGGCTCCGAGCGTCAGTTTGTACTCGGCGATGCCGTAGGTGTTCAAGCCTCCGGGCAGCGGTCGCGCATCGTAAATGTCTGCGCGGATTCCCCGCCACCGAAGTTCTGCCGCGCAGGCGAGCGAAGCGGGGCCGCCGCCAATCAACGCCACGGACCAGCCCGTGTCGGCGCCTGGCTGGAAGGGCAACGGCGCGCCACTTTCATGCAGCGCGTCCATTGCAAAACGCTGCAGCCGTCCAATTTCGATGGGCTTCTTGTTGTAGCGGTGCATCACGCACGCGCCTTCGCACAACACCTGCACTGGACAGGCGCGCGCGCAGCTCTCACCCAGAATATTCGCATCGAGGATCGTCTTCGCAGAGCCCATCAGGTTGCCCGTGGCGATCTTCTTGATGAACTTCGGAACGTCGATGTGCGTTGGGCAAGCGGAGGTGCAGGGCGCGTCGAAGCAGTATAAACACCGGTTCGCTTCCGGCACCGCGGCCTGCTTGTCGAAAGCCGGATGTAGGTCGGGGAAACGCCGCGTGATCTCGGGTGACGCCGGCGACTGCTCGTAAAAAGTAATTGGTTCGATCATCGTGACTTTCGATCTCCATCGCCCGGCAACTGCTTCCCTATCAAGACATGCAAGGCCCGCAGTGGACAAGCCGTCCTTGCGGGCCCTCAAGCAGGAGCGCATTGTGAAGTCCCGATTATGCATCATCCGTAGGGCGAAGCGGTAATCCGCGCGGAGTCCTCATCTCGCGCCCGCGCCAATCCACGCGATCGTCTTGTCCGCCAGCGAACCAAACGCCTTCACGGCCAGTTCCAGGTGTTCGCGTTTTGTGTCTTCCGCGCGATTGTGGCTGAGGCCGTTGAGCGATTGCACAAACATCATCACCGTCGGCACACCCAGGCGGGCTATCTCCGCCGCGTCGTGCAGCGGGCCGGATGGCAGTTGCTCCGAGACGCCCGCTGTCTCGATGATGGCCTCGCCGCAAAGCTGAATCAATTCAGGATGAAACGGTATAGGCTCAATCGACCAGATCTTCGACCACACCACCGTGCAGCCTTCTTCTTTCGCGAACTGCTCGCTGGCGTCGCGCGTTTCACGCAACATCGATGCCAGAACATCCGCATTCAGATCGCGCATATCGACCGTCACCTCGCAACGTCCCACGACTGAGGTCACAATCCCCGGAAACGTCTTTACGCTACCCATGGTGCAAACCGCCAGCGGATGCTTCATCGCGATGGGGCGAATCTCCAGAGCTAGTTTTGCCGCCGCTGCCAGCGCGTCTTTGCGGACCTCCATCGGGGTCGATCCCGAATGCGCCTCCTGACCTTGAAACGTGATCGCATGGCGCTCGACGCCCTTGGTCCCTTGCACCACGGCCAGGGGTTTGCCGAGACGCTCTAGAATCGGCCCCTGCTCGATGTGCAGCTCGAGATATGCGGCCATATTGGTCTGCTCGATGCTCGCGTCACCAATGCGTTCGACGTCCACGCCACAGTGTTTCAGCGCGGCCTCCATCGTTGTGCCGTCGCGGTCGGTGCGCACGCGGTCCGCTTCGATGCTGTGCGTTCCGGCAAACGCCGAAGACCCCAACAAGCTGCGGCCAAATCGCGCACCTTCCTCATCCGCCCAATCGACGAGCCGCACCGTGCAGGGCGGCTTGCCGTTCGTGTCGCGCGCGATGCTGCGTAGCACCTCAAGCCCCGCGAGCACGCCGAGACAACCGTCCAGCCAACCGCCGTTGGGCACGGAATCGAGATGACTGCCAAGCACCAGCGCCTGCTCGGACTCGCCTCGCAACGTGATCCAGTGATTACCCGCAGCGTCGTAGTGGTGTTCCACGGGCAGAGCTTTAATTTTTTCCTCGAACCACTCGCGAGCACGCAACCATGTGGGCGACCAGGCCAGGCGCTGAGCGCCGTCTTCGTTGGCTGTCAATTCGCGGAGTTCGTCGAGATCGGCGAGCACTGCTTTCGGATCGACCATTCACACCTCAAAGCCCACGTTAGCATCGGCAGCAGAGTACGGAAAGATGGCGTCCCCGACAGGATTCGAACCTATGTTGCCGCCGCGAGAGGGCGGAGTCCTGGGCCACTGGACGACGGGGACGAGCACAAGCGCAGGCGCAATACATTTTTTCACACACCGGGGAAACAGCGTCCCCAAAGCGCAACAGGCATATATTCTGCCATGGGAGAACTCACAATGAATGGAGCTATGATCGTCGGCGCTCTGGTGCTCGGCCTTGCAATCGGGGCGGTTTCCGGCCTTGTCGGTATTGGCGGTGGAGCCTTTCTGGTTCCCGCGCTGATTTTTTTCTACGGCATGTCGCAAATACGGGCGCAGGGGACTTCGCTCGCGACGTTGCTGCTGCCCATCGGAATCTTCGCCTTCTGGACCTACTACAAAGCTGGTCACGCAGACCTGAAACTGGCGATTCCAATCGCGATTGGATTCGCTGTCGGCGGCTGGCTGGGGGGCTTGTGGGCGCAACATTTGCCAGAGCTCGTCTTGCGTAGAAGCTTCGCGGTGTTGCTTGTGCTGGTCGCTGCAAAGCTCGCCTTCAAGTGAGCTTTAGGCCTTTGGCTGCAAACCTCGCACCACCGCAAACAGATCTTCCCCCACAGTCCTGGTCTTGGCAATCGCATCTTCAAGCGGAATGTCTGAAATCTGCGTCCCCTTGAGTACGACGAGGCGTCCGAACTTGCCCTGATGCACGAGGTCGATGGCCGCGATGCCGTAGCGCGTGGCCAGCATCCGGTCGTAGGCCGTTGGCGTCCCGCCGCGTTGCGTATGGCCGAGGTTGACACTGCGCGTTTCGTATCCCGTCCGCTTCTCGATCTCCTCCGCCAGCGCCTGCCCAATGCCGCTCAGACGGGCGTGCCCAAATGAATCGAGCTTGGTGCCCACCGACGTCTGACCGCTATGCTCGGCCAGTTTAGCGCCTTCGGCGACGACCACTACGGCGAACCTCTTGCCACTCTCCCAACGCGCCTTCAGCAACCGCACCACATCGTCCATGTCGATGGGCAACTCCGGCACCAGCGTCACGTCTGCGCCTCCTGCGATCCCCGCAGTAATCGCAATCCACCCGGCATCGCGGCCCATCACCTCGACTACCTGCACGCGGCTGTGCGCCTCTGTAGTGGAGTGCAGCCGGTCGACCGCTTCGGTCGCAATCGTCACCGCAGTATCGAATCCAAAACAGACGTCGGTCCCGCTAAGATCGTTGTCGATGGTCTTCGGCACGCCCACGCAGTTGACGCCGCGCTTGGCGAGTTCCACGGAAATCGACTGCGTATCGTCGCCGCCCATGGCAATCAGCGCATCGAGATTGTGGTCTTCGATGACCTTGAGGCAGCGCTCGAATCCGCCCTCGATCTTCTTGACGTTGGTGCGCGAGGACCGCAGAATCGTCCCTCCGCGATGCAGAATCCCGCTCGTCGTTTGCAGGTTGAGCACCATGGTGCGGTCATCGATCACGCCGCGCCAACCCTCGATGAAGCCGACAAACTCATCGCCGTAATGGAGCACGCCCTTACGCACCACCGCGCGAATCACCGCATTCAATCCGGGGCAGTCTCCACCGCCCGTCAACATCCCAATCCGCATCGCATGACCTCCAGTTCCAACCCCGAAATCATACCCCTTCGCGCACAACCGACGGCAATGTTAGACTCAAGGTTGGATGCGGTACAAACTTCGCAAGTCAAGAGGTTGAAGTCTTCCTCCGCGACACTCCAACTCATTTTGCCGTGCATCAGCGCGCGGCTTTGGAAGGCTACACCGCACCATGGTTATTTTGCTCGTCGTCGTTCATGTCATCGTCTGTCTCTTCCTCATTGGCGTCGTGCTTTTGCAGCAAGGCAAGTCCGCGGACCTCGCCGGCGCGTTCGGCGGTCAGGGCTCGCAGACGGCGTTCGGCCCGCGCGGCGCTGCCAACGTACTGACCCGCCTGACGACCTGGTCCGCGATCATCTTCATGATTACGTCCATTGGCCTCACGGTCGCTATGTCCCGCTCCGCCAACAACAACCATTCGGTGCTTTCGGGAACACCGTCGAGCGAGAGCACGCCGGCGAAGAAGTAACCGCCCCGAGCACAAATTGTCAAAGCGTGGGCTTCGGCCTGCGCTTTTCATTTAAGGTTTGGAGACGACCTTGATCCGCGAGACGTTCCCCGTTGGCTTGCTGCACTGCAACTGCACTGTCCTCGGCGACGAGGCTTCACGTGAAGCGATCGTCGTCGATCCGGGCTACGAGATTGCGCGCATTCTGGCTATGCTTGCAAAACACCAGCTCACGGTGAAGCAGATTGTTGTGACCCACGCGCACATCGACCATATCGCTGGCGCGCTTTCACTGAAGCAGATTACCGGTGCCCCCATCATTTACAACCAGGCCGATCTTCCGCTGCTCGCCATGATGGACGTTCAAGCCGGATGGCTGGGCGTTGCGACGCCCGACGTGGCCCCGCCAGATCATTCGCCGGGGGACGGCGAAGCGCTGAGCGTTCGCGGCATTGCGACGACCCTCCTCCATACACCCGGCCATACCGAAGGCAGTCTCAGCGTTTATGTTCCGGAAGCCGATCTGCTACTGGCTGGGGATACATTGTTCGCGGGATCGGTCGGTCGAACTGATTTGCCCGGCGGCAATCACAGCAAGCTGATTTCGAGCATCCGTGAACGCCTCCTTCCCTTGCCCGCGGAGACGGTTGTCGTACCCGGCCACGGCCCGGAAACGACCCTCGGCGAAGAGAAAAGATCCAACCCGTTCTTGAGTTAAGCCGCGATACATCGAAGGCGTTCCAAGCCAGCTCGCCAGATTTCCGGCGGCGTGAGCAGGCTGAGCACGGCGCGGCCTGGGGGCAGGCCATAAAACGCGCCGGGTTGTACAGCAACGCCGCTTGCAAGCGCGGCCTCGCAGAACTCGATGCCGCCCACGGTGCGTGGAACGCGGAGGAGGGTCGTCCAGCCCGCGTCCATCTTGAAGCGCTGGCAGGAGGAGCCGATGATCGCGCGGTCGAGCACGGCGAGGTTCTTGCTCATACGGACGCGGATTTGGTGTTGCAGACTGCGGCGTCCGGCCAGCCATTTCGGTAGAGCGTGCTGCACGGGGGAGTTCATGGACAGAAACGTGTCGGCGATAATTTCCAATCGCGCCATTGCCTCTTTGACGGCCTTTGAGGGGCCAACGGTCGCGATCCACGAGCACTTCATCTGCGGCAGCGCGCAGACCTTGCTAAGGCCGCTGAGAACGAAATTGAGCGCGGGAGTGGACGTAGCGGCGAAGCTATGAGCACTGACGCCGGGAAGCGCGTAGTCGAGGAAAACTTCATCGACGATGAGCGCGAGGTCTCGCTCGGCGCAGAGGGTTTGCAGCGCTTCGCGCTCTGCTGGGGAACAGAAGTGGCCGGTTGGATTGTTGGGGTGGACGACGACGATCGCGCGGGTACGAGCAGTGATACTTGCGGCCAGGGCATCAAGATCGATCTGCCAGCCGTCGTGATACAGCAGCGGATACTCGATCAGTCGGACGTTGTTCAGCCGCGCAATGTAGTCGAAGAGCGGATAGCTGGGCGACGCGACCAGAACCTCGTCGCCGGGGTCCGAGAGGAGGCGGAAGAGAAAGCTGTAGGCTTCGCTGGTGCTGGTGGTGAGGCAAAGATGTTGAATTGGAATGTCCGCGCCCACGTCGCGATAGTAGTCCGCGACGGCTGCCCGCGCCGAGGTCATCCCGAGAGGTTCGGGTTCGTATCGGAGGGCGGCCGGCTCGGCTAGCGGCGCGAGCAGCGCGGCCTCGTCATAGGCAAAACCGCACGCCGTGGGGTTGGAGACGGTGAGGTCGAGGAGTTCCCGGCCCGAGGCGCGCGCGCGGCGCAAATTTGTGGCGAAAGGATTTTCTTCCAGTTCCCACGCTGTTCGTTTAGAGAAACGCATACGGTGTCATGGTAGCGGGTCTCGCGATCTTTTATCATGGACAGATGCCCACTGTGAATGCTGTGCTTTTCGACTATGGTCTCGTCCTCTCGGGTCCACCCCATCCCGCCGCCTGGGAGCGGCTGAAGGCCGTCGTTCAGGCTGATGAAGCGGGTTTTCACGAGTCGTACTGGAAGCATCGCCGCGACTACGACCGCGGAGCTTTGACCGCCGAAGCATATTGGAGGACCGTGGCCGGGGGCCTCGGACAGACGCTGGATGAGCGCCGGTTGGAAGCGCTTGTCGATGCCGATGCAATGTTGTGGACGCAGCCCAACCAACCCATGATCGACTGGGCCGCCGCGCTGCAACGGGCGGGCGTGAAGACCGGCATTTTGTCGAATATCGGCG
>JBBRCA010000062.1:0-15760 GCA_038205325.1 Terriglobales bacterium | reverse complement strand
ACCAGCGGCAGCAGGCTGGCGAGTGGGTAGATCAACGTGTCATAGAGCGGGGCGGAGTAAATTGGCTGAAGTGGATTCGCCTGAAAAAAATCCAGCGACTTCATCATTGGCAGCCACGAATCGGTCCACTGCCGCAGGTGTACAAAGTCCAGCACGAGTCCCTTGATGGCACCCGGATTGCCAAGGTGCAGAGCGCGGCTAACACCCCACTGCACGACATTTGCCAGTAGCAGGCTGACCACCACAAAGATCAGCAGCCGCTTGTCATGCGTATCCGCGCCAGAACGGTGCGCGTCAGTTTGAATGTCGGACCGCGCATCAGCAGAGATCATTACTCCAAGTCTACCGTGACCGCAAAGACTTACCGCGCCTTGATGTGCTCCACGGTGGCCACCTGCGGCGTCACCATTGTGCTGGTGTCCTTCATCGCCGCGATGGCTTGGTCGTAGCGGCCGCGCAACGAATTGCTGCGGATTTCGGCCATCTCTTCGAGCATCTTCAACCCGTCTTTCAGATAGCTTAGGCGGCTGCGCTCATCATGGCCCCAGGTCACGGGAATCTCGACGATTTTGTATTTCAGCTTGCGCGCAATGAACAGTATTTCCGGGTCAAAACCCCAGCGTTCGATCGTCTGCAGACGGAAGATCACCTGCGCGGCTTCGCGTTTGTAGGCTTTGAAGCCGCACTGGGTGTCCTTGAATGGCAGGCCGATGACGCGCCGCGTCACCCAGTTGAAACAGCGCCCGAAGAATCGCCGATACAGGGGCTGATTCATCGTCTGGGGCTTCCGGTCGAGCCAACGCGAGCCGATGGCCACGTCCGCGCCCCGGTCGAGCGCGTCCATCAGGAGTTGCGCTTCTTCCATTGGCGAAGAAAGGTCGGCATCTGTGAACATCACAATCTCGCTCGCCGACTGGAGCAGTCCATTGCGTACTGAGTAGCCTTTGCCGCGGTTGCCCCGGTTCTTCACCAGATGCAATCGGGGATGCTCCTGCATCCAGCGCTGCACAATGGCGGCCGTATCGTCGGTAGAACCATCGTCGACCACCAACACCTCGGCGTCCCACGCGCGCTCGCGAATGCACGCCATCACGCGCTCCAGCGTGCTCTCAATGCGGAGACACTCGTTGTAGGCGGGAATGACGATGCTCAAACGCGGATGCGCCAATTGTTCGGTGTCACTTTCTCCGCGTCTGAACTCCATCGACGTACCTCGTACGGCGCAGATGCGAACGCGAAATCATGCGCCTCATCATACCCCAATCTCTAGACGAAATGATATCTGCGTTTAGACGCAAAGCTGTACACTTTCTCTTGCCCCGTTTTTTTTGCGTCTAAACTTTTATCAGCAGTACCGATGTTTTCGATCCTTCTAAGGAGAAACGAATCCATGACCAAAGCCGATCTCGTCGACCGCGTCACAAGCCTCGGAGACCTCACCCGCCGCGACAGCGAAGTTATCGTCGACACACTGTTCGATTCCGTTATCAACGCGCTGAAGGCGGACGACAAAGTCGAGGTCCGCGGCTTTGGCAGCTTCCGCACGCGGCAGCGCAAGTCGCGCACCGGGCGCAATCCCAAGACCGGCGAGAAGGTCGAGGTCGCGGCCAAGCGCGTTCCCTACTTCAAGCCCAGCAAAGAACTTCGCGACCTCGTGAACCCCGGCGAAGCGCGGCGGTCGACTAAGACTGCTCGAGCCGCTTCGTCTCCGGAAGCGCATCATCCGGTCGATCCACACCATCCGCCCGCGATGTAGGCCCCTCCCCCTCTTTTCGCGCAAAGTCCTGAGAATATTAGACTTTGCTTCGGACCTCTGGCGCTAACGTGCGGTAAAGTCCCGAAAACAAAGGGCCGCTCTGTAAAGTACGGAGAGCACTGAAGTTACGCGCCAAATGTAACGGCCCGGCGGTGGCCGGGCCGGATAGGCTTCCTGCGTCCATTATAGACGGGCTGTCAAGGGGGCGTGGCCGAAGCCACGCCCTCATTTTGCCGTGGGATCGACTAAGCCTTAGCGGCAGTCCGATTCGCCTTCGCGGATTGAAGGCCTGCCTTGGCCTGGACGGCGAGGGCGGCGAAGCCCGCGGCATCGTTGGCGGCGATGTCGGAGAGGATCTTGCGATCGAGGCTGTTGCCGGCGTGCTTGAGGCCGTTGATGAAGGTCGAGTAGCTCATGCCGTTGATGCGGCAAGCGGCGCCGATGCGGACGATCCAGAGGCGGCGGAACTGGCGCTTCTTCTGTTTGCGGCCGATGTAGGCAAATTTCAGCCCGCGCTCGACGGCTTCCTGAGCGGCTTGGTAGAGCTTGGATTTGGTGAGGAAGTAGCCACTGGCGCGCTTGAGGATTTTTTTGCGGCGGTCGCTACGTTTGGTACTCCGTTTTACACGGGGCATGGTCGATCTCCTTTTGCGTACTTCGTTTAGTGGCTGGAGGTAAGGGCGCCTCTTCACTCACTTTGCTGCTTCCCATCTCGGTGGAAGCAAAGAATCCGAACACGCTGTTCGTTCTTTTATCTTCCAGGGGCCTTTACGCTTTGCGGCCCTTTGTTTTCGACGGCTCGATGGGAAAAACTCTTTGGAATGCGGTCACGCTTTAGGCGTAAGGAAGCATTCGCGCGACTTTGGGCGTGTCCTGCTTCGAAACGAGCACAATCTTGCCAAGCTTGGACTTGGTTTTGTGGGCTTTCGAGGTGAGGATGTGGCGCATCTTGGACTGGCCGCGCTTGAATTTGCCGGTACCGGTCTTCTTGAAGCGCTTGGCCGCGCCCGAGTGGGTCTTCAACTTTGGCATGGGGTTCCTGAGTGGAGAAGGTGCTATTGGACAACGTTTTCCAGTATAGCAGAGCGGGCTGACAGGCGTGCCATATTACGACAGCGAATCCGCAGATTGGGTTATGGTTTAAGGGAAGGCCCGATTGAGCGTTACCGCAGGCTGAAACCCGCTGCTACTCCGTTAAGAACAAGCAATAACTGCGGGCTATATGTCGCTGCAACTCCGTAAGAACAACCATTAACCGAGGGCTGAAGCCCGCTGCTACTCCAGGTGTGCCGCTCACGTCCGCTGCCAAATTATATGTACTCCGCAAACTTCAAACGTCTGTACAACATCGCTGCGGCCGTCGTGCTGGCGCAGGCGGCGGGTCTGTGGCTCCAAAACCTCTGGGAGGCGCAACATACCCCGCTGTTGTTCGACGACGCGTACATGTTCGCCCGGTACGCGACCAATATGCGGCATGGGCTGGGTCTTTCGTGGAACCTTGACGGCGCACATACCTACGGGCCGACTTCGCTGCTTTGGGCACTGGTTGTTCTGGTTCTCAGCTATCTTCCGCTGGGGGCATGGCAGATGCTGAGCCTGGGATCGTGGCTGTGCTCCCTTGGGGCGGTCATTGCGATTGCGTGGGCGGTCGCCCTGAATGCCCGCAGTGGGGTTCTTTCTCGGACGTGGAGGGTGCTTCCTCTGGTGGCGTTGCCGTTGGCCATCGCTCCCGCTTTCATAGGCAACGCAGCGACGGGGATGGAGACGATGCTGGCAACCCTGCTGGCTGCCGTTTTTGTGGGGTCGGCGCTGGCGTGGAGCCGAGGGAACGTTCGCCCGGAGTGGGTCGGCGTGGCCGGGCTGCTGCTCTTTTTGACGCGACCGGAGGCGGCAATCGCTGTGGTGCTTCTGCCACTGCTGCTGTTCTTCCTGATGCCGGACGGGCGCGGGTCGAAGCGCGGCGTTGCGATCCTGCTGGGAGTTTTTATCGCCGGAGTCGCGCTGGACCTCTTGGTGTGCAAGCTGTATTTTCAGACGGCGTTCCCGCTCAGCTTCTATATGAAGAGCCGTCATGCATACGAGGGCTATGCCGCAGTATGGCATCCGGAACTGCTGATGCTCGGCTTCCTGAGCGGTTGCCAGGTGTACCTTGCGGCGCTTATTTTGCTGGGCCGACGGCGCGACTTGCGGCTGATCGTTTGTTGCGTGACGCCGGCGTTGGCGGTCTTTGCGTATCTGGCGACCGTGACGCAGATCATGGGATTCAACGCGCGCTATTACGCGCCCTACTTCGCGTTTTTCATCGTCCCCGCGCTGCTGGTCGTTGACCGCTGGGTGGGCCGCGAAGATGCGCCATCGGAAGACCGATGGCCGCGCCATACGCTGCTGGTGCGGACCTGCGTGGCCGCATCGCTGATGGTCTGCTTTCTGGCGTTACCGTCGGAGCGCGTGCAGGCGACGATTCGGCGGCTGGAAGGTCGTTCGCATTATGAATATGAGCCTGTCCGTCTCGACATCGCTGCCAGCGTACCGCTTCCCGCGAAAAATTGGGACGTGACCATGATTGCGATCACCGATCTGCTGGTGGCTCCGCTGCCCAGGGGGACGGCGGTCACGGCGACGGAGGTAGGATATATCGGCAGTCGTGCGTCGCAGGTGAATATCATCGACCTGGCGGGATTGAACGATACGGACATCGCGCTGCATGGCTTCAATATGGCCGCGCTGCTGGCGCGCAAGCCCGACATCCTGTGGCTGCCCAACATCAGCTATACCTACCAGCGCGGATTGATGCTGGCCGACCCGGCCCTGTTACAGCAGTACGACGTCTATGCCGGAGCGGCGAACTATGGGCTGGCCCTTCGCAAGGATTCCCCGTTTCGCTCGCAGATCGACCAACAGATGAAGGTGTTCTGGACCGCGACCTATCCGGGCTACAACATGGAGGACTACCGGGTGAGAGCGGCAAGCTGGACCGGACGCAAGTTCAAAGTGGTGGGAGACTGATGCAGGCCGAGGAAAAGAACTCTCTCGCAGCGCCGACGCAAACGACGTCCACCGGTTCCGGTAAAGACCTTCCAAACCTGGACATGCTGCGCGCCGTGGCGGTGTGTTGCGTGCTGTATTCGCATGTCGCGGCCGCGCTGCGGTTGCCGGTGAATGGGCAGTGGTGGGGAGCGTTTGGCGTGGCGATCTTCTTTGTCCATACCGCGCTGGTGCTGATGTGGTCGCTGGAGCGACGGGAGAACACGCTGGACTTCTATATTCGCCGGATCGCGCGCATCTACCCGTTGGCGATGGTGGTGGTGCTGATCGCAGTACTGACGCACGCGCCGGTTGGCGTGTATGCCGAGACTGGCAGTTTCTTCAATTACTATGCGCCTTCGTTGAAGCAGGTCTTGACGCACATGTTGCTGGTGCAAAACCTGTTCTCCGGAAACTTCATCGTTTATCCGTTGTGGAGCCTGCCGCTGGAAGTGCAGATGTATGCTCTGCTTCCGGCACTGTATTTCTTCATGCGCAAGAACATGGCGCTATGGCCGCTGCTGCTGTTCTGGGTGTTGGCCGTGGCCTTCGCACATCAGGCGTTTGAGACGAGACTGCTCAACCTTGCGGTGGCGGTCCCGTATTTCGTGCCGGGGCTAATGGCGTACATCGGCTTTTCGCGGCGCAAGGCGGTGCTGCCGGGCTGGAGTTTTGCGATCGTGCTGGCGGTCATCATATGGGTCGGCGGGCACGCCGGAAATTGGCAACGGGCGTGGTGGCCGTGTCTGGCGCTGGGGCTGGTGCTGCCCAGCTTCCGGCAGTTGCGGCCAAGCTGGTGGACCAAGGTGTGCTGGCAAGTTGCGCGCTACTCCTATGGAATCTACTTGACGCATCCCTTTGCGATTGTGCTGGGTTTCTACGTGTGCCGGGGACGTTCATGGCCGGTACAGTTCGCAGTGATGTTTGCGAGTCTGGCGGTGTTTTCGCTGGCGGCGTTCCACCTGATTGAGGCGCCACTGATGAAGCTAGGGGCGAAGGTCGCGGTCGCTGCCTCAAGGCGCTTCAAGATGCCCTCGCAAACTAATCTGGACGCTCGAAATCCTTAGCCGTGCCGAATCCGCGTGCTGCGTTGTAGGATTGCTGACACAGGAGATTTCATGTTTATCAAGAACCTGCTCGCCGTGGCCGCCGCGTTGCTTTTTGCCCCTCTGAGCGTTCGTGCTCAACAGCTCGACGCACAGCCGCTGAACGCGATGCCGTATTCGCCGTCGCTGGACCTGACCGACATGGACCGCTCGGTCGAGCCGTGCGCGAATTTCTACAAGTACGCTTGCGGTGGATGGGAGAAGAACAACCCCATCCCGGCCGACCAGGCGAGTTGGAGCGTCTACGCGAAGTTGGGGACGGCCAACGAACAGTTTCTGTGGGGCATTCTCGAAGCCGACGCGAAGGCGAAAGACCGTACTCCCGTGCAGCAGAAGGTGGGCGACTACTTTGCGGCGTGCATGAATACGGCGGCGATTGACGCGCTGGGCGATAAGCCGATTCAGCCGGAGTTGGCGAAGCTGGACGCGCTGAAGACGCGCGAGCAGGTGGTCGCCGCCTTGACGACGCTGCACCACAACGTGGCGGGCAGCTTCTTCTTCGGCTCCAGCACCGGGCAGGATGCGGTCGACTCGTCGCTCATCATTGTCGAGCTTGGCGCCGGCGGTCTGGGCTTGCCGGACCGCGACTACTACACCAAGGACGATGCGAAAAGCATCAAGATTCGCGAACAGTATGCGGCGTATGTGGCGCAATTGCTGACCATGAGTGGGGAGAGCGCGGACAAGGCGAAGGCCGATGCGGGTTCGATTTTGCGCATCGAGACCTCCTTGGCGAAGGCTTCGCTAACGCGGGTCGAGCGCCGCGATCCGCACAACACGTACCACATGATGACCGTCGTCGAACTCAAAGCGGAAGCCCCTGCGATCGATTGGCCAGCGTACTTTGCGGCGCAGGGAGCACCGGGCGTGGCGAAGCTGAACGTTTCGCAGCCGGCGTTCGTGAAGGCCGTGCAGTCGGAACTGACCAACGAGCCGGTCGAGGACTTGCGCGCCTACCTGCGCTTTCATTTGCTGACTGCGGCCGCGCCGTATCTCGCGCATCCTTATGAGCAGGCGAACTTCGACTTCTACTCGAAGACACTGCGCGGCGTTCCGGCGATGCCGCCGCGTTGGAAGACCTGCACGCGCGCGGTCGATAACAACCTCGGCGAGGCGCTCGGGCAGGAGTTTGTGGCGCGCACCTTTACCGCCGACACCAAGGCCAAGACGCGGCTGATGACCGAGCAGATCGAGACGGCCATGCAGCACGAGATTGAAGGGCTCGACTGGATGAGTCCGGAGACCAAGAAAGAAGCGCTGCGGAAACTTCATGCGATTCGCAACAAGATCGGTTATCCGGACACCTGGCGCGACTATACAGCGCTGACGGTGAAGCCGGACGACTACTTCGGCGATGCGGCGCGGGCTTATCGCTTCGAGGACGCGCGCGAGTGGCACAAGCTGGGCAAGCCAGTGGACCTGAACGAGTGGGGCATGACGCCGCCGACGGTGAATGCGTATTTCAATCCGCAGATGAACGACATCAATTTTCCAGCGGGTGTGCTGCAACCGCCGCTGTACGATCCGAAGCTCGACGACGCGCCGAACTATGGACAGACCGGCGCGACGATCGGCCACGAGTTGACGCACGCCTTTGATGACGAGGGACGGCAGTTCGACGACAAGGGCAACCTGCGCGATTGGTGGACGGCGGCGGATGCGAAGGGCTTTGAAGACCGCATCAACTGCGTGCGCGGCCAGTATGCGGGGTACACCATCGTCGACGACATTCATATCAACTCGAAGCTGACAAGTGGCGAAGATGTCGCGGACATTGGCGGAACGCTGCTGGCATACATTGCGTGGAAGAAAGAAGTCGAAGGCCAGACGCTGGCATCTCGAGACGGCTTCACGCCCGACCAACGCTTCTGGGTGGGCATGGCGCAGTGGGCGTGCGAGAACGAGCGCCCGGAGAACCTGCGGGTGAGCGCGATCACCAATCCGCACTCGCCGGGGTTCGCGCGCATCAACGGCGTGGTGTCGAATATCCCGGAGTTTCAGAAGGCGTTTGGATGCAAGGCGGGGCAGCCGATGGTGCATACGCCGACGTGTCGGGTGTGGTGATTAGAGAAGCTCCAAGAACTCGTCGACGGAGAGGCTAGCCGTCTTGATAAGTCCGCGGAGGGTTCCGGGAGCGACTTCCTTATGTTGCGGGATGGAAGATTGGCTCTGCAACCGTCTTTCGTCATCACGAGAATGACTGCCCCATTGCCCTTCACGTTGCCAGCCCGCTTTGGAGAAGGCCTTCGGGACATCGCGGCCAGAGTGGTTGCTCAATTTGCCATATTCAGCCTAGACAGTCACAAGAATCGGCGTCGCCTGGGTGGGTCGTGCGCGCATGGCTTTCCGATCTTCAGCCCAAAGCCACGCAGTAATGGCTTCTTTTACATTTTCTAAAGCTTCACGCTCATCTTTCCCTGAGAAAAACAGCCGGGAAGGGCTGGCACTTCGGCCACGATCCAGCCGTCCTCATCTCGCTCTAACGACACATGGAAAGTCATACTGGCTCCTCGTAGAGATTGTATGCCGACCCAGAGAAAAATCTTCGATCATGCAGTTTCTCCCGTATACTTCTCCCAACTTCCCAGCGGCCTCGGGCCCCGAAAGGGTCGCAATTCCACTCTCGAAGGACGATTGCCACCCATGCCCCCAACACTCTTGCGTCGTTGTATTGCCGAAGCCTTCGGCACATTCTGGCTGGTATTCGGCGGGTGCGGCTCGGCTGTTATCGCCGCGGCGTACCCTGGCCTCGGCATTGGGTTTGCTGGTGTCGCGCTGGCCTTTGGGTTGACGGTGCTGACCATGGCCTACGCCATCGGCCACATCTCCGGCTGCCATCTGAACCCCGCCGTCTCCGTGGGCCTGTTTTTCGGCAAGCGCTTTTCGGGGCAGGACCTGCTGCCGTACATCGTCGCGCAAGTGGTAGGCGGGACGCTTGGCGCGGGCGTGTTGTTCCTCATCGCCATGGGCAAGCCCGGCTTCATTGCGGGCGGCTTCGCGTCCAACGGCTACGGCCTGCTCTCGCCCGGCGGCTACTCGCTGACCTCCTGCTTTATCGCAGAGGCCGTGCTCACGGGCTTCTTTCTGCTCGTCATTCTGGGTTCAACCGACCAGCGCGCGGCCAAGGGCTTCGCACCGCTTGCGATCGGCCTCTGCCTGACGCTGATTCACCTGATTAGCATTCCGGTCACCAATACCTCGGTGAATCCGGCGCGGTCCACCGCCGCGGCGATCTTCGCCAATACGTGGGCACCGCTGGGGCAACTCTGGCTGTTTTGGCTGGCGCCGATCGTCGGCGCCGTGATTGCTGGCGTGTTCTACAACGCCGTCCTCGCCGAGCACGAAGCGCTGCCCGTACGCGTCGAACCGCTCACCTACGAAGCCAAGTCCTAGCCCAGCCGAAGCGCTCACATCTCCGAAGGTGCGCCACGATATCGTGGCGCTCCTTTGGGTCATTGCGGAAGGTCGTGCGCCCGTTTTTTCTCCTCTTTCAGCGCGCTGAAAACACCGCTGTTTTGTGCTATACTTGGGAGTCGAGAAAATCCCACAATAGCCTTTATTTGCAAGGGTTTTTGCGGAACACACCCAGCCCCGGCGAGATGTATTTCCGAGGGCCTTTCCGACCCACATGGAGCGTCCAAGTTCGTGCCTGAAGATATCAACCCCGTACCGTCCGCTCAGCCCCCTATTCCGCCTGTCTCATCCGAAGGAAGCTACACCGGCGAAAACATCACCATCCTCGAAGGCCTGGCCGCCGTGCGCCTGCGTCCGGCCATGTACATCGGGTCGACGGGCGAGCAGGGGCTGCACCACCTGGTTTATGAAGTGGTCGACAACTCGGTCGATGAAGCGCTCGCCGGATATGCGACGAAGATCGACGTGACGGTGCATGTGGACAACTCGGTGACGGTGGTCGACGACGGGCGCGGCATTCCCGTCGACGACAAAACGCTGCCCACCGGCGAGGTGATGCCGGCGGTGCAGGTGGTGTTGACCATGCTTCATGCCGGAGGCAAGTTCGATGCGTCGAACTATAAAGTTTCGGGCGGACTGCACGGCGTTGGCGTGAGTTGTGTCAATGCGCTGAGCGAGGCGTTGGACGTTGAGATTTGGCGCGACGGTTTTGCGTGGGAGATGGACTACGCGAAGGGCGATCCCATATCGAAGCTGCGAAAAATGGGTCCGTCGAAACGCAAAGGGACGAAGATCCACTTCCTGCCCGACCGCGGGATTTTCACCATGACCGAGTACAACGCCGACATTCTGGCCACGCGGTTGCGACAGCTTGCGTTCCTCAACAAGGGCATCGAGATCAACCTCACCGACGAGCGCGTCACGGACACCAAGACCGGCGAGGCCAAGACGCAGCAGTTCAAGTACACCGGCGGCATTGCCGAGTTCATCAAGCACCTCAATAAGGGCAAGCAGGTGCTGCACGAGAAGCCCATCTACATGGAGAGCGAGCAGGGCGCGATCGTAATGGAGATCGCGCTGCAGTACAACGACGCGTACTCCGAAACCGTGTTTTCGTTCGCCAACAACATCAACACGGTGGACGGGGGAACGCATCTCTCAGGTTTCCGCACCGCGCTGACCCGCACTATCAACGTCGCTGGCGCGGCGCTGGGGCTGTTCAAAGATGTGAAGGAAAATCTTTCCGGCGACGACGTGCGCGAGGGCTTGGTCGCCGTGGTAAGCGTAAAGTTGCCGCAACCGCAGTTTGAAGGCCAGACCAAGGGCAAACTGAACTCAGATATTGCGGGGCAGGTGCAGGCGTTTGTGAATGAGCGGCTGGGTGCGTTCCTCGAACAAAATCCGCAGGTCGCGAAGAAGATTATCAACAAGGCCATCGACGCGGCGCGGGCGCGCGAAGCCGCTCGCAAGGCGCGAGACTTGACCCGACGCAAGGGTGCGTTGGACGGTGGTGGTCTGCCTGGCAAGCTGGCCGACTGCTCCGAGCGCAGACCGGAGTTGTGCGAACTTTATCTGGTTGAGGGTGAATCCGCCGGTGGGACGGCCAAGCAGGGTCGCGACCGCAAGTTCCAGGCAATCCTGCCGTTGAAGGGCAAGATTCTCAATGTCGAAAAGGCGCGCTACGACAAGATGCTGGGGCACGAAGAAATTCGCGCCATGATTACTGCGCTGGGCGCGGGCATCGGCAAGGACGACTTCGATATCGCCAAGCTGCGCTACGGCAAACTGATCCTGATGACCGATGCCGACGTCGACGGATCGCACATCCGCACGCTGCTGTTAACATTTTTCTTCCGCCACATGCAGGAGTTGATCAGCCGCGGCAACGTGTACATCGCGCAACCGCCGCTGTACCGCATCAAGAAGGGCAAGTTCGAGCAGTACATCAAGGACGACCGCGAGTATGTGCAGGTGATGGTGAAGCGGGCTTCAGACGGCATGGTCATTCGTTATGGAGAGGGCGGCGCACGGCTTGAAGGCAAAGAGCTTACCAAATTCATGGCGCAGTTGAACGAGTATTTGGGCTACTTCGACAAGGTCTGCAAGCGATTGAGAAACGAGGAAGCGGTGCGCGCGTTCGCTGAAATTTTCGCGCATGACGGCAAAGACCCCGCTCGCCGTGTGGACTTTGAGTCCGCCGCCAAGCTGAAGGTGATGCGCGCGCGGCTGAAGGACATGGAGCGCAAGCACCAGTTCAGGAGCGTCAGCGAGATCGAGTTCGACGAGGAGCACCAGACGTACTCGGTGACGTTCACTGACGCGCAGGGCGCGCCGCGCAAGATCGACTGGACGCTTGCGGCTGCGGCTGAGTCGCGCCTGTTGCTCAATAAGCACGCGCAGATTCGCGAGCAGCTTGTGGGGCCGTTCCTGATCGAGTATGCGGCCAAGCCCGTCGCGGGAAGCGCTGCCGCAGTCGCTCAGGAGGCGCAGGACGAGGTGGAAGAGGAAGAGATCGTTGAAGGCGCGCAGGATGTTACCGGCGCCGCTCCGGTTGAAGCCGCCAAACCTGTGAAGCGCAACGCAAAAGTTTCACAGGACCCGGTCGAGAAGCAGACCCCGCGCGAGGTGTTCGAGTACGTCATCGAGCAAGGCCGCAAGGAATATCAAGTCCAGCGCTACAAGGGGCTGGGCGAAATGACCGCTCCGCAACTCTGGGAGACCACCATGGACCCCGCACGGCGCACGCTGCTGCAGGTGAAGCTCGAAGACATCGCCGCGACTGAGGAAATCTTTACGACGTTGATGGGTGAGGATGTCGAGGCGCGGCGGAAGTTTATCGAAGAGAATGCCCTGGATGTGAAGAATTTGGATATCTAGGAGTAATGAAGGGCCACTCCATTGGGTGGCCCCTCATTGTGGATGTTCGATCTAGAGAACCGAGAAATCATATCCACGACCATAGATTTCCTTTATCGTGTCGGCTGACCCTACGATGTAGATGATGTACTCTCCGGACTGAAGGGCAACCGTTGGAACTAGCTTAAAGGAACCTTCCCCAAATGAAGTAACTGTTGCTTTTCGAATCGATTCGGCACGAATGCCTGTCTTTCCGCCAACGATGCCGCCTTTAGACCCCACCTCAAGTTCCCGCCGATCATTTTTCTTGTCCAGTAAGACAATGATGTAGCTATCTATCGTTTCACCCTTGGGCAGGGAAATCATGATGACAGGGGACGAGCTCGTGGCAGTCAACTGTCCTTTCGGACCGGTCAGAAATGCCTTCTGTTTTACTGACTTCATGCCGTATGTGAACACCGATCCCATCCGTCCACCGACTTTAGCCTGTCCAAAGGTGTGCATTTCCATTGCGTGCCCGTCGAGGCTCACCTCAGCAACTGTCAAGACGCTGGAGTCGAGCATCGCCGCGACGATTTTCGACGAAACCCCATCCTTCTTCAACGCAACCAGGTCGTCGTCGCCCAACTGAAATTTCCAAGTCGATGCTTTAATCTTTGCAATAATGATGTCGTCATCGAGGCCCTTCGCAGCGAGAGCAGTAACCTTATCGTTATCGTTGTGAGCTTGCGCGACGGAATGGGTGGGGACAAGAATGAGCATTCCAAGACATAGTGCTGCTGAAAGCGAGGTGAGACGTTTCATGAACATGTAACTCCTGTGTAGGATCGTCGGGACATGCATCCGAACGTTTGGAAAGTGATATGGATAGTGCGTGAAGTAGAACACATAACGAGAGAACTACGGAGATTGAAAACGGGTTTCTTAGGTTCGCGGAGTCTCACTGCGTTTCCAGGTCAGGAGAGGTCTACCTTGGCGGTGGTCGCACTTGTAAAACACCGGGCCATTGGAGACATCCGACCTCGCTGAGATGGTCAAAATGGATGACCGCCAGTTAGTGCGTTTGCCCTCAAAAGCCTCCACATCGATGCCAAGCATCTGCGCGTGGTTCGCGACGGAGATTCTGCGCCTCGATCCGCCGCCGGTTCGGCGCACCCGAGAGCAAGTGGAGGCATGGCTGCGTTCCATGCACGAAATCGATGCAGAGGAATTGTTTCTGGATAGGATTAGCCCTGGAATCCTGAGCCTAAGCGGTGCGGCAGCCGGAGCGTAAAATCGCTCCATGGTCTTCGTCCTCGACAACTACGACAGCTTCACCTACAACCTCGTGCAGTACATGGGCGAGTTGGGTGCTGAGGTCGTCGTCCGGCGCAACGATGAACTCTCGCCACAAGATGTTGTGGCGATGAACCCGGAGCGCATTCTGCTTTCGCCCGGCCCCTGCACGCCGCAGGACGCCGGGATTCTGATCCCACTGATCCAGCATCTTGCGAAACTGGAAAAGCAGATTCCGGTGCTCGGCGTGTGCCTGGGCCACCAGGCCATCGGTGCTGCGTTTGGAGGTGATGTCGTTCGCGCGGACAAGTTGATGCATGGCAAGACCAGCCTCATCGACCACGACGGCCGAACTATCTTCCGCGACATTCCGCAGCCGATGACGTGTACGCGCTATCACTCGCTGATCGTCGCGGAAGAGACTCTTCCCGCCGAACTCGAAATCTCGGCGCGCGTTGTGGGCGAGTCGACCATCATGGGGCTGCGCCATCGCACGCTGCCGATGGAAGGTGTGCAATTCCATCCGGAAAGCGTCCTCACCGATTACGGCAAGCAACTCATCGCCAACTTCCTGAAGCAATGACCGGGCTAAACTGATCGCATGAGCCAAAAGCTGCCCATCATCGCCGCGCTTTTCGCCTTCGCGCTGCCGATGAACGCCCAGCAGCCCGTGCAGAAAGCGATGGGCTCAATCGCGACCGCCGACGCCAGCGTCTCCGGTGGTCTCGAAGTGAGCGGCCCGCGCGCGCGCCTTATCTCGAATGCGAGCGTTACGGCCAACGACCGCACCGCACAAATCGACCTCGACCGCGGCGGTCTGGTGCAGGTCTGCGCGACCAGCGCGTTCCATCTGCTGCGCAGCGGAACCGGCGACGCGCTGCTCTTCGCGCTCGACCGCGGCGCGATTGAGATTCGCACCGTGTCTCGTGCGCAGGACGCCATCCTGACGCCCGATCTGCGCTTCACGATGCTGACCGCAGGTCCGCTCGATCTGCGCATGAGGGTCACGCGCGAGGGCGACACCTGTGTCGAGAACCGCGGCGACACCGCGCCGGTATTGCAAATCCGCGAGAGTTTCGGCGACGCGACGTATCACCTCGCGCCCAGCCAGCATGTGCTGTTCGAGCACGGCAGTCTGCATGAAGTGGTGGATCGCGAGCGCTCCGACTGCGGTTGTCCGGCGGCGACTCCGGCGATGATTGCTGCCAGCGCGACTAACGCAACCAGCGTGATTACGCCGCAACAAGTGGCCGCGCTCAACCCCTTCCCCGCCGCGCAAAGCGCAGACCTCTCGACCGCGCCGACAGTGGTTCCCATCGTTGCGGCCGGGAACGCGGCGTCCGCAACGCTGAGTTTCGACGGGCCAGCGACTGCTCCGCCGTCACAGCCCGTGAAGCCTGCGTCCCCGCCAACGCAGCGAACGCCTGCAATCGTCGCGGCGCTGTCAGTTGCTTCAGTGCCGCCGCCAATGCCTCCCGGCGCACACGACATCTTCCACGCAATCGGACACTTCTTCCATCGTCTGTTCCACGGCCACGCGCAGGCTTCGCCGGCCAGTCGCTAAGCTACAATCGAAAGGTTGGGCTGCGCGCTGTGTCACGTCGCCGAGTCCGCATATTTCACACGAAAATCAGGAGTTTTTATGGCGATTCCCGCCACGCAGATGCGCCCCGGCATGATCATCAAGTACAAGGACGACCTTCATCTGGTCTTCTCCGTCGAGCACCGCACTCCGGGCAACCTGCGCGCGTTCATCCAGGCGAAACTGCGCAACGTGCGCACCGGCTCGATGTTCGTGGAGCGCTTCCGCTCGCCCGACCCGATCGAGCGCGTACACGTCGATTCCGTCAAGATGGAGTACCTCTACAACGTCGGCGACGACTATTACTTCATGGATCAGCAGACCTACGAACAGACCAACCTGAAGCGCGAAACGCTCGGCGACGCAGTCGATTACCTCACGCCGAACCTGCTGATTGAGGTCTCCAGTCACGACGGAAAACCAGTTGGGATCGAGCTTCCCACATCGGTAGAAATGATCGTGGTCCAGACCGAACCCGGCATTAAGTCCGCGACCGCGAGCTCGACAACAAAGCCCGCGAAGACCGAGACCGGCCTGGTGGTTCAGGTCCCGCCGTTCATCAACGAAGGCGAAAAGATCCGCGTCGACACCGCCGAAGGCGCCTATATGAGCCGCGCGTAGCCGCATTCACATCAAGATTGAGGCATGTTCATGGTGGTCCATTTTCTCATTCGCGGTCGCGTGCAGGGCGTGGGCTTTCGGTGGTTTGTACATCGCGAGGCCGCCGAGCTGGACCTCAACGGCTGG
>JBBRCA010000061.1:0-16101 GCA_038205325.1 Terriglobales bacterium | reverse complement strand
GATCGCATTCCCCACCGTCCCCGAAGGCAAAGCACGCATCCGCTGCATCATGACCAGCGAGCACACGCACCCGCAAATGGACCAGGCGCTGGAGATTTTGTTGGGTACGGCGAAGCGCATGATGATTTTGTAGTTTGCCAGGACGCTGCGTTCCTGCATCTTACTGCTGCGGGGCAAATGCCCTCGTCCAAGGGAGACAACATGGCGGATCAAAAGGCGTTGGAGCAGAAGTATGCTCCGGTAGGACAAGCGGTCACGAACTTCAGCGAGTATGGAGCGAAGATCGACGGCATTTTCATGAACGGCGAAAAGCTTGTGTTGAAAGCGGAAGTTCCGTCCAAGGTGGTCTCAAACCGCGTTTGGAACGCGATCAAGCAATGCGATCCGACCTATTCTGACTTTGAAATTCAGATGACCGTGACCGGAGGGGATGCGCAGCCGTACACCATCAAGAGCGGTGACAACCTTAGCAAAGTCAGCAAGCTGTTCTACGGCGATGCGAACAAGTATCAGAAGATCGCGGAGGCCAACAATCTGTCCGATCCCGACAAGATTCAGGTTGGGCAGGAGATTCAGGTGCCGGCACTCTCGTAAGAGAGGCAGCGTGAAGGTGAAGGGCAGCGAGTATGCTGCCCTTTCGCTTTTAAGTAACTTGGATTTCTAAGCAAACACTTTCTGCTTGGTCAGATTTTTTGAACACGCTGAACGTCGCGCACGCCAGGCACTTTGCGCAAATGATTCGTCAGTTTCGTGAGGTGCCGAACGTCCACCGTCTCGATGACGAAGTCGACGTAAACGATGCCGTCAGGGGTCGGCCGGGTTTCGACCGAGCGGATGTTGGTGCCGTCGTCGGAGATGATCGCGGTGAATTCTTTGAGGAGGCCGCTGCGGTCGTCGCACAGCAGCGTGAGCTTCACCGGATAGGTCTGCTGCTTAGGGGAATTCGTCTTGTCGGACGGCGTTGCGGCCCAATCCACCTCTATGCGGCGGTCGACTTCGTACAGCAGGTTCTGCACGTTGCTGCAACTGCGCGCATGGACGGCGACGCCTTTGCCGCGCGTGACGTAGCCGATGATTTCTTCGCCGCGAATCGGGTTGCAACAGCGCGCGCGATAGACCAGCAAATCGTCCTGGCCTTCCACTTGCAGCGAGTCGGAACCCTTGCCGAAGAAGACGCGCTTCACGGCGTCCGACATGTGCGAAATCGTGTTCGACACTTTGCCCGGCTCGGCTTGGGGGACCTCTGCGGCCATGGTGCTGCCGGGTTCGAGTTTGTTGAGCACCTGACGCGTCGAGTATTTGCCGAAGCCGATGCCCGCGAGCAGGTCCTGCTCGCTGCCCAGGCCGTAGTCGTTCGCGATGCGGTCGAAGTCGGCGGTCGCGAACTTCGCAAGCGACAGTTTGTGCTTGCGCGCTTCGCGCTCCAACAGCTTCTTTCCGATCTCGATCGCGCGGACGCGCTGATTCTCGTTGAGCCAGTGCTTGATCTTGTTGCGCGCGCGCGGACTTTTGGCGAACGTCAGCCAGTCGCGCGAGGGCGCGTGGCCGGTCTGCGTCATGATTTCCACGATGTCGCCGTTGCGCAGCTTGTGCCTGAGCGGAACGATACGGCTGTTGACCTTGGCGCCAGTGGTCGCGTGGCCCACGTCGGTGTGGATGGCATATGCGAAGTCGACCGGGCTCGCGTCTTTGGGGAGCACTACGACCTTGCCCTTGGGCGTAAACGTGTAAACCTCTTCCGGGTATAAGTCGATGCGCAGCGTGGACATGAACTCGTTGGGGTCGGACATCTCGCGCTGCCACTCCATCAACTGGCGCACCCACGCAAGGCGCTGCTCGTCCTTGGCGGAAACGTTGTCGGAGGCCTTGTACTTCCAGTGCGCGGCGATGCCCTCTTCGGCGATGCGGTGCATCTCTTCGGTGCGAATCTGGACTTCAAACTGATGACCGCCCTCGGCGATCAACGTCGTGTGCAACGACTGATAGAGGTTGGGGCGCGGCATCGCAATGAAGTCTTTGAAGCGTCCCGGCACCGGCCTCCATGTGCTGTGCAGCACGCCGATCAGCGCGTAACACTCGGCGACTGTTTGCGTGATGACGCGGATCGCGAACAAGTCGTAGACCTGATCGACCGGGACGTGGTGCGCGGTAAGTTTTTGTTGGATCGAGTACAGCCGCTTGATGCGCGACTCGACTCGACCGGGGATATGGAGTTCGCGCAGCTTGGCTTCGAGTGTCGCGACGATGCGGCCCAGGAAACTCTCGCCGGCGCTGCGCAACGAGTCCACTTCCGCCGTCAACTGCTCGTAGACAACCGGCTCGGTATAGCGGAAGGCGAGGTCCTCGAGTTCGCCGCGCAGCTTGCCCATGCCCAACCGGTGCGCGAGCGGTGCATAAATATCCAGCGTCTCGCGAGCGATCTTCTGCTGCTTGTCGGGCGGCAGATGTTCGAGCGTGCGCATGTTGTGCAGCCGGTCGGCGAGCTTGATGATGACCACACGCACGTCGGTGACCATGGCCAGCAGCATCTTGCGAATGTTCTCGGCTTGGTGCTCTTCGCGATTGGCAAATTTAATTCTTTCAAGTTTGGTGACGCCCTCAACGATGTGCGCCACCTGCTCGCCGAAGCGCGTGGCGATCTCGGGTGTGGAAACATCGGTGTCTTCAACCGCATCGTGCAGCAGCCCCGCGGCGATAGCGGTGGAATCCATCTTGAGTTCAGCGAGCACCTGCGCCACTTCCAGCGGATGGATGATGTACGGCTCGCCCGAAGCGCGCAATTGTCCTTCGTGCTGTTGCACGCAGAAGGCCCACGCCGCGCGCACAATTTCGAGGTCGTCGGCGGGTCGATTGGCGTGCAGAGTCGCGAGCATGTGTTCGAAGCGCTCGGCCAGCGGTGCATTGGGAGGTGGATTAGAGGGAGCTTGCGGAGTGGTAAGGAGTTCCCCACTCGGCTCGTCGAGGTCTGGAGGCGGCGATCCAGTGCTTCCATAAGCCGCGTGCGCAGCGCGCGGCAGAGCGGCAGGCAGGGCTGCTTCAAGCTCCATGCCAGTGTCGCTTGAGACGGGCGCGAGAGTCGTCTCTGGAATGGTCTCTGGGCCAGGGCGTGGCTCGCCCGGCGGCGCGTTTCGCATTGGTCATTTTACATCTGTGGCGTCGTTGATTCAAAAGATGCGAGGCAGTCTACACTCGTCTCGACAGCTTTCGTTCTTGTCTACTGTTCCTTGCTCACTGCCTATGCGCTTCTGGTTCGTCCATTCCGGCGAAGTAAGTCTCCGCGAGCAAATTTGCACGCAGGTCGCGTTGGGCATTGCGTGCGGTGAGTTGCGCGCGGGCCAGCGCCTGCCCAGCACGCGAGAATGGCGCGCCGCTTCGGCCTGCATCCCAACACGGTCAGCGGTGCCTACAGCCAGCTTCACGACGAAGGCGTGGTGGAGCGCCGCCGCGGCTCAGGCGTCTACGTGCTCGCGCCTCGGGCTGCGCCACTGGACGCTTCGCGCCAGGCGCTCGACCGCATGATCGCAGGCTTTCTAACCGCAGCGCGCGCCCAGGGCTTCAGCATGGACACGGTCGTCGAGCGCGCGCGACGTTGGATGGACGTGCGCCCCCCGGACCATTTTCTGGTTGTCGAGCCTGAGGACGAGCGCCGCGAAATTGTGCTTGCTAAACTGCGCTCCGCCCTGAATCTTCCCGTGCGCGGCTGTAGCGTGGAAGATTGCGTGGAGGCCGCCGGTGCGATCGCCGTCGCCCTCCCCAGCAAGGTGGCGATGGCGCGGGCCGCGCTGCCTGCGCACATCGAACTCATCGCGCTTCAAGTGACCAGCGTGCCGGCAGAGATGCACGAGTGGCTGCCCGTCCCGGTGGACGCTCTGATCGGCATCGTCTCGCGCTGGCCGGAGTTTGTAAAAATCGCGAAGACCATGCTGGTCGCTACCGGCTTCAATCCCGACGCCATGATCGAGCGCATTCGCGGGCAAGCGGGTTGGGCGAATGGCCTGTCGGCGACGGCGGCCGTGGTCTGCGATGCCGCCACGGCGCCGCACTTGCCGGAACGCGTGCGCGCGGTGACGTTTCGGCTGGTGTCGGAGAGCACGCTTAACGAACTGCGTCTGCTTGAGAAGAGCATCGAAGCCAGCATCGAGGCCAGCGGCGGCGAACTTACATGAGCCGTCGCCGCAACTCCGTGCTACAAAAGCTCATGCCTCCGCCGCCCAGGTTCATCCTCGCGCTCGCCGCCTGCGCGCTCCCGCTCCTTGCTCAAACCGACGCCACGCCAAAGCATGAAGCGGGGCCAACGCAAACCCTCGCTCAGCGCACAGCGCCGATGCAGCACTTCGCGGGCCTCCTGCCCCTCGATTGGGACGCCAAAGCCGGCACGCTCTACCTCGAAGTTCCGCTTGCCGCCGACGCCGCGCACACCCGCTCGCAGGACCTCCTCTACACCGACTCGCTGCCCTACGGCACCGGCTCCAACGACCTCGGCCTGGACCGTGGCCAAACGTCTGAAGGCCGCATCGTTCGCTTCGAGCGCACCGGGCCAAAGCTGCTCCTGATCGAGCCCAACTCCGCCTTCCGCACCTCCGCCGCGGACTCCGCCGAGCAGCTTGCGGTCCTGCAATCCTTTCCCGAGTCCGTCCTCGCGGGCTTCAAAGTCGAAACCGAAGCCCCCGATGGCACCGTCCTCGTCGACGCAACGGACTTCTTTCTGCGCGACTCGCACCATGTTGCCGAAGCGCTCGACCGTGCGCAGCAGGGTATTTACAAAGTCGATGCCGCGCGCTCCACCATCGCGCTCGACCACACCCGGGCCTTCCCCAGGAACACCGAAGTCGAAGCCGAACTCACCTTCGCGACGGACGACCCCTCAAAGGCCCACTTCGTACGCAACGTCGCGCCCGACCCGCACGCGCTCACCGTGCGCGAGCACCAATCTTTCCTCGAACTGCCGCCGCCGGGCTTCACGCCGCGCCGCTTCTCGCCCCGCGCAGGCTATTTCCCGTCCACCTACCGCGACTACAACGCTCCGCTCGGCGAGCCGCTCGACCAGAGCTTCATCGTCCGCCACCGCCTTATCAAGCGCGATGCGTCCTGCACAAAAGCGTGTGTTGCCATCAGTCCCATCCAGTATTACGTGGACCGCGGCGCACCCGAGCCTATCCGTACCGCGCTGATCGAAGGCGCGCGCTGGTGGGACGCTGCATTCCAGGCCGCAGGCTGGGCACCGGGAACCTTTCGCGTCGACCTCCTGCCGGCCAGCGCCGACCCTATGGACGTTCGCTACAACATCATCCAGTGGGTGCATCGTTACACGCGCGGCTGGAGCTATGGCGCAACCGTCGCCGATCCGCGTACCGGGGAAATCATCAAGGGCAACGTCACACTCGGCAGCCTGCGCGGCCGCCAGGACTACCTCATCGCCGAAGCGTTGCTTGCGCCTTACACGCAAACAGAGTGCGGGTTCGCGCCCTGTCCAGGCAAGGAAGATCCCATGCTCGAAATGGTCCTCGCCCGCATCCGCCAACTCGCCGCGCACGAAACCGGCCACACCCTCGGTCTCGCCCACAACTTCGCCGCCAGCGCCTTCGCGCAATCGGCCAGCGTCATGGACTATCCACATCCCTACGTGACGCTCGGCAAAGACGGCGTCCCCGACCTCTCCCACGCCTACGCCGTAAACATCGGCCAGTGGGACAAGGTCGCCATCGACTACGGCTACCGCGAGTTCGACAGCGCCCGCGGCCCAAAACAAGCTGGCGAGGCCGTCGAAGACCCCATCGCGCTCGACAAAATCCTGACCGACTCCGAGAAGACCGGCCTCATTTACATCACCGACGAGGACGCCCGCCCCCTCGGCAGTGCCCATCCCCACGCGCATCTTTGGGACAACGGAGCGGACCCTGCGGCGGAACTCGACCGTGTCCTCACCATCCGCGCCGCTGCTCTCGCGCGTTTTGGCGAGAATGCGGTCCGCAGCGGCACGCCTCTCGCCCGACTCGAAGACACGCTCGTCCCGCTTTACCTCTTCCATCGCTACCAGACCGAAGCGGCAATTAAAGAAATCGGCGGTCTCGACTACCGCTACAACGTGCGCGGCGACGGACAGATGCTGCCCAGGATCGTGGACCCCGACGCCCAGAAAAGAGCGCTCGCCGCAGTCCTCAAGACGCTTGCGCCCGCAACGCTCACGTTGGCCGAATCCATCCTCTCGCAATTGCCGCCGCGCCCGCCCGCGCTCCCGCGCACGCAGGAATCCTTCCCGTCACACACCGGCCTCACCTTCGACCCCATCGCCGCAGCCGAGTCTTCCGCCGACCTCACGCTCTCGGTCCTGCTCGACCCCGCGCGCGCCAGCCGCCTGGTCGAATACAACATGCGCGTCCCTGCTGCGCCATCGCTCCCCAGCGTGCTGGAGGCGATCTCAAAGACCGTAGCCGAGCGTCCCAATGCCGGTCGCGACCTGACTTCCGAGGTGGCCCGCGCCGTAGAGTTCCGCACCGTCGAAGCCATGCTCGCGCTCGCCGCCAACCCCGCCGCTTCGAGCCAGGCCCGCGCCATCGCACGCGCGCACATCGCCGGCCTGCTTCATCAATGGACCGCCGAGGTCCCGCCTTCAGACAGCGCCGAACCCATCCACCGCGCCGCGCTGATCGACCGCATCAACGAGTTCGAACGCGACCCCGCGAAGTTCGTTCCCGCCAAACCGGTCGAAGCTCCGCTGGGAATGCCCATCGGCGACGACGAAGACTAGACGCCGACAGCTTCCGCTTCCCGCACCTTTACCGGCGTCAGCCAGTTGTAGCGGTCGGGCGCAAGGCCGTGCACAATGTCGAAGAACGCCTTATGCAGCATCGTGGTGATCGGCCCCATGGTGCCGTCGCCGACCATGATGCGGTCGACCGAGCGTAGGTGCGTCACCTCCGCCGCCGTTCCAGTGAAGAACGCCTCGTCGCAGATGTAGAGCAGTTCGCGGGGCATGGCCTGTTCGACGACCGGGATGCCCAGCTGCCGCGCCAGTACCAGGATCGAGTCGCGCGTGATCCCGTTGAGCACCGAGTTTGCCAGCGGCGTCGTGTAGAGCGTTCCGCCGCGCACCACGAACAGGTTCTCGCCCGAGCCTTCGGAAAGATAGCCGTTCACGTCGAGCGCGATGCCTTCCGCGTAGCCGTTGATTTCGGCTTCCATCCGGATGAGCTGTGAGTTCATGTAGTTCGCGCCCGCTTTGGCGAGCGATGGCATCGTATTCGGCGCCAGCCGCGACCAACTGGAGATGCAAACGTCCGCGCCATCGTTGCCGGGCATGTACTTGCCCCACGGGTAGTTGCAAATATAAATCTCGACCGGAGACCGCAGCGGATTGACGCCAATTTCGCCGTAGCCGCGAAACGCGACTGGACGCAGATAGCAGGGCACAACGCCGTTGGCTTCGACGACCTCGACGACCGCTTCGCATAAGCGCTCGACGTCGTACCCTAAAGGCATGCGGTAAATCTTGGCGGAGTGGATGAGCCGCTGCATGTGCTCGGGCAGACGGAAGATGCCACCGGCCAACTCACCCCCGGCGCCGCCGGGCTGCGCGTAGCAGCGAAGACCTTCAAACACAGAGGAGCCGTAGTGAACGACGTGGCTCATGACGTGGATGTTCGCGTCTTCCCACGGAATCAGTTGACCGTTGTGCCAGATGAAGTTGGTGGATTGAATGGGCATGGGCGAGGCTCTCCTGTGCTGTAACACCCGATTATAGCGTTGCCCACGTAGACTATCCAAGCCGAAAAGTGGCGATGCTAAACTTTGCACGCAGGAAAATGATGACGCTTTGGCGCAAGGGGGACAGGGCCATGAAAATCCATCTCGTCGGCCTTCGCGACACAGCGCTCAGCGCCATCGTTGAATTGCATCGGCTAGCCGCACCCCCGCTGCACGAACTGGTCGACGACCCCGAGACCGCCGACATGATCCTCTTCCTGGGCGCGTGGAAGGCTTACGGCCAGGGGGTCGCGGACAATCCGCTGCCCCGAAAATATCCGGAAAAGTGCTTTATGTATTCGGATGACGATGGGTTTGTAACGCTTCTGCCCGGTGTTTATGCCAATGCGGAAAAGCCTCGGGGCATTAGTCGCTGGATCGGTTTGGGCCGCGCCGAAAGCCACATGTTCGTCGACGTGTTGAATCCGAACATCGTTCCAATGCCCCATGCCCAGAAGAAATATCTGTTTTCGTTTGCAGGCGGATCGACATCGCTGCTGCGCAAGAAGATGTACAAGATCGACTATGGACGAGACGATGTCCTGATCAGAAACACTTCGGACTACTACCACTGGGACCCCTCGCAAGCGGGACGCGACGCGCGCCAGAAGGAGTATGCCGAGACGATCGCGAGTAGCCATTTCGGTTTGTGTCCACGCGGAGCGAGCGCGGGCGGTTTGCGTTTGTTTGAGGTGATGCAGATGGGCGTGGCGCCGGTGATGATCTCGGACAAGTTCCTGTTGCCGCGAGGCCCCGATTGGGACAAGTTTCTGATCGATGTGCCCGAGCGAAAGATCAAGGAACTCCCTCAAATCCTGGAGAAATATGCGCCCGAAAGCGCCGAGCGTGGACGCCTTGCGCGGCAGGCCTGGGAGCGGCATTTCTCCCCACCCACGGTGTTCAACGGCATTATTGCCGCGTGTGTCCGCGCGAGAGAGCGGCGCAGGATTTCCGAGCGCTGGATCCATCTGTTTTGGGGATACATGCTGTGGCGACGACGCGCTTACAACTCCTCGCGCGCGCTGGTAAAGACCGTCGTCCTCGGCGTCTTCAGGCTGCTGGGCCTGCGCTTCTTGTACCAGTTGAATCGTTAGCCCATCGCATCGCCAAACATCTCCAGACCGTCGTGGATTCGGCCCAACGGACTACACTGAGAACTCTACGCAATCGCGCTCCGGAGCCGTCTTGAAGATCGTTCTCGCCGAAAAAGTTTCGCCGTCCACGCTCGCCATCTTCCTCAAAGAACCGGGCTGGAGGGTCGTTACCGCCGACAAGATTGCGTCGCTGCCTAACGAGCTGGCCGACGCCGACGCCCTCATCGTGCGGTCTGTCGTTCAAGTGGATGCGGCGTTGCTGGCGGCCGCTCCGAAGCTTCGCATCATCGGCCGCGCGGGCGTGGGCGTGGACAACATTGACGCGACCGAAGCCACGCGCCGCGGCATCGTCGTCATGAACACTCCCGGCGCCAACGCCGTCGCCGTGGCCGAACTCACCCTAGGCCTCATGCTCTCGATGGCACGGGCCATTCCCCGCGCCAATGCCGGGATGCACGCGGGCAAGTGGGACAAGAAATCGCTGCAAGGCTCGGAGCTGCGGGGCAAGACGCTGGGCATCGTTGGCCTCGGGCGCGTGGGACTCGAAGTCGCGCGCCGGGCCAAAGCTTTCGGGATGACGCTGCTGGGCTACGACCCGTTCGTCGCTCCGGTCATTGCGCGAGAGAACGGCGTTACACTCGTCCCCATCGACGACATATTTTCCGCGTCGGATTTTCTGTCGTTGCATGTCGGCCTGACGCCCCAGACCGAAGGCCTGATCAACAAACACTCGCTCGCGATCATGAAGCCGGGCATTCGCATCGTCAACTGCGCGCGCGGCGAGCTGATCGTCGACGAAGCGCTTGCCGAAGCCATCAAGTCCGGCCACGTGGCAGGCGCGGCGCTCGATGTCTTCCGCGCGGAGCCGCTGCTGATTGCAAGCAGCCAAGACTCGCCTTACTTTGGCCTGGAAAACGTGCTGCTGTCGCCGCACATCGCCGGTTCGACCGACGAAGCGCAAGAGGCCATCGGCATTCAGCTCGCCGAGCAGGTGCGCGATTACCTCAAGCTCGGCGTCGTACAGAATGCCGTCAACGTCGCCTCGCTTTCGCAGGAAGAGTACGCCGAAGTTTCGCCGTACATCGAAATGGCCGCCCGTCTGGGGCAATTCCTAGCGCACTCCAGCAACAGCAACGTCGAATCCATCCACCTCACCTACAACGGTCGCCTCGCCGAGTTGAAGACCGACCTCATCCGCAACGCCGCCATCGCTGGCCTGCTGACCGGATCGGACGGCATCAACCGCATCAACGCGACGACGCAGGCCGCCGATCAAGGCATCCGCATCCGCGAAGACAAGCGCGAGCACGCCCCCGGCGGCACCGGATCAGTGCTGCGCCTGGCGCGGCATTCGGCTACGGCAGAATCCGTCGCCACGGCGACCGTGCTGCATGGCAACTCGCCGCGCCTGCTCAGCTACGACGGCATCGACATCGAAGCCGAACTTTCGGGCACGCTCGCCGTCATTCGCAACCGCGACGTTCCGGGTGTCGTCGGCCGCATCGGCACCATTCTCGGCGACCACAAGCTGAACATCGGCAACTTCGCGCTGGGCCGCGGCGGAGCTACGCAAGGCCTTTTGCCGCAGCTGCCGGACGGCCAGGCACTCGCAGTCGTGCAACTCGACGCGCCCAAAGAATCGCAGCCAGCGTTGCAGTCGGCTGTGGCCGATTTGCGCAAGGTCGAAGCCATCGCGAGCGTGCGCTTGGTGGAGTTGGGAAAGCTGTGATCTCACCACCGCACAAGCCGAAGCCCTCGCCGTTTGGAATCCATCCGGAACCGCATGAGCACCTGTGTTTCCTGTAAGCTAAAGAGCACGAGTTGCGCGCGATTTAGCGCCTCAGGAAGCCTTCTCACCCATGTCGAATACCGCTACTGTCCGTTTTTCCTCCACTATTCTGCTTTCCACCGCGCTCCTGGCCGCTGGCTGCAACAAAGGCCCGCAGGAGGGCGTTGTCGCCACCGTCAATGGCCATGCCATTCAGCGCGCGGAGGTCGACAAGGTTTACACCGCACAGCTTGCGAACAACCCGCAGCAGCAGCAGCAGACGCCATCGCAGGACCAAGCCGATTCTTTGCGGCTCAACATCCTGCACGAACTCATCACTGAAGAAATTGTCGAGCAGCGGGCCGCGAAATTGAACCTTACCGCTACCAATGAAGAAGTCGACGCGAAACTCGCGCAGATGAAGGCGCCCTACACCGAAGCGCAGTTTCAGGAGCGGCTCAAGGCCAGCGACCACACACTCGACGACGTGAAGCACGATCTGCGCCGCTCGCTCACCATCGACAAGCTGCTGACGAAGGAAATCGACTCCAAAATCACCGTCACCGACGCCGACGTGTCCAACTACTTCAATGCGCACAAGGCGGAGTTCAACCTGATCGAAAACCAGTTTCATCTGGCGCAGATCCAAGTGACGGGCGTGCCCGCTCAGCAAGCGGGAAACCTGCAAGGATCGAAGGCCAGCACGCCGGAAGAGGCGCTGCAAAAGATCAAAGCGCTCAAGAACCGGCTCGATTCGGGTGAAGACTTTAGCGCCATCGCGATGAATTTCTCCGAGCGCACGGACACCGCTCCTAACGGCGGCGACATGGGTTTCGTGCAGGAATCGCAAATGAAAGGCGACCCCACGACCTACGCCGAAATCACCAAGCTGAAACCCGGACAGATGACGGGGATTATCCCGCTGCTGGACGCGGCGACGCGCAAAGCGGTGGGCTACTCGATCTACAAACTCATCAGCCGCGAACCTGCGGGACAGCGCGAGATCAACGATCCCCGCGTGCAGCAGGCCATTCGCCAGCAACTACGCGACGGACGCTCGCAACTCCTGAAGAACGCTTTCTTCGAGATGCTGCGCGACCAGGCCAAGGTCGAGAATTTCTTCGCCGAACAAGTCTTCAAGAGCGCCGCGAAGTAAGGCGACGCACGGATCGACGGCGCGCAAAGCAGGGTGCCCCATGTGCGGATCTTCGGAGATGGGTTTTTCGCGACGGCACTACTCCGATGTTCTGACCGGCAATTCCGGCGTGGCTGCCAACAATTGCTGCGTATACAACTCCCTCGGCGCATCGCAAACTTCTCGCCACGTCCCACTCTCGACAATGCGCCCGCGCTGCATCACGACTACGCGGTCGCACAGGTAGCGCACCAGCGGCATCGAGTGTGAAATAAACAGGCACGTCAGGCCATAACGCCGCTGCAAATCCCGCAGCAGGTTGATGACCTGCGCTCCCACGGACACATCCAGCGCACTCACCGGCTCGTCCAGCACCAGCAGTTCCGGCCGCAGCGCCAGCGCGCGGGCGATGTTGATGCGCTGCCGCTGGCCGCCGGAAAACTCATGCGGATACCGCTTCAACGCCGACTCGTCCAGCCCCACTTCAGACAGCAATTCCCGCAACCGCGCAGATACGCCTTCCGATGGCGTTTCGCGATGGATCGCAAATGGCTCCGCAAGCGTTTGGCGCACGGTCATGCGCGGATCGAGCGCGGCGTAGGGATCTTGAAACACAATCGCGAGCCGACGCCGAATGCGCCGCATCTCCGCACCGGAAACCGCGCGAAGGTCGATCGTCTCGTCCCCATGACGTAGCCGAATCTCGCCTGAAGTCGGCTCGATCAGCCGCAACAGCAATCGCGCAATCGTGCTCTTGCCCGAACCCGATTCTCCCACCAGCCCCAGCGTTTCCCCTGGAAAAATTTCGAGCGAAACGTCGTCAATCACACGCGAGCGTCCGTAATCTTTGATCAAATTCACAGCGGAGATCATTGGAATTGGAATTGGAATCGGCATCGCGCGTCAGGTGGTCTCGCTGAAGATAATCTCCCACCCTTTGGCCGTCTTCTCCATCACTTCGGTAAAACTGCCGTCGGCCGGTCCACCGGCTTTTTTAGAGCGTTCGAGATGGTAGCTGCCCGTGGCCAATGCGAAGTTTTCACCCAGCGCGCGGGCCTCCACATCGGAGTATCCGATTTGCCCCATCGCCTCATGGTTCGGATAGTTGGTGTGAAATGCGGCGCGAATGGCTGCGAGCCCCCGCACGCTCGTCCCCAGCATGACCTGGGTCTCCGGATCGTCCTTGAAGCGCGACAGAAAGCCGTCGGTATCGCCTTTGTTCCAGGCCGCTTCCTGGGCGAGCACAATTTTTACCGCCTCCAATTGCTGGTGTGTCGCGGTGTACAGTCTGTCCTGTTTCTGCGAGTGCCCAGACATCGCAAAGCCCGTCGCCACGCAAAATAAAAGTGCAAGCAGCGCCCGTGAAATTCTTAGTTGGCTAAAGTACTTTGTCATCGGCATCTGCGTGTCAATCTCCGTCTTCTAGATAATACGGGTCACGGCCTTTGCGTTCGTCATCGGATAGTCAATTGCTGATTTACGCAGAGCGTCACTGCGATGTAGACTTCGCCCATGCGCTTCTGCCGCTCGCGGTCCTACGCTTTTGTACTCTTCCTACTCGCGCCCGCCGTATTGACGCAGACTGTCGCTTCGGCGCCCGTACACGTCGTTTTTCCGACCGGGGCGGGCACTCCGCTGGGGCGGCAAGTGACTTCTATCGCCGCCGATCCAGCAGTTTCGCGCGCCCACTGGGGCATCGCCGTCACGGCGTTGGACGGCACACCCATCTACGGCTTGAACGAAGGCGAGTTCTTTCGGCCTGCGTCCAACAACAAGCTGTTTACGACGGCGGCAGCGATGCACCTGCTCGGGCCGGGCACTCAACTTGTGACCTCGGTCAAGATGCTGAAGCATGAAGGCACAGGCTCGCAAGCCGGAGTTCATGGGGACGATCTTCTGTTAGAGGGTCACGGCGAGGCCAACCTTTCCGGACGCACCTTCCCCTACCTATCGCCCGGTGAGCATAGGCGACTTGCGAGTCTTGCTGCACAGCACGGGACGACGACAACCACGCCAGATCCGCTGCGCTATCTGGATGAACTTGCCGCCGAGATATCGAAGCGCGTCCAGCACATTCCCGGAAACATCATTGGCGACGACACACTATGGCCGTGGGAACCTTATGCGAACGACTGGTCGATCGACGATGCCGTCTGGGGTTACGGCGCGCCAGTATCCGCTCTTACCATCAACGACAATCAACTCGATCTTACGATTGAACCGGCTGCGACGGTGGGGAAGGCCGCCTCGGTGAAACTGTCCCCGGCCACCGATTACTACCAATTGCAAGCCGACGTAAAAACCGTTGCGGCGAAGTCTCCGGCAAGCGTCCGCATCGACCGCGCTCAGGGCTCACACATCGTTCGGGTCATCGGCACGGTTGCCGTAGGCGAACCATCTTCCACCGAAATTGCCATCGAAGATCCCGCCGAGTTCGCCGCCCAAGCTCTGAAGCAGGCGCTGGAAGCGCACGGAGTCAAAGTCGATGGCAATGCAATCGCCCGTCACCGTGCGGATGTGAATACCGGCTCGTTCTCGGAAGAGGCGCGCTTGCCTATCCCAACTTTGATGTCCGCGGCCAACGCTCCAGCTATTGACGCGGGCTGCATGAACACGGACTGTCCGATGGCGGGTCATGTCGGCCCAACCGTCCGCGACGACGTCACGCTGACCCTCAAGATTTCGCAAAATCTGCACGCCGAACTTCTACTGCATCGTCTCGGAAAGATGTACGGCACGGACGGCTCGACCGCCCAAGGCGCTCGCGTCGTCCGCCAGTTTCTACTCAACGCCGGGCTGGACGGCGACGACTTCATCTTCTTCGACGGCTCCGGCCTTAGCGGTCACGACCTCGTGACCCCCCGCGCCACGGCGAAGTTGCTCTCCTACGCCACGCATCAATCCTGGTTCACACAGTGGAAGGCCGGTCTCCCGGTGGGCGGCGAGGACGGCACGCTCGCGGGGCGTTTCTCTCAGCCCCCGCTCAAAGACCATCTCTTCGCAAAGACCGGAACGCTCGCCGAAGCGCGCGCCCTCTCCGGTTACCTCGATTGCGCCAGCGGTAAGACGGTCATCTTTTCCATCATGGTCGACAACCACTCCCCCAACGCACCCGGCGATCGCGACGCGATGGATCGCATCATCGCCGCCATCGCACAGCAAAACTAGAGCGAATGCGTTCGAATATATTTGTTTCCTGTTCCCTGGCTTTACTTCGGCGTGTGCCGCTTGATGTAGTCGCGCAGTTGTTGATTGGTCTCCAGCGCCTTGTGGACGCCGCCGTCGAGCATCCGCAACCAGTCGGAGGCGGGTTCCTTCAACTCGGCCATACTCAGCAAATAGCTGGTCTGTACGATGATTTCGAGCGCGTTGGAAAGTTCGTGCGCGAGCGTGCGGATTTCGAAGGCGAGTTCTTCGGGAATCTGCGCGTCGGTGGCGTCGGGTGGAATGGAGCTCTTGGCGGTTTCTATCATGGCTATGCGCGGGCAGACGGCGAGGACGGAAAAGCGACCATCCTCCGAAGTCCAAATGCTCAGTGCGCACAGTGTACGGCAGCCTCGCGCCAATTGACAGCCCGGCCCCGCTCTGGAACACTAGAAGTTCATGTAACGCGCGCTCTCCGCGCACCGGCATGAGCCGAAATGGCGGAATTGGCAGACGCGCGTGGTTCAGGTCCACGTTCTCGCAAGGGAGTGGAGGTTCGAGTCCTCTTTTCGGCACCAAAGTTTCAGATTCGCACTGGATTCGCAACAGGGCGGGAGCCAATTCCGCCATTTTCGGCTCATGCCGAGCGCTGGAGAGTGCATGAGCTCCGCAATCAAGTTGCAATCTCCCCGCACTCGCTCTTCCAAAGCCTTCCGCTGGTTTGCATGGATCACGCTCCTGATGGCGTCCGCGCAGTTTGTGCGCTGCTACATGATCGTGACGTTCCTGATCTACGCCAAGCCGTTTCTCGATCTGCGGCAATATGCGGCCGGCGTTGAGCGCATGCCCTTCCAGGGACGCATGCTGATGATGTTCCCTCTGCGCTGGGCGGAGCGGTTGCCGTGGCTTACGCGCATGACCGCCGGCAAGATGCCGCCCTTCAACTCTCCCGAAGAACTCGTCATCACGCTCGTCGGTTTTGCGTCCGTAGTACTCACTGGCGTGCTCGTGACGCGGCTTTACCGTCGCCTTTCGCCGACGGCCCCATTCATCTACTTGCCATTCGCGCTGATGCTGGTCTTTCTGGTTTCAAATTACTTGCTGCACATGCCATTCCTGATCATGTACCCCTACGATCTGCTGGGCGTGCTCTTCTTCACCGCGGGCGTGACCCTCATCTACACGCGGCGATTCTGGCTGCTGCTGCCGGTCTTCAT
>JBBRCA010000060.1:0-16247 GCA_038205325.1 Terriglobales bacterium | reverse complement strand
GGTGGAGGAGTTGAACCCGGTGCGCGACAGCAGCCGCAGCCCGCTGTATCAGGTTATGCTGATCCTGCAGAACATGCCGTCGCGCCAGACCGCGATGCGTGGCCTAGAGATTTCCAGCTTCGGCTCCGCCAGCGAGACCTCGCAGATGGACCTGCTCATGAGCTTGGCCGAAGACGCCCAGGGATTGAAGGCCACACTCACCTACAACACCGATCTCTACGACCATACGACCATCGAGAGGATGCTGGCGCACTTCGAAATGATTCTGCGCGCGCTGGTCGCGAACCCAGCCGCCGCGGATACTCGCGTGAATGAGATTGAAATGCTGAGTGCCGCCGAGCGGTCGCAGGTGCTTGAGGACTGGAACCAGACCGCAGTGTACCTGGGTGCGTTCGAGCCTGCCTATGCGGCTTTTCTCGCGCGCGCGGAGCGTGAGCCTGAAAGACTTGCGCTGGAATGCGGCGGGACTTCGTGGACCAATCGCGATTTGGCAACTTATGCGCGCGGTTTGGCCCAGCGCCTCGTCGCGGAGGGTCTCGCACCGGGTGGGGTGGTGGGGATTTGCGTACAACGCTCGCCCGAGATGGTGGGTGCGATGCTCGCCGTAATGATGGCGGGTGGCGCTTACGTTCCGCTCGATCCGAGGCATCCTCGGGAACGGCTGCGGATGGTGCTCGACGATTCAGGCGCGGCGATTGTGCTGACGATGCGCGGGTCTGAACTGGAGACTTCGGCCAAGGTGCTGGATATTTCGGAAACGTTTGCGCCTTTGGACTCAAGCTGGCAGCCGATTCCGCTCAACGCCGATTCGCTGGCCTACGTGATCTATACCAGCGGCTCGACGGGCAAACCGAAGGGAGTCGCCATCGAGCACGGCGCGCTGATGAACCTGCTGCGTTCGATGCAGCTAGAACCCGGTTTGTCGGCGGACGATACGCTGGTGGCGGTGACGACCCTGGCCTTCGATATCGCGGGTCTCGAGTTGCTGTTGCCGTTGCTGACAGGCGCGAAGCTGGTGATTGCGACCGACGATGAAGTCGCCGATGGAGCCATGCTGCTCGCATTGCTCGAGCATAGCCGGATTGAGAGCAGCGGGGCGACGATTTTGCAAGCGACGCCAAGTGCCTGGCGGATGCTGATCGACGCGGGTTGGACCTCCGCGCTGCCTCTGAAAGCGCTTTGCGGCGGCGAGGCGTTGCCGCGCGAATTGGCGGACAAGCTGCTCGACCGCGGCAGCGAGCTGTGGAACGTCTACGGCCCCACAGAAACCACCATCTGGTCGTCGGCGACGCGGGTGATGCGCGGGAGCGGCCCTTTACGCATCGGCCCGCCCATCGCCAACACCCAGTTTTATGTTCTCAACAGGCACCGGCAACCGGTACCCATCGGAGTGCCGGGCGAACTCTACATCGGCGGCGCGGGTCTGGCCCGCGGCTATTGGAACAGGTCCGAACTGACAGTCGAAAAGTTCTTCGCGAACCCCTTTGATCACGGCAGAATGTACGCCGCCGGAGACGTGGCAAGGTGGCGCGACGACGGCACGATCGAGTTGCTGGGGCGCGTTGATTTTCAGGTCAAGCTGCGCGGCTTCCGCATCGAGCTGGGGGAGATCGAGGCGGCACTGGCGGCGGTGCCGGGCGTCCGCGAAACCGTGGTGATTGCCCGCGAGGATGAGCCCGGAAACAAGCGGTTGGTGGCCTATCTCGTTTCCGATGCGCCGTTGGACCAGGCGACTTTGCGCGGTCTACTGAAGCAGACGCTGCCGGAGTACATGGTCCCTTCCGCGTTCGTCCGCCTCGAACATCTGCCGCTCACCCCCAATGGCAAGGTGGACCGCAAGAATCTTCCCGCGCCCGTTATTTACGGCGCGACAGAAGTAAAAGGTCGCGCGGCGAACTCGCGCATGGAACTCCTGCTGGCGGAAATTTGGAAAGACGTTCTCAAAGTGCAGTCTGTCAATACGGACGACGACTTTTTCCATCTCGGCGGCCATTCCCTGCTGGCTGCGGCCATGATTGCGGCGTTGAACGAATCTCTCGGCTATCGCGTCCGCCTCTCCTCACTGTTCGAATCGCCTACGCTGGGGGCCTTAGCGGCCGCAGCCGAAGCGCAAGGCCGATTGCAGCGACAGGTCAGCCCTATTGTCCCGATCAAGAAGACAGGCACTAAACCGGCCCTGTTCTGCGTCTCGCGGCCAAACGTCAATGCTCTGGGGTTCATCTTTCTGTCGCGGGCCGTATCGAAAGACCTGCCCGTTTACGGCTTGCAGTCCAACACGGAAACCGATGGCAGCGTAACTTTGTTCACGCAGAAGGAATACGAGGAGAAGGCCAAAGAATACATCGGCGCGATGCGCGAGGTTCAGCCTCTCGGACCGTACTTCCTCACTGGATATTGCGAAGGCGGACACATTGCCTTCGAGATGGCGCGTCAACTTGAGTCGATGGGCCTTGAGGTGGGCATTCTGTCCGTTCTCGATGTCTGGCCGATTGAAAACACGATCAGCCGACGTCGTCTGAAGGCCCGCGACTACGGAGGGGTGGCTCTTGCGTTTTTGAAGGCTCCCAATCGCGACCGGATGGTCATGATCAAACGTAAGCTGAACGGACTGCCGGCGATCGCGCCGAGGGTGCGGGTTATCGACGGTAGGCCGATCCACGCTCTTGGCACAAGTCGTAACGAGAGGAAGTTGGAAAGCTCGTATATTGCGAGCCGCCATTGGCCGGACAAGGATTTCGAGCCGACGGTTTACAACGGAAAGATCTTCGCATTTCGCGTTTCCAAGCAGCCGTTTTACCGGATCAGAGATAGTTACCTGGGCTGGCGGGCGCGGGTGCGCGGGACCGTGGAAGTGATCCCGACGCCGGGCGAGCACGCGCTGATCCTGCGCGAGCCCGCGGTGAGTGTCGTAGCGCACGAATTGGAAGCGCGTATCGACGCCTATCTCTCGCACAGAGCGGCGGTGCCTAAACTGGCGCGCAGCAAATCGGTGAGGGGTTTTTCTGGCGACGGCGCAGCGACGGCCGACGCTTTCTAACCCATGACGACCGCTCGAGACCCACGCCGTCCCCTCACTCTTTCCATCGTGCTGGCCGCGTTGTCCACGATATTTCTGGACTACTGGGAGTACAGCCGCAGCTTCTACAAGGACCCGGACATCTGGGCTTCGACCCTGCGCGGCACGACCGAAGCGCCTGCGCAGTACCGCATTGGGGTGCTCAAAGCGGCGAAGTTTCTCATCCTTCATTCGCATCTGGGAGCGGCAATGGGGATGCGCCACGCGCTAGCCCTGATCGATTTTGCAGCGCTGCTTGTCGCGGCGTTCGTTCTGCGGATGTTGCTCACGCGCTCGGCCACCTGGAAAAGAGCGAGCCTCGCCGCGAAGTGGTTCGGGGCCGCTGCGTTCGTGCTGCTGCTTGAATACAGCCTGGCGTGGCTGACGTGGTATCAGCGCCCTGAAACTCTCACCATCGCTGCGCTGCTTGCGCTGTCGCTGTGGCTCAGCACGTACCGTCTGCCCGTGGGCAAGTTGGTCGGAACGCTGCTGACGGCGCTGGGCCTCGTCGTGCTCGGCGTCCTACAGGGCTTCACGCGCGCTGACGTCGGCGTTACGTTTCACTTCGGCGTCGCCCTCATCTGCCTGACGCGCCAGGGCAAAGGGTTCGCCCTTCCGCGCTGGGTCCAGTTCGTCGCGAGCCTGCTGGCCGCAGCGGCCGCCGGCGGCACGCAGCTCTACATCATGCGGGTGCTCTACCCGCGCGCGAGCTACGGCTTGACGCCAAGGTTTCAATTGCCGCTTAACTACACCGATCACATCCGCGTTGTGCCGTTCGCGCTGTTCATCGTCCCCAGCGTCTGGGTCGCGGTGCAGGTCGTGCGCCGCCGCTTCAGGCCGGGGCCCGCGCAAGCCGGTCTCCTCATCGCCGCGGCGATCTTCGTCTGCCTGTGGTGCGTTCTCGGCAAGATTGACGAAGTCCGAATCTTTCTGCCGTTCGCGTTCGCGCTGGCCCCGCTCTCCGTGGAAGCCGCTCTCGCTCGCGTCGCCGCAGTTGAGGACGTTTCCGCCACACGCGACGTATGCTGATTGAAAGCACTTGCCTGTGCAGAGTGCTTGCGTTCCACAACGATGCCCGATCCTGCATTCAAGCCGCGCGTTGAATCCATCCTGCGCTGGGCGCTGCTCGCGGTGGCGGCGGCTTTTTTTGTGCTGCACTTTCTCCATCTGAACGCCGACTTCCCGAACCATTCTCCGTGGGTGGACTGGGCCAAGTACACCGACGAAGGGTGGTATAGCGACGCCGCCACGCGCCACTTTCAGCGCGGCCACTGGTATCTTCCGGGAGACTTCAATCCGGGCGTTGTCGTGCCCATCTGGCCGTTGATGGAATCGCTCCCCTTCGCGCTGTTTGGCGCGTCGATGGCCGTCGCGCGGGCCTGCGCGGTGGCGACCTTCGGACTGGTCTGCGCGGCGTCGTGGTTGCTGCTGTATCGCTGGCGCGATGAAGAAAGCAGTGAGCCTCGATCTCGCAGCTTCGCGCCGGAACTGGCGGTGCTGCTGCTCAACGTCAGCCCCTTCTGCTACGTTTTCTTCCGTCTGGCCGTGCTGGAACCGCCACTGGTACTCCTCGTGCTGATTGCGTTGCTGGCCGCGAGTGCGGCGGGTCGCGGGCGACTTTGGCTTCTGATAGTGCTCGGAGTGCTCATGCCGGTCGCGGTCCTCACCAAGACCACGGCCGTTGCCGTGTTTCCCGCCATCGGCTACCTCCTGTGGCGATGCACCGGCGGAACGAAAGACAGCGCTGGAAGGAAGGCATTCCTCCACGCCGTTGCGATTGCTGGCACAGTCGCCGTCATTCTGGCCGCCGTTTACACCTTTGCGGTCGACCATTTCCGGCTGGCCGACGATGCGAGAAATATCTTCGCGGCCAACGGCGGCCACATCCACAGAAGCAGTGCTGCGCCCGCCCTGCTCAACGCGCTTGAAGATTTCCGTTGGGCCGGGCTGCTTGGCATCCCACTTTGCGTCGGCGTTGTGGCTGCTCTGTTTCGCGCGCGGCGCAATCCGGTGGTCCCTACCCTGCTGCTCTGGGCTGGCGGCTACTTTGGCTTCATCGTTTATCACGCCTACCGGCAGCCGAGGTACTACCTTGCGATCATCGTTCCTCTGGTGCTGCTCTTGGCACACGTTGCGGCGAGGCCATTTGTGGGTCTGGCGTCCTCAGCCTCGAAGTCGCGCAAACTTCTGGCTGCGGCGACCGCCGTTGCGATGCTTGGCGTCATCACTTTGGAGGGCCGCCGGACTATCGGCTACGTGCTCCATCCCGACTACACGTACCTCAACGCCGCGCTGCAAATTCGCGCGGCCATCGCGGCCGAGCCGGGGCGTTCGGCGCTGGTCCTGTCGGGCAGCGGCTCGGACCTTTCGCTGTACACCGGCCTTCCGTCCATCGGGGACACATTCACCCTGCTGCCCACTCGCCCACTCGCTGAGCTTTATGAGCCTGGCTGGTTGGCGCTCTACTCTCCCCGGGAAGACGCCAAGCGCGATGAGTTGGAAACCTACTTCCACCTTCAGGAAGTGGGGCGCTTCTACATCATGGACGAGCCGGAGTTCAAGGCTTTGGTTTTGTACCGCCTAAGGCCGATGACTGTGCCGCACCGTTGAGCCGGTTGATTTACTCCTATTTCGTCCAACTCCCTACCTCCGGGATATTCGGGCTGCGCAGAGAAGCTGCGGGTCTCTCCAGTCCGGCGCAAAAAAGCGCCTCCGGTCGAGATGACAGCTTTTGGGAAAGATATGAGAGATCCGTGAAGAGGCTCATAGAATTCCTGTAAGTGGATTCGCAATCACCAGATCAGGCCTGGCGGGCTTTTGTGGCGTTCCCGGGGGAGGGCTTTTAAAGAGCTTGAGTTGTAAGTTTTGAGCTTTGAGGAAAGTGGCTCTGCGGCCTCGCGACGCTTTGACGGGTGGACGATGGGCTTTGCTTTTCTAGCGGGGGGGAAGGGTGGCGAGGGCGGCGAGGGCTTTCTCCTTGAGGGTGGTGGTTTCGGCGTACTGCTTTTTCAAGCCCTCGATGATGTGGGGAGGGGCTTTGGCGACGAAGCCTTCGTTCGAGAGTTGGCGCTCGGCGGCGGCAAGGCCTTTGTCGAATTTGGCGAGGTCTTTTTCGAGGCGTTCGCGCTCGGCGGGAACGTCGATCTGGCGCTCGTACAGGATGGCGATCTCGAAGTTGGAGGTGGCGCGGGCGTTGTTGCCGGTGAGCGCCTGGCCGACGAGTTCGACGGCGCTAACGCGGGCCATGCGGGCCAGCATGTCGGCGTTGGCGTCGGCCAGCGCGGAGATGCGGTTGGAGGCGAATATTTGGACGGGTGCGGCTTCTTTCTCGGGCACGCCGAGGTCTTTGCGCAGGCCGCGGACAGTGACGATGAGTTCCTGGAGGACTTCCAAGGCGGCGACGCTGGCGGGGTCGGCGGGGAAGTCTCCGAGCTGCGGGAAGCGGGTGAGAGCGATGGATTTCGTAGGGGCTTCCGTGCCGACGCTGGCGTAGAGCGCGTGCCAGAGTTCTTCTGTGAGGAAGGGCATGAAGGGCGAGAGCAGGCGGAGCGCAGCTTCGAAGACGGCGACGAGGGCGTTGAGAGTGAGGGCGGTCACGTTATTTTTTTCGATAGTGAAGTCGAGGCGGAGCTTGACGAGTTCGAGGTACCAGTCGCAGAACTCGCCCCAGAAGAATTGGTAGACGGCGCTGGCGGCTTCGTCGAAACGATAGTCGGTGAGAGCGCGTTCTACTTCGGCGGAGACGGCGCTGAGGCGGGAGAAAATCCAGCGGGTTTCGAGGGGAGTGGTGGCGGGGAGGGTGGGCGTGGAGAGTGGTGGTAACGCGGAAGAAAGCAGGTCCCCTGCGGGGATGACAGAAAGAAAAGCAGAGACTGCGTAGCCAGCTTCGCGACCGCGTTCGATTTGCATTTGGAGGAAGCGGGCGGCGTTCCAGATTTTGTTGGCGAAGGCGCGGTTGCCTTGGGTACGGGCTTCCGAGAAGGCGATGTCGGTGCCGGGAGAGGCTTGCGAGGCGAGCGTGAAACGCACGGCGTCGGTGCCGTACTTCTGGACGATTTCGATGGGGTCGACGACGTTGCCCTTGGTCTTGGACATCTTTTGGCGGTCGGCGTCGCGGACCAGCGCATGGATGTAGACGTTGCGGAAAGGGACCGCATCGGCGAGCGTGCGAGGGGAGCCGTCCGGCATGGGCACGTCGAGCATGAAGTGGCAGCCGAGCATGATCATGCGCGCGACCCAAAAGAAGAGGATGTCGGAGCCGGTGACGAGGAGGTCGGTGGGGTAGAAGGCGGCGAGGGCGGGCGTAGGTGCGTGGGCGTTTGTCGCCGCGCTAAATGCAGAGTCCTCCGCTGCGCTGCGGAATGACAGAAAGGGGGCGTTGTGGGATGACTGAGAGGTGGCTAGGTCAGGCGTTGAGCTTCCAGTCTCGAGTTTCGAGCTTCCAGTTTTGGCTTGGCCCGGCCAGCCGAAGACCGTGAAGGGCAGAAGGCCGGAGCTGAACCAGGTGTCGAGGACGTCGGTTTCCTGGGTAAGTTCGGTTGCGCCACACTGTGAGCAGGCGGCCGGAGTTTCGCGCGCGACGGTGACGGCAGAGCATGCGCCGCAATGCCACGCCGGAATGCGGTGGCCCCACCAGAGTTGGCGCGAGATGCACCAGTCGTGGATGTTCTTCATCCACTCGTCGTAAGTCTTGCGGTAGTTGTCGGGCGTGAATTTGATGTGCCCTTTGTCGACGGCCTCGATGGCCTTGTCGGCGAGGGGTTGAATTTTGAGGAACCACTGCATGGAAAGGCGCGGCTCGATGACGATGCCGGTGCGCTGGGATATCGCGATGGAGTGGGTGTGATCTTTCACGGCGACGAGCGCTCCTGAAGACTCAAGGTCGATCAAGATGCGCTCGCGGGCGGCGAAGCGGTCCATTCCGTCGTAGGGCGAGCCGTCGAGCGTGATGTGCGCGCGCTCGTCGAGGACGTTGAGCTGCGGCAGGTTGTGGCGCTGGCCGATGGCGAAGTCGTTGGGGTCGTGCGCGGGCGTGACTTTGACCGCGCCAGTGCCGAACTCGGGGTCCGCGAAGTCGTCGGCGACGATGGGAATTTCGCGATCCGGTTTTCCGGCGGCGGCGCTAAGCGGCAGCAAAAGCATTTTGCCGATGAGGTGTTTGTAGCGTTCGTCGTTGGGGTTTACCGCGACCGCAACGTCGCCGAGCAGGGTTTCGGGGCGCGTTGTGGCGATGATGATCGAGCCCGTTCCGTCGGCGAGCGGATAGCGAACGTGGAAGAGCTTGCCGGCGCGCTCTTCGTGCGTGACTTCCAGGTCGGAGACGGCGGTCTGGAGGACGGGGTCCCAATTGACGATGTACGCGCCGCGATAGATGAGGCCTTGTTCGTGGAGGCGCACGAACGCTTCCTTGACAGCGACGCTGAGGCGGTCATACAGGGTGAAGTACTCGCGCGACCAGTCGACCGACGCGCCGAGGCGGCGCATCTGGTCGCTGATGGCAGAGCCGTATTGCCGCTTCCAGGCCCAGACGCGTTCGGTGAAGGCTTCGCGCCCAAGCTGTTCGCGGGTGGTCGTGCCCTCGGCGGCGAGTTGGCGCTCGACCATCATCTGCGTGGCGATACCGGCGTGGTCGGTGCCGGGGACCCAGAGCGCCGTTTCGCCCAACATGCGGTGCCAGCGAGTGAGGATGTCCATCTCCGTCTGGTTGAGCATGTGGCCCATGTGCAGACGGCCGGTGACGTTGGGTGGAGGGAGGAGTTGGACGAAAGTCTTTTTCTGTACGTTATTGCTGGGCGGTGTTGGGACGTCGAAGAGGTGTTCGGAGACCCAGTAGTTTGCCCACTTTTCTTCGATGAGGGCGGGGTCGTAGGCCTTGGGGAGTTCCTGATTCATAAGGGTCTAGGGTAGCAGGGGAGGACGGTGAGTTTGTGAATTAGGAGTGGGGAGCAAAGGCAGGCGATCGCGCACGAAAACGGGAGCAGCCAAAGCCGCTCCCGTTTGGGTCACTACTAAATGCTCTTAGAACGGGTTGATCTTGTCCAGCCCCTTCTTCGGCTTCTTCTTGCTTGAGGACTCGTCCTGCTTGTCGAAGACGGGCTTCTTTGTCTTTTTCCCGGGCTTGGTGACGGGCGTGGCAGGTTGCGGTTTGCCAGCGACTTCGTTGACCTGATCAGGCGCTTCGGCGGGCTTCTCGACCGGGGGAAGAGCGGCGGTGTCTTTGGGGCCGACAGCCTTGAGGCCGTAGTTGGGGTCAGGCGTGCCGGTGGCGGCTGGGGCTGTCGCTGGAGTGGCCGCGCGAATGACGGGCGGCGCAGTTGCCACGCCCGGTGTCAGCACTTCTACTCCGACGGAGTTGCCGCGCGTTCCGGTCGATGCAGGAGCGCTTTCAGTCATGGTCGAAGTGCCGCTTCCGGTGGAACCTTCGCCGGGGCCGGCGACTTCATGCAGTGCGAGAGGGGCATCGCTGGCGGGAACAGGTTGAGGAGCGGCCGCATCGGGGAGGGGGGTGCGGTCGGTGGGGGCGGGGGCGGCCGGAGCAGCGCCGGGATTTATAGCGGAGATGTAGGCGAGTTGCAGATCTTTGGTAACGGTGGGTGCGACGGTGGGCGCGGCGTCCTCGAGCGGAGCGTCGCCCATGCGCGCGGTAGTGACGGTGTCGGGCTTGTGCATCAGCAGCACGGCGAGGCGTTTCTGGAAGGTGTATTGGGCGCGGCTGCCTTCGAGCGCTTCGCTGGCGGCGGCTTGCTCGGGCGTGGGTGTTGGAACTTCCAGGTGCATCGAAACGAGGCGCTCTTTGGCGTCTTCGACGTGCACTGTGGCGGAGTGCTCCAGCACGACTTTGCGATAGGCGGCCGCGGCCTTGCCGTCGTAGTTTTGCAGGATTGCGGCCTTCGGGCCTTCGGGAAGTTTTTGCAACCGCACCATACGGGCTTCGGCCGCGTAGCCGTCGCCGATGCCGATGAGCACGTCGTCCATGTGGCTGTAGAGGGGGTAGGTGTCGGCGACGGTTTGGTAGCGCGCGATGCTCGCCGGCCAATTTTCGTGGGTGGCGTAGAACTCGCCGAGTTCGAATTCGCGCTCGGCCAACACTTCCTGGACCTCGCGCAATTTCTGGTGGGCTTCTTTGACCAGAGTGGAGTCGGGGTACTGCCGCATCATCAGGCGATAGGCCTCTTCAGCCTTCATGGCTTTTTGATAGTCGCGGTCGGGAACGTCCATCTGCTTGAAGTAAATGTCGCCGACGCGCATCTGGGCCTCGGCGGCCTCGGGGACGTTGGGGAAGAAGGTGATGAAGTCGTTGTACTCCTGCTCGGCCTGAGTGAGCGCGGCGCTGCCGCCTTCGCGATACCAACTGTCGGCGATGGCGAGCTTAGAGCGCATTTGATACTGCGAGTCGGGGTAGGTGTTCAGCAGCGTCTGGAGGTCGAGGCGGGCGACATCAAAGTGGCCCTTTTTGGTCTGGATGAGAGCCTTGTCGTAGAGCGCCTTGTCGGGCAGGGTGGCGTCCTTGCCCGCCAAAGGGCTGAGCTTGGCGTCCTTCTTCACGGCGCGGCGGGTGTCCTTGGACTGGACAACGCGGTCTTCCCGGGCGACTTTCTTTTTCTTTTTGGCGGGCGCGTTGGTGATGGTGGCCGAAGCCTGCGCGGGGGGAGTCGCCGCGTCCTGCTGAGTCGTCGGTGGCGGCGGGGCCGGGGGTGCTTCCTGGGCCGCGAGCGGCAGGATTATCGCCGCTGCGAGTGCAAATGCTCCGGTTTGTAGTGCTTGTCTGGTGCTAAAAAAGCTTCGACCGTTCATCCGCATTCTGCCTCAATTCAGGCCCAGGCGAAACGCGCTGTGGCCACGCCCTATTCTATTCTGTTTGCCGCGTTTCGCCCTGAATCGCGGCTTCCGCAAATCTTGACGGCTAAATGCTCACGTTCGCCGCAGACCGCGCCATGCGCAGGAACTCGCGCGCGTTGGACTCGGTCTTTCCGGGCGCGAAGATGGCCGAACCGGCCACCAGCATGTCCGCTCCTGCTTGGACGACCGAGGCTACGGTGTCGTAAGCGATGCCGCCGTCGACTTCGATGCGGAAGTTGAGGCCGAGTTCGCGGCGCAGGCGCGCGAGGTGGGCGATGCGGTCGATGGAGCGGGGTAGGAATTTCTGGCCGCCGAAGCCGGGGTTCACGCTCATCACCAGCACATGATGTACCAGCGGAAGGACTTCGGAGAGCATTTCGACCGGCGTCGCGGGGTTGAGGACGACCGCGGGCTTCATGCCGTGGTCGGCGATGAGTTGCAGGGTACGGTTGAGATGGCGGCAGACTTCGACGTGGACAGCGACCATGTTCGCGCCCGCGTCGGCGAAGGCGGGGATGAATTTGTCGGGGTCCTCGATCATCAGGTGGCAGTCGATTGGGGCTCTCGTCAACGGACGGATGGCTTTGACGACGGGTGGCCCGAAGGTGATGTTGGGGACAAAGTGGCCGTCCATCACGTCGACGTGGCAGAGGGTGCCGCCGCCCGCTTCGGCGCGGGTGATCTCGTCGGCGAGGTGGGCGAAGTCGGCGGCGAGGATGGAGTAGGCGAGTTCGATCATGAGGGGATTAGTTTAGCAGCGGGTCGAAGGGATGACTGCCGACGAGCTACACAGATGGCTGGGAAAGTAAACAGAAGCGCGTTTCCGAGGAATCTCAAGTGGCATCTCTCCTGCGCAGGGCCGCCTAGCTACCGGGTTGGCGCAGTGGGATGGCCACCATAGTCGCGCAGATATCGCGGGGACATTGGATTGTCCTTGACGCTGGGCCAAAGATCAAGAGAACCACCGAAAAGGGAGGCTCTTCTGTCGTTCTCTTTGCGAAACTCTGGATCAAGGTAGAGGTCGGGCGACAGCGGAGACTTGGTCAAAGTGTATGCCGCGCCAAGATAAAGCAACGAATTCCCGACGATTAATGACGCTTGACCCTCCATCTCAGAACGAACCTTCGCCTTTTGCGCTTCCGTCATATCGGCGAAATTTGAAACGTCCAGAATATGACAGCCTGCGTTGTTTATCTGTCGGTCAAGCTCGCTCCCGGACACGGCGGCTATTGCCGGTGTCGGCCACTTCTCCACAGTTCGCTCAAAGGCTTCGGAGCAGGATCTATCTACGAAGCCGGTATACGCGGTGATCACGAAGAGTGCGCCAGGGTAGCTCTGACGGATCAACTCAGCCAGTTCCCCTTTGTCAAAAAAGTGAAACAACCCGTATATGATGAGCGCCTTGGTGCGCTTCTTGAGAATCTGCTCCTCTATAAGATAAGCAGGGTAAAGATCAGCACCACCACCAATTACCTTCGAGAGATCGTCCCTGGTCTTTATCGTTGACCAATCGATGGGCTTGCCTCCAAGCCAAACATGAATATGTTCCTTTGCGGACAATTTCAGATTGGCAGCACGAACAGCAGCATAGAAGTTTATATATCCCAATGCGGTGACCGTTGGCAACCAACCTACATAAGAAGTGTCACCCCACACTTTGCGCAGTTCGACATATGGAACGTCTTCACCGTCAACGTAACGATCAATGGTTTGTTGCTGTGATGCGTTTCCAAACTCCACAACTACGTTTCGGGCCTCTTTCGCAAATCGTGGGTCACTGATGAGGGAAACATAAAAATCCTCCTCTTGGGAGAACGCGTGATCATCGCTTAACCCAACCAGAGGGCTGTTTTGAAAAGCCGCAAGTACGCCATCGACCGCTGTAGTGACGGATGACTTCGGAAGAGAAGACGGCTTTTGCGCGTGAGAGACGGCCACGCCTGGAAGAGAGACAAGCACGAGAGCGATGTCAAGATAACGCATGGCGAAGTATAACGCGCAGGACGTAACTCACGTCGCTGCGACAGCGCTTCAAATTCATCCAGACGACGATTGCTCCTACCGGGAAGTCGGCATCTCGTCAGATGAATCAAACTGACGAGATGCGCGTTTCACAGGACTGAACCGCACCTATACTGACAAGGCCGCCTTCTCAATCTGCTTCAGCCTTGCCGTTAGCAATTCCTGCTCTCGCAGGTTTTGAGTCATTGTGATTGCGCGTTGGATTTCATCACGCGCCTCGGTGAACCGCCCCAATTTTGTGAGGAGGTCTCCGCGAACACTGTGAAGCAGATGATAGCCAGCCAGCGCAGAGTCAGCAGCGAGCGTGGCCATGGCATCGAATGCATCAAGCCCAGCGGCCGGGCCGTGCGCCATACCCACAGCGACTGCTCGATTCAGTGCCACGATGGGAGATGGCGTGGTTTGCAGCAGAGCGTCGTAGAGAAGAACGATCCGTTCCCAGTCCGTCTCTTCGGCTGTGCGAGCGCGCATGTGACAGGCCGCAATCGCTGCCTGCAAAGCATAGTTACCTGCGCCACCACCGAGTCTTTGCGCTTGTTCGAGCGCGGCCATTCCTCGCTGAATCTGCGCGTCGTCCCACAAAGAACGGTCCTGGTCCGGCAGCAAGACCGCCTCACCATTGTTTCCCCGGCGAGCCGTAGTGCGCGACGTATTGAGTTCCATCAGAGCCAGCAGCGCGTGCACTTCAGACTCGCCGGGAAGAAGTTGCGCCAGCATGCGTCCGAGCCGCACCGCCTCGTCGCACGACGCAGCCCGCATCCATTCCTCTCCTGATGTCGCGGTGTAACCCTCATTGAAGACCAGGTAGACCACCGAAAGTACGGACTCTACTCTGCGGCGCAACTCATCCCCGCGCGGGGTCTCAAAGGGAACATGAGCTTCCGAGAGTGTCTTCTTGGCGCGAAAGATCCGCTGTCCCATCGTTTTTTCAGGGACAAGAAACGCGCGGGCGATCTCTGCCGTTGTGAGGCCGCCGATCAAACGCAACGTAAGCGCGATGCGTCCTTCCATCGCCAGCACCGGATGGCACGCCGTAAAGATAAGCCGCAGCACATCATCGTCGATCACCTGATCCAGTGCCTGGTCCATCGCATCTCCGAGCCGCTGCTGCTGGTACTCAAGTTCCCGAGTAATTTCTTCGTGCTTTTGGATAAGCATCTGTCCACGGCGCAACGAATCGATGGCACGCCGCTTCGCCGCCGTCATTAACCACGCAGCGGGATTTTCAGGAATGCCTTCGTCGGGCCACCGCTCCAGTGCCGCCACCAGCGCGTCCTGGGCAAGCTCCTCCGCAACGCCGATATCGCGGGTGACGCGAGCAATCGCGGCGATGAGCCGTGTGGACTCGATCTTCCACACAGCCTCAATCGTCTTGTGGATGTTGGTCATGCTTGCCTGGCTACATATCCTAATCGTCGCGACGCGCAGGAGCTCTATCCACTTAGGTTGGCAGGGTGAAGGCGCGTTTCAACGCTGCATTCCACCCTTGATTGAACGCGATAGTCAGGGGAGCGTGTGGGACTAAAATGTCGAATCCGTGATACCCGCCGGGTACCAGATGAACTTCGGTCGACACCCCTGCTTGCAGCAATCTCCGCCCGTACTCTACGTCCTCGCGTGCAAATAGATCGACTGACCCTACCCCTATCCATGCGGGGGCTAAACCTGCGAGATTCTCCACGCGCGCCGGAACAGAACCAGGCGGTGGTGGCGCTGATCCTGCCGGCATTCCGAGAAGGGAACTCCAGCCGAAGCGATTGTTTTGTGGGGTCCAGATGTAATGCCCAATGTACGGGGGCACGTCAACAGTAGACCCTGTTCGATCGTCCAGCATGGGATAGATCAGGACCTGAAGGCAGATGGGGAATTCACCCCTGTCGCGAGCCGCGATAGCAAGGGCGGCCGCATGCCCGCCCCCGGCACTTTCTCCTTTGACTGCTATTCGGGTTCGATCCACCCCAAGCTCTGCCGCATTGGCGTAGAGCCAGCGGAGAGCAGCGTAGTTGTCCTCAAGCGATCCGGGGAAGATTGTTTCAGGCGCCAAGCGATACTCGACCGTCACGGCCACGCAATCGTGATTCAAAGCCAGATCTTGGATGTCACGCCGACTTCCTTCCGCAGATCCCCCAATATAGCCACCGCCGTGTATATGTAACACCGCCGGTTTAGCGGTTCCCGGCGTCGATCCAACGATGTAAACGACCACCTCAGGCGCACCCTTCGGCCCCGGAATGACGCGCTTGACAACCGCGGGTGCAGGCAAGAGAGGACGTCCGAACGTTTTTGAGGCCTCTCGAAACTGCGGGAGCATAGCCGCCGTCAACGGTTCGGGAGCTGTCCCGGGAGTCACTATTGATTCCAGGGGCTTCCGGAACTCTGGGTTTACGAGTTGCATCGGGTCCACAGAAGGAGTGACGGCTTTCGTCGATCCGGCTACGGTCTGCCCCATGAACGCGCGACTGACCGCAGACGCAGCCGCCATTCCGATGCCCTTCGTGATGAGTTCGCGGCGATTTGTCATGATCTCGTTCGTCTCCTGCTTCTTTTATGCTTGACGGCTTTCCATATAGCCTCAATCGTTTTGTGGAAGTCGGTCCTGCTTGCCTGACCACATCCTAATAGCCGCGACGCACAGCAGCTCTATGGATGTACATGAGGCGACGACGCCGGAAGAACTTCCGTTCCGTCTGACCACCGTGACACAGGAATCACGAACTGAGTCATCTGCTCCTGAGGGTCCTCCACAGCAAGGACGGGTGAGCCTGGCAGATTCGCTCCCCAGATTGCGGGGTCGGTCTGCGAATAGAAGAACATCAGGTGGGAGGGCCAGTGCGGCGCGCTATCGCCGCCGTAGCCCTGCTTCGACATCATGTAGCACATCGCCCCGGGCTTCATGGGCGGCAATTCTTTCATGGCGACGGCGGCAGCGATGGCCTCGTTCACCTGCGACAGTGTGCGCCCCGACAAGGCCAGATCGGTGATTCTGGTGATGCGCAAAAGGTAGGAATGCGCGGCAGCAGCATTCACACACATGGGGACCCGCACTTTCGGATTCCAAAAGTCAGGATCGGCTGCGGAACTCCACCCCCGCCCCACGATACACACGAAACCGTTTTTGCCTTTGACCGCTGTTTCGAAACCATGGCGTCCGAGAACCTGGACCTCTGCGTCGCGTGAAATGGACTCCGGTGCTGCCCTTCGCGCCAGGGCTATCTCCGCAGCCTGATCCGACATCAGGTATTGCTCGACCGGGGCCATCTTCGCATAAGGGGTCGTGGCATCCTGTGCCATCGCCTGATGCGCCATACCCAGCACAACAAGCAGTGCGAGG
>JBBRCA010000059.1:0-16631 GCA_038205325.1 Terriglobales bacterium | reverse complement strand
ACTAACACCACTTGCTTGCCACGGTCCCAGCTCGCAAATTTGAAAGGCCCAATTCCAACCGGCAGCGAATTATAGGGAACGTCGTTGATGTTTGAATATTTCGCCAGGAGATGCTTTGGCAGAATGCACGGGTTCGCGCAGCAACTCGAGAAGAAGGCCACGATGAACGATGCGAAGGGCTTTTTGAGGTGATAGACGACCGTGAATTTGTCGGGCTCGTCGACCGAGGCGAGCTGATCAAAGCGGCCCGCTTCGTTATTGGCCGGATTGTTCACGACGGCGGTGCTGAACACCACATCGTCGGCATCGAAAGGCACGCCATCGGACCAACGCACGCCTTTGCGAATGTGATAGGTGATGGTGAGGCCGTCTTTGCTGACGCCGCCATTGGCCTGGGTGGGGACTTCGGTCGCGAGTTCGGGAATCGGCTGGTTGTGTTTGTCCCATCGTATGAGCCACGCCATCGTCATTTCCGAAAGGTTGGCGACGGGCGCAGACTGCCCAAGATGTGGGTTGAGCGTGTTGAGATCCCCGGCATCCGAGATCGTCAGCACGTGCGGCGTCGTCCATGCATTTCGACCTTGCGGCGTTGCGGCGGGATGGGTTTCGGCGTTGGCGCAAGCCATCAGGAAAAACGCAGCAACGACCGCCGTTGCGAAGTTCTTGCGCATCAGGACGCGCAGGAAAAGTATGATGCAATTGAATTTCATGGATTGCCTCCGGAAATAAAGAAAGCAGGCACCCCATTTCCGGACGCCGACTCGCGAAATCTATTGTGATTGGTATGTCGCTGGTAGGACGCATGAGCGTTCAATTTGTCAACGCCCGGAATAACTTTTGAGCGGTAGCGGGGCAGCGGCTACACGAGCGGTCGTCCTGCGATGCCTAGCTCGACGTGGAAGAGGGCGGAGCGGGTGGTGAGGGCGGCGAGGCCATCGTCGAGGAAGGCGAGGCCGACGAGGTCGTCGCCGGAGAGGACGAGTTCGGCGTGGCGGTGTTCGTCTATGCGGACGATGCCACGGCGGCCGGCGAGAGAGGCGGCGACATAGACGTTGCCTTCGGCGTCCAGCGCGAGGCCCTGGGGTCGGCCCAGGCCGCGGTAGAAGAGGGTCGCGTTGCCAGCGGGGTCGATGGCGTGGATGACGTCGTTGGATGACGTGGTCGGCGCGGTGACGAGCAGCGTGCCGTCGTCGCGAAAGGCGAGATGGTAGGCGGCGATAGAGGGTTCGAGTGTGGCGAAGACGAAAGTCTCGCCGGCGGGTGTCGAAGCTCCCGGGGTGGAGATGTCGCGCGCGGGTTTAGAGATTTTAAAGATGGTGCCGGAGCGGTCGCCGACGAAGAGGTTGCCGTCGGGGTCGAAGGCGAGGCCGGTGGCGATGCCCATGCCCTCGGCGAAGGTGGAGATTTCGCCGCTGGGGGAGATGCGGTAGACCGTGCCCTCGGCGCGCGAGCTGGCGTAGAGGAAGCCTTCGCTGTCGAAGGCAAGGGAGGAGACGTTGAGCAGGTCTCGCACGAAGGGGCGGACCTGGAAGTCGCGGTCGACGCGGTAAATGGCAACGTCGACTTTTTCGCCGCGCGGGCCGGAGTGCATGACGAAGATGTTGCCGTTGGCGTCGACCGCCGGGTTGGCGACGGGGAGGACGGTCTCGACAAGAGGCACGGCGACGCGCAGCGGGAGGCCGTTGCTGCGGGCGTTTCCGTGAATGAGATGGAGGCCGGAGGCGATGGCGCCTTCGGGGACTTGTATGATGGCGCGGGTGGAGCGGCTGAGCGTGACGGCGGCCGGGGTTTCGCCGATGAGAGCGGTGGGGAGGGCGTCGTTGGCGGGGCCGAGTAGGGTGCCGGAGACTTCGATGCGACCGCCGGGAAGCGCGGCGCTGGGAGCGAGGGCGGTGAGGTGGGGGGCGCGTGGGTCGAGGGTTTCGCTCGGGATGTAGTCGCGCAAGGGCATTGACGTTCAGGGTATGCGCGTGCGTGAGGCGATGCAAATGAGCAGACGACGGAAGCAGGTTCCCTGCGGGAATGACAGAAAGAAAAGCAAAGCTATGGTGTTCGGAAATCCGGTCCGCTTCGGTCGTGGTGGGCTAGAAAAAACGGCCGACCAGTTGGGCGCAGGCGAGGGCGAGGAGGCCGGCGGCGACGTCGTCGAGCATGATGCCCGTGCCGCCGGGAAGGGCTTCGAGGCGGCGGATGGGCCAGGGCTTCCAGATGTCGAATAGGCGGAAGAGGACGAGCGAGAGGGCGGCGTGTTTCCAGTCGGGCGCGACGGCGATGAGGGCTATGAGCTGGCCGGCGACTTCGTCGATGACGACGTGGCCGGGGTCTTCGCGGCCGGACTCGCGGGCCACGATGGTGGAGGCGGGGATGCCGATGAGGGTGGTTGCTATCGCGGCGATGGTGGTCGCGACAGCGAGGATTGTAGTGCCGGGATGGAGCGCGTGCGCGGCGGCGTACCACAGCAAGAGCGCGGCGATGGAGCCGTAGGTTCCGGGGCCGGGCGAAAGCAGGCCCGCGCCGAAGAAGGTGGCGAGCGTCCAAGCCCATTTGGTTTTGTGCGGCATTGCTTGAATTTTACGTTGCGCGGAGGAGAGCGTCGCGCGTGGCGCGATGCCCAAGTCTCAAAATCGACACATAGGAACCACATTTGATGGGTGCGGTCAGTTTTTCCAGAACTTGGTTTCGACCTCGGGGTCTCCGAGGGGGTGTTGTTGCTGCCGGGCGTGTTCGAGGTCTTCGAGCAGGTCGGGGTCGAGGATGGGTGAGGTGATTTTGTAGTCGCCTGAGGCCCACTTACCGAGGTCGATCAGGCGGCAGCGGTCCGAGCAGAACGGGACGTTGGGCAAGTCGAGCGCAACGACTTTGCGGCAGATTGGGCAGTGGAGAGTTTTCGCCATGAGAATTTAGATGATTGAAAGTCACTTTTCGAGGGGTATCCAGATTTCGAGGGGGCCTCGGGTGACGGGGTCGAAACGCTCGTCGTAGCGCTCAAAATTTGGGGAGGCGTGGGAGAGCTTGTGGCCGTAGGCGGGGAGCCAGGATTGGAAGACATCCTGCCAGAACTGCTGCATTTCCCAGATGCTGGCGACCGTGAAGACGGCGTAGTGCGCGGCGGGGACGATCATACGGCCGATGTCGTTGGGGAGGTTGGAAAAGTCTTCGACCTCGTAGCCAGCGAGGTACTCGAAGCGCTGGTTGGGCCTGTCCATCTGGCAGGTGACGCCGTAGGTTTCGGTGGCTTCAGCACGGTTGGGGAGGGCGAGCCGGTTGAACTCGTCCCACTGCGGAGGGATGACTTCGGGTGCAGTGGCGAAGGTGTGCCAGCGGCGGGTGCCGGCGAGTTTGAGGGCGCGGTGGCCGTGGAAGGTGGGTGTGAGGCTACTCATGTCATTACATATTACAAAAGGGTCATACAAGATTAGTGCTGCTAGGCTATGTCCACCTCAAAACGTTCCATCCAAGCATGCGTCGGGCGATTGGGCTGCAACTCGGCGCTATCTGAATGTCGCACTTCTGATGGAGTCAGTGGTCCCAGCGGAAACGCTACAGATTTCCCAATCTTCTCGGAACTCTCTGATGAACAAATTCTGGAGGCCCTTGCAAGTGCAGTTTGCGGTCTTACCGGTAGCAAACTAGCCTAGCTTTCAACCGTTTATTCAACGATGCGGGCGACGAGGTCGTAGGCGTGGGACTCGGTGATTTGGGCGCGGTAGAAGGTGCCGGGGACGAGGGTTTCGTGGGGGCCGAAGTCGTTGATGAAGACTTTGCCATCGATCTCGGGGGCGTGCAGGAGGGTGCGGCCTTCCCAGAGGAGGTCGGTTTCCTCAGACTCGCCTTCGACGAGGAGGTCGACTTCGCGGCCGATCCACTCAGCCTTTTTGCGGGCGCTGATTTTTTGCTGGAGCTTCATCAGCTTGCGGCGGCGGGACTCGATAGTACGCTTGGGGACTTTCGTTTCGGGGGCCATGTTGAAGGCCGCTGCGCCCTCTTCGTCGGAGTAGCTGAAGACGCCGAGCCAGTCGATTTCGGCGGCTTCGACGAAGTCGCAGAGGACTTGGAAGTCGTGCTCGGTTTCGCCGGGGAAACCGACGATGAAGGTGCTGCGGATGACGATGCCGGGGACGGTTGTGCGCGCTTTATCGATGAGCTTGAGAAAGATTTCGGCGTTGCCGCCGCGCTTCATGGATTTGAGTAAAGGCCCGCTGGCGTGTTGGAGGGGGACGTCGAGGTAGTTGGCGATGTTGTCGTGCGCGGCCATGGTTTCGAGCAGGCGCGTGGTGACTTTGTTGGGGTAGGTGTAGAGGAAGCGCAGCCAATGCAGGCCGGGGAGGGCGGCGAGGGCTTCGAGGAGGTCGGCGAGTTCGGGGCGGCGGAAGTTTGTGGACGCATCAACTGCGGGTCTCTCCGCTACGTCCGCAAAGAGCGCGGACTCCGGTCGAGATGACAACTCTGGGGTGATGCCAGATGCAGGTCTCTCCACTGCGTCCGCAAAGAGCGCGGACTCCGGTCGAGATGACAGATTTGTGGCGGCACTTACCCCACCCTTCGCAAAGTGCGCGAAGGATGGGCCACCCGAAGTGGTGGCCGGAAAAGATTGGGGTTCGAGGTCTTCGCCGTAGCAGGTGGTGTCCTGGCCGATGAGGGTGATTTCGCGGACGCCCTGCGCGATGAGGTTCTGGGCTTCGGCGAGGATGGAACCGATGCGACGGGAGCGGAACTTGCCGCGCAGTTGCGGGATGATGCAGAAGGTGCACGGATGGTCGCAGCCTTCGGCGATCTTGATGTAGGCGGAGGCGCGCGGAGTGGAGAGAATGCGCGGAGTGTACTCGTCGGCGAGGTAGGTGGGGAGAGCGGCGGTGGCACCGTGCCACTCGGCGCGGGAGAAGCGGCCTTGCTGCTCGCGGAGGTCGCCTTCGGGGCGAGAGGTTGTGGGAGTGCCGGATGCAGGTCTCTCCACTGCGTCCGCAAAGAGCGCGAACTCCGGTCGAGATGACAACTCTGAGGTGGTGTCAGAAGCAGATCCCTCCGCTGCGCTGCGGGATGACAAACCAGGAGACGCATCGGACGACAAACCAAGCGAGTCGTGGGATGCGCGCTCAAAAAAGGCTTGTTTGCGTTGGAGTTGGGGGCCGTTGGATTCGGGGCGGGAGTGTTGGTGGACGGCGGAGGAGGCGCGGCTGATTTGGACTTTTTCGGCTTGCTGCGCGGTGAAGTTTTGGGCTTGATGCTCGGTGAGGATGGTGAAGGGGGAAGCGGCGGCGTGACCGGTGGGTGTGAGGCCTGCGGCGGCGAGAATGGCTTCGAGTTCGCCGGTGCCGACGACGGCGTCGACTTCCGGGATGTTGGCGATGATGTCGTCGCGGTAGCGCTCGACCAGGCAGCCGGCGACGATGAGCTTGCGGGCGCGACCGCCAGCGGCGATCTTGTGCTTCGCCATTTCGAGGATGGTGTTGACGGATTCCTGCTTGGCACTGTCGATGAAGCTGCAGGTGTTGACGACGATGATGTCGGCGTCCTCGGCGTCGGGGGTGAGGTGCGCGCCGTTGTGGTGGAGCAGGCCCATCATGACTTCGGAGTCGACCAGGTTTTTAGGGCAGCCGAGCGAGACGAACCCCACCCGGGGACGGGTCGGCGGGAGGTCGTTGGAAGGGGTTTCGAGGACCGCAGGTTCGAGCGTGGCGGAAGAGGTCACAGAGACCTATTTTAGCAGGTCTAATGCGGGTTTTAAGACGGCAAGCGACCGCGAAGCACACGAAAATCCTGCGGTCATTCAGGGGACCTGACGGCCCCCACTCTCTCCAAAAAGACGGGGTTTACTTGGCTGGCGGTGTGACGGTGGCGGCGGGGACGGGGGTGTGGTCGAAGATCTTGAGGGCGTTCTGGACGGTGTAGCTGAGGCCCCAGGCGGTCGGGAGGACAACGACCAGCCAGGCGGCGGCGATCAGCAGGGGAGAAGTGGTGGAACGGTTTGCGGTGTCGCTTCGGGGTTCGTTCATGCGGGTCTCCTGAGTCGGAAGAGGGAAGTGGGATCAGTTGCTGGCGACGAGTTTCGAGGGGTTTGGTTCCGACTCTTTTTCATCGCGCATCCAGTATTTCCGGTCGACCGGTTTGACCAGCAGGTTGGCCACGAAACCGACGGCCAGCAGGCCGCACATGATGTGCAGGATGAGCGGGTAGGCCTCGGCCTTGGGGCGGTGGGTGGCGACGTAGTGGTCCAGTATGGCGTTGACGATGAGCGGCCCGACGATGCCTGCAAGAGACCAGGCTGTCAACAAGCGGCCGTGAATCGCGGAGACGTTGAAACCGCCGAAAAGGTCTTTGAGATAGGCGGGAATGGTGGCGAAACCGCCGCCGTACATAGAGAGGGCAACCACTGCGATGGCGACGAAAAGATTGACGGAACCGAGTTGTCCAAGGCGAGTCGCGGGCATGAAGAAGTAAAGGACGATGCCCAGCGCGAAGAAGATGAAGTACGTTGGCTTGCGCCCGAGGATATCGGACATGCTGGCCCAGAAGAAGCGTCCGGCCATGTTGAAAATGGATAGAAGGCCGACGAATCCGACAGCAGCGGTGGGGCTGACGACGCCTTTGAAGAGATCCTGAATCATGGGCGCGGCCTGCTCGAGGATGCCGATGCCGGCCGTGACGTTGGTGAAGAGAATGATCCACAGCAGCCAGAACTGCGGCGTGCGCCAGGCATGATGGACATCGACGTTGTGCGTGGAAATGAGTGCTGAGACTTTGGTTTCGCCCGACCAACCCGCGGGCTTCCAGCCCTCGCGTGGAACTCGGATGGTAAAGACGCCAAACATCATGAAGATGAAGTAGACGACGCCCATCGCGATCCAGGTGTACGGAATCGCGGGCTGGCCGGCGGCTTTGAAGTGGGCCATCAACTGATTGCCGAGCGGGCCGCCGATCATGGCACCGCCGCCGAAACCCATGATGGCCAGACCGGTGGCGAGACCGGGACGGTCGGGGAACCACTTGATGAGCGTGGAGACGGGCGAGATATAGCCCAGGCCCAGGCCGATGCCGCCGAGCACGCCGTAGCCGAAATAGATGAGAGTGAGCGAATGGAAGGAGGCACCTACGGAGGCGACGCAGAATCCGGCACCGAAACAGCAGGCCGAGTAGAACATCGCGCGGCGCGGGCCGGCCCTTTCCAGCCAGGCGCCAAAGAGCGCGGCCGACAGGCCTAGAAAAAGGATGGCGATGGAGAAGATGTAGCCGACCTCTTTGAGCGACCATGCGGAACCGTCGGCGGCATGAAGCGCGAGCAGCGGGTTTTTGAAAACCGAGAAGGCGTAGGCCTGGCCGATGGAGAGATGGATCGCGAGGGCGGCCGGGGGAACGAGCCAGCGGCTGTAGCCGGGTTTGGCAATGGAGTGGCTGCGGTCGAGAAAAGCAAATGCCATGGATGTGGCCTCGGGTTTCGGTTTGATTGGAGTTGGCGACGCGGAATTTGATCGACGGCAGGTAAATCAGTTGTATATGAAAATGAGAGGGGCGTGCAGACCGTGGTGGAAATATTTGGGAGGTGTTAGGTGGTGTGAACGAGATCTCTTGGCGTTTTCGATGGGCGGTCCGGAGGTTGATGAAGCCGCGAAGGGCAGCAGGTTCCTTGCGGGAATGACAGAAAGAAAAACAAAGGCAACAGCAACAGCAGATTCCTTTCCTGTCGACAAGCTCAGGGTGCGGAATGGCAACAAGAAACCAGGCTACAGGCTAAGTGAGGTAGGCGGCAGTGAGGGACGCGCGGAGTTTTGTTTTTACATCGTCTGCGACGAAGGCGGCGTCGATGGCCATGAGGTTGGTGGCGAGGAATTGCTCGTGCGTCCAGTTGAAGACGCGTGCCATGCCCTGGTATTCGCGGGTGAGGGTGGTGGGGGTACACATTCGGCCATCGGTGTTGACGTTGAGGGGGACGCCGGTGCGGTAGAGGCGGTCGATGGGGTGGTCTTCCCAACGCGGGATCGAGGGGATGATTTGCAGGTTCGATGTGGGGCAGAGTTCGAGGTGGATGCGCTCGCGGCGGAGGTGTTCGACGAGGGCGGGGTCTTCGATGCTGCGGGGACCGTGGCCGATGCGGGTGGGTTGGAGGAGGCGTAGGGTTTCCCAGACGCTTTCGGGGCCGAGCGCTTCGCCGGCGTGGGCGGTGCGGAAAAGGTCGTGCTCGCGGGCGAAGCGAAAGGCTTCGACGTGGGGTGCGAGAGGGAAGCCGGCTTCGTCGGCGGCGATGTCCAGGGCCGTGACGCGGGTGCCGCGGAACTCGTGGACGAGGTGAGCGGTGGCGAGCGATTGCGCTGCCGTGAAGTGGCGCAAGGTGCAAAGGATGATGCGGGCTTCGATGCCGGTGGCAGCGATCATGCGCTCGGTGGCAGAGTCGACGGCACGGACGACTTGTTGCGGCGTGAGACCGGCTTCAAGGTGCAGGAGCGGGGCGAAGCGGATTTCAGCGTAAACGACATTGTCGGCGTGAAGTTGGTGGAAGAGGTCTTCGGTGACGAAACGCAGGTTGGCTTCGGTTTGCATGAGGCCGTTGGCGCGGGGAGGGCAGCGAAGGAAGTCGGCGAGGTTGGTGCAGCGGGCCGGGGCGATGTAGTCGCGGTCGTACTCTGCACGAGAGACGGTGGGAGCGAGGGTGTGTACGGCGTCGTAGCTGAGGGAGCAGTCGAGGTGGAGGTGGAGCTCGATCTTAGGAAGGGCGCGGAGGTCCATGAAACGATTATCGGCGGTGTCCGGGAGCGGCTCAAGCCCTCCGCATCGGGTGTTGAAAGGGTGCCGCTCAGCAGGTGGAACTAGCGCAGGTCTAAAAAGCGGTAAACTGGCGCATGGGAGATTTTATGAAACTTCGAACGTATTCCACTTTGCTTCTCAGTCTGGTTTTCGCCTTAGCGCCTGGTGCGGGTCGTGCGCAGACGCCAGAGGTGGGGAAGAAAGCGCCGGACTTTACGCTGGCTACGCCGGAAGGCGGACAGGTTTCGCTGTCCGCGTTGACGGCCAATTCCACCGTGGTGCTGGTGGTGTTGCGCGGCTATCCGGGGTATCAATGCCCGTACTGCGAACGGCAGGTGCATGACTTCATTCAGAACGCGGCCAAGTTTGCGGCGCTGAAGACGGAAGTTCTGCTGGTGTACCCCGGGCCTCCGGCGGAGTTGGATCAGCGGGCGAAAGAGTTTCTCGCACCGCAGGAAAAGCTGCCCGCGAACGTGCATCTGGTGATCGACCCCGACTACAAGATGACCAACCTCTATGGGCTGCGCTGGGACGCTCCCAAAGAGACGGCGTATCCGTCCACGTTTCTTGTGGATCGCAAGGGAAATATTTTCTATGAGAAGATCGTTCACGTTCATGGAGATCGCACTACGGCGGCGGATTTGTTAGGGGAGTTGGGTAAGCAGCGGTAGTATTTACTAGGGGATCTGCGATGTCAGATGTTCAGAAAAGCAGCGCTGCATTGACCGGAAATTCGCACTCAGCAGCAAAGACGGTCGTTGAGACTGGCGAGTACTCCACGCCGAGTGAAGCGGTTGGTGAGGTGCCGCGCGGCGAGGATTTGGAGCGATTGCGCGAGCTTTGGCGTGTAGGGAAGGCAGTCGGGGACGCGGTGCCGTTGGATATGGCGAAGACTCGCGATGAAGCGCGGCGGCGGCTCGAGAAAGCTGTGAGCCAGGCTGCGTGAACTTGACACTGCTCTGGACGCCTCAGGCGCGGGAAGATTTGCTGGATATCTACGTCACGATCGGGCTGGACAATCCGTCGGCTGCGGAGCGCTGATACACGTAGATTGAGGAGCGAGCGGAACTGCTCATCACTCATCCGCGACTGGGCGCACGTCGTTCTGAGATTGCGCCTACGGCTAGGATGCTGGTGGAAGGCGCGTATTTGATTCTCTATGAAACTCATCCCGATACGGATGATGGGCCTATCGACGAGGTGGAGATCGTGCGAGTGGTGCATGGGCATCGGGAGTTGAGCCGGATTTTTTGATTTCCGCCTACTACGCATCAGACTCATCATCGAAGTCGTCATGCAGTGCGTGTGAACCGAAAGTCCCCTGGCGGTACGAGAAGTCGCAGAATAGCGTGGATAGTGTTCTGGCTTGTTCGGAACGGTATAAAATCAGGAGCCTGCGGACGGAGCAGACACGCAACGCTTTGCGAGGACGACGATGCAAACCAAGATGACTTATTGCGTGACGGCAGACGGCACAATCGTGGAAGCCGAAGCCCAGATCTCGGAGCAGACGGCAGAACACGATCCGGTGTTCGCCTTTCCATTCAAGTTCCCGGATATCATTGGCCACAACTTATTCAACTTCATTTCCGGGGCGGAGGTGCGTGATATTTACCGCAGGTTCCACGAGCGCATCTTGGAGACTGGCCGCTCCTTAACATTCGAATATCGCTGCGACAGCCCGGAAACTCGAAGAGACATGAGGATGTCGCTCACCTTCGACAACCATCGTGTGCGGTATGAATCGGTGGTGTTGAAAGAGACGCAGCGACCCATCGCCCTTCCGTCACCCACAGCTTCCACAATCATCCCCGTTTGCAGCAATTGCAATCAGTACAGGTATCCGGCCAGCTCCACCGAGTGGAAAGAAATCGATTCGATTCTGAGTGAGCCGGGACTTCCCGAGCAATTCAACTTCACCCATACCTTCTGTGAACCGTGCTGCGAGCGATTCTTGGAAGAAATATCCTCTAATTGATTTTTACACGGTTAGTTGAGACCGCGACGGTCTCGCTGAATCGCGGCTTTTACGGTTTGAAGAAGGACGGGAACCGACCCCGGTTTTTGAATGAAACCGGCCAGCGCATCCTTGTCAAACCGGCCCACTGCGTCGACGGGATCGTAACCGGTCATCAAAATGACAGGCAATTCGGGCGCTATCGCTGCTATGGCTGCAAAGGCCTCGACTCCTCCCATGACCGGCATGATGAGATCCAGGATCACCAACGCAAGTTCATGTCTTCTCTCTTGAACTATTTGCACGGCTATCTTTCCATCGAGGGCCGTCAAGACCTGGTATCCATGCCCCACAAGGATGATGCCGGTCAGACGCAGCACCAGTTCCTCGTCATCGACGATCAGCACCAATCCGGTTCCGTTGAGGGCTTGAGTGTTCGATGTCAGTGCCGCCAAGGCCGATGGGGGCGGCACCGGTAGAGGGGCAAGGAAATCCGCGCTTTGGAATGCGGTCAATCCAGTGGCCGACATGGGGAACCTCGTGGTGCAAAACAGTTCGAAAGCCACTGGCCGTCTCCTGTAGAGAATTCTGCAAGGAGAAACCGACATCCATCATCAGGGCCCATTGCGTGTACAAAAAGCTGAGTTTGCTGTATCTGTATATCAACAATAGCGCAAATTTGCGATAGGAGCGCAATGCAACGAGCCCAAGGCTTTAAAAGCAACACAAATCGACGCGCCATTGAGACGTTGTGTGGCATAGGTGAATGACTTACCCGATGAGGTGGCCCATTTTGTCGTGCTTGGTTTGGAGGTAGCGCTCGAAGGTGGGTTCGCTGGGGATGGCGGCGGAGATGCGCTCCGTGACCGTGATGCCGGCGGCTTCGAGGGCGGCGACTTTTTCGGGGTTGTTAGTCATGAGGCGGACGTTTTTCACTCCCAGAAGTTTAAGAATCTCAGCGGGGAGTTCGAACTCGCGGAGGTCGGTGCGGTAGCCGAGGGCGTGGTTGGCCTCGACCGTGTCGAGGCCCTGGTCCTGGAGTTCATAGGCGCGGAGCTTGGCCATGAGGCCGATGCCGCGGCCTTCCTGCTGCTCGTAGAGGAGGATGCCGGCGCCCTCATCGGCGAAGCGGGCGAGGGCGAGGTGAAGCTGGTCGTGGCAGTCGCAACGCAGGGAGTGGAAGACGTCTCCGGTGAGGCATTGCGAGTGGATGCGGACGATGGGGGCCGTCGCATGGATGTCGCCGAGGACGAGAGCGACGGCGGACTCGATGCGCTTTTGGGATAGAGACGTGTTGGATTCCGCGCGCTCGACGGTGCCTTCGAAGCCGAGAATGCGGAAGTGGGCCCAGCGTGTGGGGAAATCTGCGTCGGCCACTTTACGGATGCTGTCGAAGGTCATTACAGACATTATAGATTCGCGGGATGGGGGTTTGATTCATCAGCGGGCGGATGTGCGGGCTCGGTGACGGCGAAGCCTGATTTGTGGCGTGCGGAGGGAAATGCAGATTTCTCCGCTGCGCTGCGGAATGACAGTGAGAAAAGCAAGAGCAAATGCAACAGCAAAAGCAGATTCCCTGCGGGAATGACAGAAAGAAAGGCAACTGCAAAAGCAACGGCCGATGCGTCGCGCATAGAGATGCGTCGCGCGTAGAGTAGAGGCGTGGGTGCGAGCGACTCCAAACTGATTCTGATTACGCTGCTGGTGGAACTGGGCGTGGCGGCGGCTGTGGCCAGTTCACTAGCACGCGGGATCACGTTCAAGCGGCTGTTGTTGGAGACGCGGCGCAGCCGGAAGGATTCGCTGAAGTTGCTGGCGATGGTGTGCGTTCCGCTAATGCTGGGCGTGTGGATCAGGGTGCGGGTGCCAAATTTTCTGGCGGCGGATTTGTCGTTTGAAGCAACAATCCTGCTGGCGCTGGTGATGGGGCCGGCGGCGGCGGCGGTGGGCGGGGTGGCGCTGGCGGTGCCGGCGGTTTTGCATCATGAGTATCTGGCGCTGCCCGTGAACCTCGCGGTGGCCGCAATATACAGCGCGGCGGGAAGGTTCCTGCGCGCGGACGAGATTTGGTCGTTTTCGCCGCTGATCGATTTGAGCATTTATCGATGGGTGCGAGGGAAGGTGAGGTACCCGCACCTCGACAATCAGATGCTGCTGCTGGGGCTGATTGTGGCCGTGCAGTTTGGGTGCAGTATGCTGGCGCGGTTCTATCCGCACCGCTATTTCGACCTGTACTCGCGGTCGTGGCTGGTGGAGTTGGCGATATGCGCGGCACCGCCGGTGGTGTTGGGGATACCGCTGAAGATATGGAACGCGGTGCGGCTCGACCACAAGCTGGAGGAGCAGAGCCGGTTGTTGATGGAGGCGCGATTCGATGCGCTGCAGCGGCAGATCAATCCGCATTTTTTGTTCAACACGCTGAACTCGATCGCGTCGCTGATTCGTTCCAAGCCGGAGCTGGCGCGCGAGATGATCGTGAAGCTGGCGAACATTCTGCGCGTGCTGCTGAAGGACCGCGAAGCGTTTGTGCCGTTGAGCGAAGAGCTCGCGTTTACGGACGACTATCTGGACATCGAGGTCGTACGGTTTGGGGAAAAACTGCGCGTAGTGAAAGAGATTGCGGAGGACACACTGGATGTCGTGGTGCCGAGTATGTTGCTGCAGCCGCTGATTGAGAACAGCATCAAGCATGGACTGGAGCCGCGCATCGGCGGCGGCACGGTGACGCTGCGGAGCAGGTTGGAGGGCGAGCGGCTGATCGTCGAAATCGAAGACGATGGGGTGGGCATGGAGCCGGGCCGGGCGGTGTCTTCACCAAATGGCGGGCTGGCGCGCGAGAGTTCGGGGATTGGAATGAAGAACGTGCGCGAACGCATGGACGTGCTGTATGGCGAGGGTGCGGCGGTGGAGGTGGTGAGTCGTCCGGGACGCGGGACGAAGGTGCGACTGGTGATGCCGCAGGTGGCGGAAGCGGGTTGGGAACGTCCGGCAATCGTCAGCTGAAAAAATTTGGCTTGGTAGAATGGAGTGCGACGGGGCGATGAAATGGCGGAGTTGGTTGAGTTGATTTCGGACGCGGGCGGACGCAGTGTTGCGGTCGACCGCCGACCGGGCTTGAAGGACAGATTGCAGCACCGGATTATGCAACAGCAAACATTAGCAAGAGGACAGAGGAGAACGATGACTGAGATTGCGTCGATACATGCGCGTGAAATTCTGGACAGCCGGGGGAACCCGACGGTGGAAGCCGATGTGGTGCTGGAGGGCGGCGTGCGCGGGCGCGCGGCGGTGCCGAGTGGGGCTTCTACTGGCGAGCATGAGGCGGTGGAGTTGCGCGATGGCGACAAGGAACACTATCTGGGCAAGGGCGTGCTGGGAGCGGTCGAAAATGTCGAGAGCCTGATTGCGCCGGAGTTGGCGGGCATGGACGCGGCGAATCAGCGGCTGATCGACGCGACGATGATCGCGCTCGACGGTACGGAAAACAAGAGCAGGCTGGGTGCGAACGCGATTCTGGCGGTGTCGATGGCGTGCTCGAGGGCAGCGGCACAGGCGTTGGGGGTGCCGCTGTACCGCTATATCGGCGGTGTGAATGCGTGCATTCTGCCGACGCCGATGATGAATATTTTGAACGGCGGCGCGCATGCGGACAACAACGTGGATTTTCAGGAGTTCATGGTGATGCCGGTGGGCGCGGAGACGTTTTCGGACGCGCTGCGCTGGGGCACGGAGGTTTTCCATACGCTCAAAGGCGTGCTGAAGAAGAAGGGGTATAACACGGCGGTCGGGGACGAAGGTGGTTTTGCGCCGAGCTTGAAGTCGAATGTGGAAGCGCTGGAAGTGATTCTTGAGGCGATCGATCTGGCGGGGTACAAGGTGGGCGAAGAAATTGCAATTGCGCTCGATCCGGCGGCCAGCGAGTTCTATAACAAAGAGACGGGAAAGTACGTTTTCAAAAAGTCGGACAAGAGCGAAAAGAACTCGGAACAAATGGCAACGTATTGGGAGAGTTGGGTGCGTCAGTATCCAATTATTTCGATTGAGGATGGATTGGCCGAGGACGATTGGAACGGCTGGAAGATGCTGTCGGAGAAGATTGGGCGGAAGGTGCAGTTAGTCGGAGACGATTTGTTTGTGACCAACTCGAAGCGGCTACAGCGGGGGATTGAAGAAGGCGTGGCGAATTCGATTTTGGTGAAGGTGAATCAGATTGGCACGGTTTCCGAGACGCTCGATGCGATTGAGCTGGCCCGGCGGAATGGATATACGTCGATTATTTCGCATCGGTCGGGTGAGACGGAAGATACATTCATTGCGGACCTAGCAGTGGGCACGGGCGCGGGGCAGATTAAGACCGGGTCGGCAAGTAGGACGGATCGGATTGCGAAGTATAACCAGTTACTGAGGATTGAGGAAGAACTGGGCCAGACGGCGGAGTTTTTGGGTAGGGCGAGCGTCAACTGCGGAGAGTAGATGCGCAAGGGTGGACCGGTCATTCTTACGATTCTTGATGGGTGGGGTGTCCGTGCAGAGACGCGCGGCAATGCGATTGCTTTGGCGCGGAAGCCGACCTATGACAGGCTGATTGCGGAGTATCCGAATACGATTATTCGGGCGAGTGAGCATTTTGTGGGGCTGCCGGATGGGCAGATGGGAAACTCCGAAGTTGGGCATCTGAATCTCGGCGCGGGACGGATTGTGCGGATGGATATTACGCGCATCGATGAGGCCATTGCTTCGGGAAAGTTCTTTGATGACGCGACACTGCTGAAGGCGATGCGTCACGCCAGTGAGGGGCAACGCACTCTGCACCTGATTGGGCTTGTGTCGGATGGGGGTGTGCATTCCCATCAGCGGCATCTTCATGCGTTGTTGAAGATGGCGGCGCAGCAGGGGCTGACGCGGGTTTTCATTCATGCGTTCATGGATGGACGGGACACGATGCCAACTTCCGGTGCGGGGTATCTTGAAGAGTTACAGCAAAAGTTTGCGGAGTATGGGGTGGGGAAGCTCGCAAGCGTGAGTGGGCGCTACTTTGCGATGGATCGCGACCTGCGCTGGGAGAAGGAGCGCAAAGCTTTTGATGCAATGGTGACCGGGCAGGCTGCTGGCGGGGCTTACCGCGACGCGGTGGCGCGGGTGCGTGAGAGCTATAACAACGGAGTTACCGATGAGTTTATTGAGCCGTTTGTCTGCGTGGATGAAAGCGGCGAGCCGGTGGGGCGAATTGCGGATCATGACGCGGTGATTTGTTTTAATTACCGGGCGGATCGAGTTCGGCAGATTACCCGCGTCCTGACTCGGAATAGCGGGTTGGCGGCGGATGGTGGTAAGTCGCTGCCTAAGGCCGCGGAGTTGGACGCGGAGATTCCGCGTGCGCTGACGCCGACGGGGTTGCACTATGTCACTATGACGCAGTATGACAAGAACTTTGCGCTGCCGATGGTGATTCCGCCGGAGAGCATGGATAACCTGCTAGCAAATTTGATGGCGGCGCATGATCTTCGCAATTTGCGGGTGGCGGAGACAGAGAAATATGCGCACGTGACTTACTTCTTTAATGGCGGGATTGAGAAGCCGTTCGCGGGAGAGGAGCGGGAGTTGGTGGCGTCGCAGAAAGTGGCGACTTACGATTTGGCGCCAGAGATGTCGGCGAATGGGATCGCGGATGTGTTGATCAAGTCGATTGCGGACACGGCGTTCGATGTGATTATTGTGAACTTTGCGAATGCGGATATGGTGGGCCACTCTGGGAAGATTGAACCTACGGTGCGCGCGGTCGAGGTGGTGGATGCTTGTCTGGGGAGAATTTATAAAGCTGTACGACAGCATGAGGCGCGGTGGATTATTACGGCCGACCATGGAAACGCGGAGATGCTGATCGATCCCGTAAGTGGGGGGCCGCATACGGCGCACACGACCAATCCCGTGCCGTTTA
>JBBRCA010000058.1:0-16968 GCA_038205325.1 Terriglobales bacterium | reverse complement strand
ATCCGCAAGAGGCCCGTCGACATCAGAAGCAGGCCAAGCCACAGGTACTCCTTTAACTGCCGTTGCATGGCGAAGAGCAGAAGGAAGAACGCGCCAGCGGCGAGAATCAGCAGATGGCAAAGGTAGTGAAGCCAGTACTTGTGAAGATAGCTGAGAGTATCGAAGCGCTCCGCGATCAGCATCTGCGCCGGTGTGCCCAGCCGCGGTGCAAGATAGAAATTGCGCAGCGGAGACGGTATCCCAACGATGTGCCATGCCAGCACCAGATGGCCCTCAGGCGCAAGGTCGGAGGGAAAGGTCAGGATTGTGCGCGCCTGGTCCGGGCCGCGTCGCGTATTCATATCGCCCGAGCCGCCGATGTCGTGGCCGTTGACGAAGACGCGGTATATCGACCGCTCGCCCTGCATCAAAACGGCAAGTTGCGGGACCGCGCGCAGATCGTCCGGCAGAGTCACGTGGATGCGATACCAGGCATCGCCGGGGCGACTTGCCTCCAGCAGATCGCTCCCGGTAGGGCCGCATCCCGCATCGTCCACCGCCGCGCAGAGGGGATCGTCGCCGCGGTGCACCGACCAACTCGCCAGAGGGAGGGGAATGCCGAGGTTTGGAGGCGGCGCGGTCTGCGCGCCCGCGGCGGTGGTCGCCGCGCTCGAAGCCAGCCCCATCAACAACACGAGTTCGATATAACGTCTCTTCGACAGGGACATGCTGAAAACGCTCACTTGGAAATGCAGATACGGCGACGCTGCGGTGCGATGGTAAGCGCAGTGTATCGCTATATTTGCAGGTTGAGCACTAATGTTGTAGAAGTCTTCGATTTGTCCTAACGCGATCAGACTGCGGCCCACGGATTGACGACTTCAATGTCATAATCCTCGAAGTCCGCTTGGTTGCGCGTAACGATCTTCATCCGATGGACATACGCAGTCGCGGCGATGAGGGCGTCTTCGAGCGGCCTCGTTCGGGGGAGAAGTATTCTGGCGCTGTGGGTGGCGACTGCCGTATCGACAGGAAGGATGCGAGACGCAAACCTTTGTAACACCTTGTTGTCCAGCCAATCCCTGAGTATGTCGGCTTGCATGGCATCGTACTGCGCCAGGCGCGATACCCCTATTTCAAGCTCGTGAATGGTGATGGCCGATAGATAAAGATCAGACCAGCGCAGCGTCTTAGCCCACGCGGCGAAGTTGGGATGCACCTGGCCTCGACTCACCTTGCGCAGCTCTGAGATGACATTCGTGTCGAGCAGGAGCATCTAGCGAAAGATTACCTTTCGGGAAGAGAAGCTGCGGTTGTCGAGGAACTCCTCCAAATCGACGCTGTCGTCGGACGCCAGGAAGTCGGCAACGCTTTCTTCCCCGTCGTTCAAGCGGCGATACTCGTCAATTGTGAGTAGGACGTGGGAGGCTCTACCGCGGTCCGTAATGACCACTGGCCCATTCGCCGCCGCCTTTTTTGCGCGTCCAATGTCTTGGTTCACTTCTCGGCTTGAGAGTGTCGTCACGGCAATGTCCCTCCAATCAATGCAATGTAGCAATGTTACTACATTAGAGAGATGGGCGGTTGTCCAAGGCCGCTAGGATGGCGTCGAAGTCGTCGACACCAGAATACTCGATGATGACGCGACCCTTGCCTTTCTTGTCCTCAATGGTGACTTTGAGGCCGAGCGAGCGGCGGAGTTGGTCCTGGGCTTCGCGGACGTTCGGATCCTGAGCGGTGGCGGGCTTAGCCGCTTTGGCGCGGGTTTCGGGGTGTAGCAGGCCCTGAACGTAGTGCTCAGTACCGCGCACGGAGAGGTTCAGAGTGAGCACCTTTTGCGTCGCGGCGGCGATGGCTTCGGGAGTTTCCAGCGCAAGCAGCGCGCGGGCGTGGCCGAAGGCGATCTCGCCCGACTCAACGTTGAGTTGCACCGCAGTGGGCAGCTTCAAGAGCCGCAGGAAGTTGGAGATGCTGGCGCGGTCCTTGCCGGTGCGTGTGGCCATCTGCTCCTGAGTGAGGTGGAAGTCACGGCTGAGGCGCTGGTAGGCGCGGGCCTGCTCCATGGGGTTGAGGTCGGCGCGTTGCAGGTTCTCGACGATGGTCATCTCCATCGCCTGGCCGTCGGAGGCTTCGCGGACGATGGCCGGAATGGTCGGCTTGCCCGCGCGCTGGCTGGCGAGCCAACGGCGCTCTCCGGTGATGAGCTGGAATCGTCCGCCGGGCAGCGGGCGCACGACGATGGGCTGGACGACTCCCGAGGCGGCGACCGAGGCGGTCAGCTCGGCGAGCTTGGCCTCGTCGAAGTGGGAGCGTGTCTGGAAGGGGTTGCGCTCGATGTCGCCCGTGGGGATTTCGAGGGCTCTGCCTGTGGCTGGCTCAGGCGACGGCGGCGCAACGGGGCGCGCAGGAAGGAGGGATTCCAGGCCTTTGCCGAGGGCGCGACGTTTGGGGTCGTTGTGGGATGTGGACATGGTGGGAATTCCGTCGGATTCTGGTGAGTTATGAGTTATGAGTTATCAATCGTGATTATTGGATACAGCTTGATTATTATCGTTTGAAGGGCCATTTGCGCTTGGAGGAGGATCCTTCTCCGCTGCTGGAGAGGAAGCGGGGTGGCGAAATGGGCTGCTTGGCGCGCGGTGTGGGCGAAGTCATCCCATTGCGCGCGAGGAGTTCGAGGGCGAGGTCGTGGTAGGCTTCGGCTCCGCGCGAGCGCGGGTCGTAAAGCGCGACGGGCTTGCCGTGGCTGGGCGCCTCGGCGAGCCGGATGTTGCGGGGGATGACCGTCTTCAAGAGCTTCTCCCCGAAGAAGGCGCGCAGGTTCTCGGTCACTTGCTGGGAGAGGTTGGTGCGGTCGTCGAACATGGTGAGCAGGACGCCTTCGAGCGCCAGCGGCGGGTTGAAGGAGGCGGCCACGCTGTCGAGCGTAGACATGAGTTCCGAGATGCCTTCGAGGGCAAAGTACTCGGCCTGCATGGGGACGAGCAAACCGTCGGCGGCGACCAGCGCGTTGAGCGTCAGCAGGTCGAGCGCGGGAGGGCAATCAAGCAGGATGAAGGCGTATTTGGCCGGAACGCCGTCACGAATAGGCTGTAGCGCGTCGCGCAGGAGGTACTCGCGGCGTTCGACGCCGACCAGTTCAAGGTTGGCGCCGATCATGTTCCGAGTGCCGGGAATGAGGGCGAGGTTGGGGACTTCGGTGGGCAGAGTGGCTTCGTCGGCTGTGGTTTCGCCGAGCAGGACGTCGTAAATAGTGCGGCGGGCTGGGGAATCGGCTGTGGAGTCCGCATGGGAACCTGCCCGTCCGAAGCCAAGGCCGCCCGTGGTGTTGGCCTGGGGGTCGCAGTCGATGAGCAGGGTGGAGAGGCCTTCAAGGGCGAGGGAGGCGGCGAGGTTTATGGCGGTGGTCGTTTTGCCGACTCCGCCCTTCTGGTTGACGATGGCGAGAACTTTGGACATTCCGATGAGAGCTAGGGTAGCAGAAGAGCAGAGTGTGGTGGAGGAGTGTAGAGCTTATAGGAAGGAAAGAACTGGGCACGTGGGCCGATGTTCCACGTGGAACATGCTTTTAGGTGGGACACCCCTCCCTCGCTTTCTTCTAAAGTCCAGATTCGATTGGACTTAAGGTTGGACTTGAAGCGCAAAGTATTGATAATAACCACTTAATACTGTAAATTGCTCATAAACATAGACTTATAGACGACGAGGAGGTGTTGTTGGATTTGTTCGTCTAGTTAAATTGTATCCTGGGTGTCAAGGGCCAAATACGGGGCCGCGCCTTTCTCCCTTCGTTACCCTTTGGATGAGGGCGAGAATCGAGCAACAACAACAGCAGATTCTCTACGGGAGTGACAGAAAGAAGACGAGAAGAGGCGCGAGCTTTTGTGGACTTTATGGATTGCATGAAACGCGCCGCGCCCACATACTTCGATATGGACATACTTGAATCATCAGGCGGGAAAAAACTTTGAGTACCAGTGCGGACCAACAGTGGCGGCAGTTGCAGCAGCTCTACGATGCGATGAGCAATAGCGAATTGCTGAACCTGCATCGCGAGCGGGATGGGTTGACGGCGGTCGCGCAGCAGGCGGTGGATGCTGCGATGAGCACGCGGGGACTGAGCGGCGCCGACGCTGTGCCATCGGCGCAGGCGATGCCGGACCTGAATGCGGCGGAGGACGATCCGGCGCTGGTGGAACTGACGACGTTCCAGATTGCGGTCGATGCGGAGCAGGCGCTGCAGGCGCTCGACGAGCAGGGAATTCCGGTGCGCATGGAGCCCGCGATGCGGCGCCTGACTGAGGACGGCCCGAAGATCAAAACGAATTGGTTGACGATCTTTGTCGAGAAAACGCGGCAACAGGACGCGGTGCGGGTACTGCGCGAGCGCATGGGACTTTTTCCGGTGCCGGTAGAACAATTGCCGCGCGAAGAAGAGCCGGTCGTGTCCGGCGGCGACGCGGAGGAAACGCCATTTTTCATCGTCGGCGAATTCGAGACCGACGCAGACATTGCGTTGGCCCGGAAAGCGCTGGCGGACGCCAATATCCGGTTCAAGGCCAGTAAAGAAGACGCCGAGGCCGGGTCTGCGAGTACGACGATCGAGGTGCGGTTGGAGGATATGGAACGAGCGTTGGCGGTGGTGGAGGCGGCGTTCGGTGAAGAGGGTTGACTCGGGTTGTGTTGACTCGCGCGGTTGTCCGTTAATCGAAAGATTCAGAGGTAGGCGCACTTAGTGCCTGTTCACGATCTTATGGCTCTCCCGAACAGTTGTCATCCTTACTTGGCTCTACCCAAAGCTGTCATCTCGACCGGAGGCGTGTTTTTTGCGCCGGAGTGGAGAGACCCGCAGCTTCTCCGCGCCGCCGAATATGCTTGCCGCAGGAATTCTGCAGGTCTCTCCACTACGCCTTCGCAAAAAGCGCGAAGGCTCCGGTCGAGATGACAAGGTCTACGGGCCTTAACAGAAATCGTGAACAGGCTCTTAGCGTGGCAACAGCAACACCGGCGGGTTCGCGCCCGCAACAATCTCCATATAAATGTGCGCCAGCGCCCATGCCGCCAGACCCAGTGCGACCGCCGACTCCACCAGCGCCACCGGTAGATCGCGACCGGCCAAACGCGCGCCAAACATCCTCGCCCGGTAGCCGCCATACGCCCCAATCAGCGCTCCGCCAACCCCCAGTAGGACCCCGCCCGCCTTCGGCTGCCCCAGCACGGTGGCGACGATGACCCCCACCAGCGCCGCGAAACCTATACGCGCTGCCAGCGGCCCAACGTCGGTCCGGCTGGGCGCTCGCGGCAGCGTGTCGCCGATATACTCGCCCAGCGCCAGCACGCTGAATATGATCGCCGTTGCCAACTTCCCCGTCCACGCCGCCCATGTCCCTTCGACTGGAAGGTAGCCGAGGTACGCCGCCCAGCATACGGCCGCAATCGCCGTCATCGTGCGCATACCGGTCGCAATGCCAAGCAGGATAGTCCAAAACATTTTGCTGCCAGCCCCCTTGATTGAACTCGCTAGTGCGCGGCGACCATCTGCTCCGCCAACGCGTGTAGCCCCGCCTGATTGGCCGGTCGCGTATAGAACATGTGCCCGCCCGGAAACTCATGCACCGACACGCGCGCCGCGTCGCCCATCAGCGGCATCTGGTCCACCGACAACACCGAACCCATGAACGCGCACGACAGGTCGTTCCATCCATGCACGATCAGCACGCGCAGTTTGGGGTCGGCCGCCACCGCCTCGCGCAGCGCCGGCACCGATCCCGCGCGCAGGTCGGTCTGCCGGTCCCATTGCTTGTTCACTTCATTGGAGAGGGCAAAGTAGCGCGCGTCGGTCTTCCAACCCACGGTGTGTGTGATGAAGTCCACCATCGCGGTCGTCGTCGGCGCGATGATGCTGTCCAGAATCGGGTCGTTCGACTCCTGCACCGGCGAGTACGGAAACGGGTCGGGCGAAGTCACATTCGAGTCGTAGACGCTGCCAATCAACCCCTGCGAGCGATGCACCTCGCGCAGGTACGCGCGCGTGTCCAGCCGCCCGCCGGAGTAATTCACAAACTGCGGATCGAGGCCCGTCATCTCGGTCACGCGCGCGATCATGGCCGCGGTCGCTGCTGGATCGCTGCGGCCTTTCAGCAACGTCGCCGCATACTCGCCGCGCGTGTACACAATCACGTCCTGCATGGCCTGCGGGGTCAGCTTGCCTTCGTTCTCGAGATGCGCCGCGGTGATCGACGGTAGCGTAATCATCCACGGGATCGGCGAAAGATTGCCGTCCCCAAACTGCGGGTTGAGATACGGACTCACCAGCACCAGGCCATTCAACGCCACGCCCAACTGCGACTGCAAATAGTACGTCATGCGTGGCCCACGATAGCCGCCGTAGCTCTCGCCGACCAGGTACTTCTTGTCCAGCAGGCGGTCGTTCGCCACCAGCCACTTGTAGACCACCAAGGACAGATACTCGATGTCCGGGGTGGGGCCATAGAACAATTTCTTGGTCTCGGCCTCGTCGACCAGCGTGCGCGAAAAGCCCGTCCCGATGGGGTCGATGAACACCAGGTCGGTAAAGTCGAGCCACGTGCCCGGATTGTCTGTCAGCGTCGCGGGATCGGACGGCGAATCGCCCACATTGGCGAACGCGATATGCTTCGGCCCGATGGCCCCAAGGTTCAAATAAACCGAAGACGCGCCCGGCCCACCGTTGAGCGCAAACGTCACCGGGCGATGCACGTCCCCGCCCTTCCGCTCTCCGCTCCCGCCTTTCGGAGCATCGAGCGTGTACGCCGTATACATCACCACGCCAGTCGGCTTGTCATCATGGCTTTTGAGCGTAATCGACCCCACCGTCGCGGTGTAGTGCAGCGTGTGGCCGTTCACGGTGATGGTCTGCGCGGCGGACTTGTCGGCGGGCAGCGGATTCTTGACCGCCGGAGCGTCGGGCGAAGGCTTCGGAGTACCCGCAGGCGGCGGAATAGCACCCGGCGCAGGCGTGCCGTTGGGCGCTGTCGTCTCCTCCGCGCCACGCGGACGCTGTCCGGTTACAGGGAGGGCGAGAAGCAGAGCGAGCGCTGGAACGAGTTGGCGCAAAGTCATACGACTACTTTACCCTCTGGCCGGGTGGAACAAGTCGACGCGGCGGGTGGCTTTACCACAACCCATCTGGGTGCCCCATTCATGCGCGTTCTTTGCGCATGGGTGGGGAAGAGGGTGCCCGGAGTTTAGTTGAACAGCCTGAAGATAGAGTTTGGAGCAGTTTTGGCCACTTCCTTACGGGCAAGTCAGTCCGGATAGAGATCGAATCCGAATGGACGCGGAACCGGCGAGCGGGAGTTACACCCCACCGCCACATAAAGCCGCGATGAATGTGGCACCCTGTCTTTCCGCTTCTTCGCTAAGCCGCGACGACTCGAATTGTTCCTGCACATTTTCACAACCATCTTCAAAATAACTCCGATTTACGTTCAAACTCACCATAATCGACGCTACAACATCGAATATTATTGGCACACTTTCTCTCTAGGGTAGTTACCGGATTTGAACTTAGGTAACATTTATCCATTACCATTGATTTCCCTTAAACTCGTAATCCCCATGCATACTTCATTTCAGCAGGATAATTATTGCGGTTTTAGATTGGGGCCAACCGCGTTATATCCGTGCGGCAGATGGGACTTCCGAAGCTGACATTTAAGCCGGCACTCCTGCTGACATTTCGCAGCGCATAAAGCGCATTAAAAGGAAATAACTTTGAAACTGATCGGGAAGACCCTGCTTGTAACCGTCGCCTTCGGGCTTTTGTCGTTGTCGGCTTCCGCCGACACTATCAACTTTAACAACCCAACAGGGACTCTGGGCCATTCACAGACCTATACTTCTGGTTCCACAGGCGTGACTGCCTACGCTTTTGGCTCAGCTAATGGGCTTGATTTGTTGTTCGGAAAGAATCAATCTCTGTCGGAGAGCGGAGTCGGTATCTCCGGCAATAAAGACAATGAAATCACGACAACATCCTTCGTTCAATTGGACATCACTAAAATCAGCGGCTTATTTTCCCTGGTGATCGGCAGTACGCAAAACCAAGAAGGGTTTATTCTATGTTTTTCCAACACCCTCGGCACCCTGGGTACCACTTGCACGCCGTTTGGCACTCCTGGTAGCGACCCGTTTACGACCCCTCAGTTTAACAGGGGAGCAAATCAGTTCGTCTCGATTACAAGTGCCGGTACGCCAACTGCGCAGGGCAACATTCTTTTGAACCAATTGAACTTTACGCCGGCCTCCCCTGTGCCGGAACCAAGTTCGCTCTATCTGCTTGGGACAGGAATCGTTGCAGCAGCCGGGGCGGTTCGTAGAAAGCTTTCCGCTTAAGTTGTTCTAAGAACCTGTCAGGAAACTCAGAAGCTTGTCCTGGCGGGTGGACTACCAATAATCCATGCCGGTACCCCATCCATGCTCGTTCTTTGCGCATGGGTGGGGTACTAGTCGTCTGGAGCGATATCCTACATTTCGCCTGAGTGCTGACAAGTCACGCCGGGTGCACCAGGTCTCGCTTCTGAAACCCGGGTTTCGGGCCACCGCTACCGTTTGGAGCAGTTTGGCCACTTCCTTATGGCCAAGTCAGGCGGATAAAGATTGTTCCGAATGGACGTTGAACCGGCGCAAGCGGGAGTACACCCCGCCCACGCATAAGCCGCGATGAATATGGCATTCAACACATTGAAGGAGCAAGGCCTTGAATTCATGGTTCTCGAGCCGAAGTCTTTTCGGCGACTTCGGTTAGGGTCGGCGCGAATAGTCGATCGGCTCGGGCTCGCCCTTTTCGACGCGGACCAAGACTTTTTCCAGCGCGTCGCGCTTGTCGTGGTCCGTCTCCTTAGCGACCACCAACCGCAGGGTCTCCGTATAGGCACGCTGCAGCGCATTCGCCGCCGGCACCTCGATGTCCGGCTTTACCCCAATGTGCTCCCAATTGGTATGCGTGATCGGGTTGATCGCACGCCCTGTAGGTATGAAGGCAACCAGCCCGTGGCCCAGCTCGTACGGTTCTCCTGGATTGGCGCCACCCCCCGTGACTTCACCCACCAACTTGGCGCGCTTCTGTGTCTGGAAGTCATACGCGCATTCCTCTCCACCTGAAAACGTGCGGGCCGAAATGAGGACGTAAACTGGCTTCGTGTAGCGCACGCTGGCAGCCGGGTTGGTCCAAAAAGCACGCGTCTGATCCTTAGGCCGCTCATAGATGTCATTCAGGTGACGCTCGTCTCCGAACGCGAAGAAGTGGCTCATGAAAAACGCAACCGCGCCAGGACTACCCCCGCCGTTGCGCCGCAAATCGACAATCAGGGCATCGGTTCCCGCAAGCAATGACATCGCCGATGTATAGGCCGGGGCGACGATTTCATCCTGCCCAAAACCGCGCAAGTCCAGGTACCCGACGTTACCCGGTAGTCGCTGGACCGTAGCAATCCCCCAGGCAGACCGGGCTTCATCGGCACGTTCCTTTGCCATCTCAGTGTCGCTGGGGACAGAGCTTCCTTCCGGTTCAGGCTGGAAACTCGGATCAAATCGCACTCTAAAATGGCGGTCATTGCCGAATTTACGCAGATCCTGCGACAACAGTTCGGCGAATTCGACGGGCGTTTCAGCCTTGTCGTACCCGCCTTGGGCAGACTTCGTGGCAAATTCCAGTGCAATGTGATTCGCAGCTTCGGGAAATACATATTTGATTTTTAGTTGTTTGCTGAGCGTATCGAGAATTTCCGCCTTTTCCTTTGCAGTTAGGCGCGCTGATGATTCCCGGTCCGCTGCGAGCGCTGCGAAGGACAGTCCTGCGCCAATCATCAGCGATAACACCACGGTCTTGTAGCACTTCATTTCGAGTACTTCCTACAAATGGGATCGATTCGTTTGAATCCAGCGGTCACTACCAGAAGCAAACGAATGCTGGAAAGAGCATAACAAAGCGTATGATGATTTTATCGCGTATCTGTGGTGCAATTCCAATATTTGGCAGAGTAAAACGTTGACATGGACAAGATTGACAGAGATATTCTCGAACTACTGCGCTTCGATGCGCGGATTAGTTATAAGAACCTCGGCGAACGAGTGTTCCTGAGCGCGAATGCCGTGTCCGAGCGCGTGCGTCGCCTGGAGGAACAGGGCGTCGTCCTGGGCTATGAAGCGCGCCTTAATCTGCACGCTCTGGACTTGCCTCTCATCGCATTTATCGACGTGAAGTTGAGCTCAGGAACGACGGCCAAAGCGTTCGAAGCGGGCTTGCAAAGTATCCCTGGCATTGTCGAGGCGACTCTGACGACAGGCTCTTTCGACTACATGCTGCGCGTCGCGTGCCGCGATCAAGACGCGCTTGTCCACCTGACTGAGGCCTTGCGCGCCCGGGGCGGCGTGCAGGAAACCTATACGCGTTTGCTGTTGCGCTCAACGAATTTGAAGGCGCGTCTAACGGGTGGGTGATTGCCATGATTCGCAGGGTGGCCCATCCACAATCCATACCGGGTGCCCCATTCATGCGCGTTCTTTGCGCATGGGTGGGGAGAGGGTGGGTGAACTTGTCCATCAAATTTATTCGACTTGACCCAAAAGTTGCAGGCAGCGACGTGCGCGGGAGAAGTGGGTGCCGCGATCCTCACTTTGAAGCCTCACTGAACTGAGCCGTGCCCGTCGAAGCGCACCCAAAAGCTCGACGCCACAAAACGCCACCTCAACCGCCATAAATGACACTAAATGGCCGTTAAAAGCCACCAATTTGCACGCACCATGATAGGTGCATATCCAAAGCCAACTATCTCTACCCATTGGACTTAGAGATATATCAGTGATTTCTTTACCCTCGCAGCCACCCATACAGCGGAAACCGCTCCGCCATCTCGCCCACCTGACCGCGAATTTTCATGAGCCGCGCCGGGTCTCCGCGATGCTCCAGCGCCTCGGCGATCCAGGTCGCGATCGTCCGCATCTCGCTCTCGCCCATGCCGCGCGTGGTCAGGGCGGGCGTGCCGACGCGAATGCCGCTCGGCTTCATGGGCGGATTGGTGTCGAACGGAATCGCGTTCTTGTTGACCGTGATGCCCGCCTCGCCCAGCGCGAACTCCGCCTCGGAGCCGAGAATCCCCTTTGCAAACACGTCCATTAGAATCAGGTGGGTGTCCGTGCCGCCTGAAATCACGCGATACCCCGCAGCCTGCATCGCCTCCGCAAGCGCCTTGGCATTCGCAATGGTTTGTTTCGCATAGGCCGCAAACTCCGGCTGCAACGCCTCGCCGAACGCCACCGCTTTTGCCGCGATCACATGCATCAGTGGCCCGCCCTGCTGGCCGGGAAACACGCTGCGGTCGATGCCCGCGGCGAACTGCTGCTGGCACAAAATCAACCCGGCGCGCGGCCCACGCAGCGTCTTGTGCGTGGTCGTCGTCACGACGTGCGCGTGGGGCACTGGCGAAGGATGCGCTCCGCCTGCCACCAACCCCGCGAAGTGCGCCATGTCCACCAGAAAGAACGCGCCCACCTTGTCCGCGATCTGCCGCATCCGCGCGAAGTCGAACGTGCGTGGGTACGCCGAGCCGCCGCCGATGATCATCTTCGGCTGTTCGGCGACCGCCTGCTGCTCAAGCTGGTCGTAGTCGATGGTCTCGGTGTCATGCCGCACTTTGTAGCTGGCGACCTTGTACAGCTTGCCGCTGAAATTCAGCTTGTGGCCGTGCGTCAGGTGGCCGCCGTTGGCGAGGTCGAGGCCGAGGATCGTGTCCCCCGGCTGGATTAGCGCCATGTACGCGGCGGCATTGGCCTGCGAGCCGGAGTGCGGCTGCACGTTGGCGTGCTCGGCGCCAAACAGCCGCTTCACGCGGTCGCGCGCGAGGTTTTCGATGACGTCCGCGTATTCGCAGCCGCCGTAGTAGCGCTTACCGGGATAGCCCTCCGCATACTTGTTGGTGAACACCGTCCCTGCGGCTTCAAGCACTGCGCGCGAAACGAAGTTCTCGGAGGCAATCATCTCGAGGCCGTCGTGCTGGCGCACCACCTCGCGCTCAATTTGCGCGGCAATTTCAGGGTCGGCGACGGACAACGGTGCGTTCAAATCGATCGGCATTGAACAATTTTACGCTGCCCTCAAGTCCCCGTCCCACAAAGGTTGCAGCCGTGCTCCCACCCGCAGCGCGCCAGGTTGCCGTTTGGGGGATAGTTTCACTGCTCCATCGCGTGTCAGCCTTGTGTCTGCCCGTCCAGTTTTCGGAGTCCGCTGAGATGTTTCGACTCCTGTTGAGCGCCTGGCGAGTGGGAGTGGGGGCGTCCAGTCCCTGCTCCCCGGGTTCCTGAAAATCAGTCAACTGAGGACTACAGGCTTCCCTCTTTCATTCAATTTCACATACGCCGCCGGCACTTGGTGATCGTGCGTAAACAGCACCAGCCAGCGCTCCGGAATCGCGCGCGCATAAAACCGCTTGCGCTCTGCAATGCACCTCAACGGATCGAGATCGTAGCCCATCCCCCAGGTTGGGTCGAGATGGTGGTGGGTCGGAATCAAATCGCTGACGTAGCACGCGTGTTCGCCGCCCGATTCGATGTGGACCCCCAACATGTTCTGCGTGTGGCCCGGAAGGCGCTCCACCGTGATCCCCGGCACGATTTCTACCGTCGTCTGCACGGCCGCCGGAACGCAGCCTTCGGGCGTCTGAAGCCTTGCGTCCTGTTCCGAAAATCCGCCCGCGCCGTGCGGGTCGAGCAGCGTCAACTGCCCGCTCGCAATCAGCGGATCGTAGTTTGGCGAGAGATAGCTGATGCGGTCGCGCTCCAGTTGCAGCCGCCCATGCGCCAACTCGCCCGCCGCAAAGAAATACCGCGCATTGGGAAACGTCGGCGTCGACATCCCATTCCCGTTAAGCGTCGTGTTCCATCCGCAGTGGTCGAAGTGCAAATGCGTATTGACCACATGCGTCACTTCCTCAACGCGCACGCCCGCCGCCTGGAGCGACGCCGGCAACAACTCGCGGTTGTCATGGATCTCGCGCATCTTCGGCGATTGTTTGTTGCCAATGCCGGTTTCGATCAGCACGACGTGCTGACCGGTCCGCACCACCGTCGTATTAAGGCCCAGCAGAATGCGGTTCTCGGCATCGGCGGCCGTGCGTTTGGCCCACAGCGGCTTGGGTACAACGCCGAACATGGCCCCGCCGTCGAGCAGATAGGTGCCGTCTGAACAGAACGTCAGTTCGAAGTCGCCCAGCGCGCGCCGACCTCGCACCAGATTGTCGTCTTGAGGAGTCGCGGAAGGATGCATGGTTTCAGTGCAACCTACGCTTCGGCGACGGTCGCGACGACCGCCTCAGCCGAGGATAACGCTACGGCTTCTCCGCGCGATTCCACGACCGCTTGTGCAATCATCTCCACTGTCGCCGCCGCAGTTACAACCGCTGCATCGCCCGCGATGGGCAGTATTTCGCCGAAGTTGGCCGCCGCCAGCGCCAGAGCCGCCGCGGCGACCTTCGCCGCTGGCAAATCCATCGTAGCCACCGCAGCGATCCCCGCCGGCACGCGCTTGAGTTGGAAACATTGACGGCACAAAACTGGCCGCCCCTGGGTGGGCTTGAACGGCACTGTCGTCTCAATCCCGCACGCCGAGCACTCAGTCCGCGTCTCGGTGCGGGAGAGCGGAATCGCCCCCACGGAAGGCCCGGCCGACTTGCCCACGGCGGCGCGCTTGGACTTGCACAGCTTGCAGCGTTTGGGGTCGTTTTTGAATTGCTTGTCGTGGAAAAACAGTTGCTCGCCCGCCGTAAAGACGAATTCCGTGCCGCAGTCGGAGCATTTCAGGAACTTATCGGTGAAGTCCATCGAGCCTCTCCCATCGAGCGTGGGATAAGGATGAAGCCGTGACGCCGTATCGAAAATCGACTTCAGCGCGCGCCTTCAAACCTATGCAGAAATTTGTCCATGGCCCATTGCATTGTGGACACCCTCTCGTTCAGGGTTGCCCTCATGTGGTGCTGGAAGGAGAGGACCATAGTCCTCTCCTTCCCTCTAAAGCGTTACTACAGTTCGCAAACTGCGAAGCTAGTCCTGTTCTTTTCGGATCTTCTTCCGATTGCGTTTACGTGCCAGCGCTTCTTTCACGCGCTTCTTCTCGCCCGGTTTCAGATAAAAGGAGTGCCGCTTGACCTCCTTGATAATGTCTTCGGTCTGCACCTTGCGTTTAAACCGGCGCAGCGCATTTTCAAGGGGTTCGCCTTCTTGTACTCGAACCTCTGCCAAGATTGATACACCTCCAAACTTTCCCAGTACGGGCGATTTACAGGATAGTACGCCCGGGACGGATTGACGCATAAATCGGCAGCCTTTTTTCGCAGAGCCGCTGCTGTTGCTTTTGCCGCCTAATTCGTCATTCCGGCAGTACATGCAGTCTCGCCTTCCGTAATGCTCTCCTCCCTTTCCCAAACTCTCGCAAAATCGAAAAGGAAAGGCTATGCATACGAAGCACACGAACGCCCCCGGCGCATACATTTGAAACAAGCGATGAATGTAATAGTCCGCGCAAAGCCACCAAAATAAATAGTTGATCTCAAACCAAAGTGCCCGGCACATATGGCAGAGCGTTGTTACATCTGCTCAATTTTTAGGGGCGTGTCGAGGGGGCGGAAACGAAACGGTGAATCTTCCCTGCTCTACTTTCAGAGTTTGGATGACCGGTGCGATGAGTAGCGGCCAAAGCGATGTCCCTCAAGCTGCGGCGTAGCGCCCCAGTTCCTTCACCATCCGGCAATGCGCGCGCAGTGCAGTAAGCGCATTCTCAGCCCTCTCGATGGACTCAAACCGGAAGTCCACATAAAAGACATACTCCCACGGACTCCCCGGCACGGGCCGCGACTCAATCTTGGTCAAATCGACGCCCGATCCCGCCAGCAGTTGCAGCGCCGCGACCAGCGTCCCCGGTCGATGCTCGACGGCAAACGCCAGCGATAGCTTGTTTGGCGTCGCCACCGCGTCTGAAGTGGAATCGCTCCTCCGCAAGAGATGAAAGCGCGTGAAGTTTTCCGGGTTGTCCTCAATGTCCGCGACCAGAATATTTGCTCCGTACACCTCCGCGGCCAGCGCCGGAGCGACCCCCGCCGTGTCGCGCAGACCCGCCTCCATGACATGTTTGACGCTGCCGGCCGTGTCGTAAAACGGCAGGGCGGAAGCCTGGTTGAGCGACGCCAGATAGCGCCTGCACTGCGATAGCGCCACAGGGTGCGATATAACATGGCGCACCTCACCGAGCCGCACGCCCGGCGCAGCAATCAGGTTGTGGCGAACACGCAGCAAACTTTCTTGATCGATTCGGACCGGGTGCTCCAGCAACAGGTCGTAGTGCTCGGCCACCGACCCATGCAAGCTGTTCTCGATGGGCAAAACGGCCCCATCGACGCGCCCGGTAACCACGGCGTCGATCACATCGAACGACAGCGCGCAGGGTACAATTTCAAGGCCTTCGCCAGTGTCTCGAAACATTTCCAAAGCGGCCATGTGGCTGTTCGAGCCGCGCTCGCCCTGGATCGCAACCGTCTTCATTGTGGCGTCCCCATCTCTCCTAAGTCGCCTGTAAGCGTCGCTCTCTGGTGCTGCACGAGCGGGATTCGGAGCGATTTATCCTCACAATCGCCGTAAAGTGTGGCAACCTCCACCCCCCATTGCCGCAACTTACCATAGCGACGCCGTAATACGGCGCAGCTTCGGCAGAAAGCATTGCCGGGCAAATGGTTAGGAGAATGCTCTCATGCTTTGGACTATCATCGTCATCCTCTTCGTTCTTTGGCTTCTGGGCTTCAGCCTTCACATTGGCGGCGGTCTCATTCACATTCTGCTGGTGATTGCGGTCATCGTGCTCATTTTCAATTTGCTCAGCGGTCGTCGAGGAATTTAACCGGCGAAGCAAAACGGATATGGGCCACGGGTGGCGCGAACGGACATTGAGTTCTCACCGCCTTCCGTGACAGCGTAAGTCATTTCGAACATCAAACCGGAAGGAGCACACCGTCATGAGCACAAGCGATAGCACCGTCAAAGGTAAATTCAGCGAAGTGGTCGGCAAGGTCAAGCAGGGCGTCGGCGAAGCGATCGGCAACGACAAGCTCGCCAACGAAGGTGCAGCCGAGCAGGTCAAAGGCAATGTTCAGCAGGCCTGGGGTTCGGTCAAAGAAGGCGTCCACGACGCCGCGAACGACCGCATGCCACCCGCGAAAGCCAGTGTAGAAGGCGAAGCCCACGACGTCCGCGAGAAGATCACTTCAACCGCGCAGAACGTCAAGGAGCACGTCCAGGACGCGTTCCGGGACAAGAAGGCCAGCTAGACCTCCCAACTCCCAATGGGGGCCCATGTCCGGATTTTCGGACATGGGTTTACTGGTTGCGGTTGAACCGCGCATGTTACCTGCGATAAAACACATCTCCCGCCACCGCTAGAAATAGCACGACTGAAATAATGCCATTCAGCATAAAGAAAGCGGCATTCATGCGCCGTAAATCATGCGGCGAAATGATCGTGTGTTCGTAAGCCAGTAAACCCGCGACCAACCCAAATCCGCACAGCGCTATCGGCCCCAACCTGAACAAGTGGGCGAACCACAACATCAGCGCGACCACGCACAAATGCATCGCGCGCGCGATCCAAAACGCGGCTTGCAACCCAAACGCCTGGGGAATGCTATTCAACCCCACCCGCCGGTCATGTTCGAAGTCCTGGCAAGCATAAAGCACATCGAACCCGCCCACCCATAAAACCACGATGACGGTGAGCACGACGACGCGCCAGGACAGGTTTCCGCGCACCGCAATCCACGCCGCCGACGGCGCGATACCAAGTGCCAGTCCCAGCACCAGATGCGACCATCGCGTAACTCGCTTCATGGTGCTATAGAGCAGCACGACGGCGAGCGCGACGGGTGCAAGCTCCAGCGTCAGCCTGTTCAGCATCGCCGCGCTGAATAGAAA
>JBBRCA010000057.1:0-17063 GCA_038205325.1 Terriglobales bacterium | reverse complement strand
CAAGGATGAAAACGCCAGTGGCCTTCGGGTTTCTGGCGTTTTCGTTTGTAGTCTTTCCCGGGCTGTGTGTCAGATCCAGACGACCGTAGCAGAGTACCGAACAATATCCCGATCCGCGGTCAGAATAGTCAGCCCTAGCTCAAGGGCCTGCGCGACTAGAAGACGATCAAATGGGTCTTTGTGGTCGGGAAACTGCGGTAGTGTCTGGGTACGGAGGATGCTTGGCTGATCGATGGGAAGAACCATAACTCCAAGTTTCTTGAGTTCAGGGAGTAAAGATTCCGCTGCTCCCCCAGGAATCGCGAGTTTCCCTTTCGCGATTTTAATCGCGACTTCCCAAATCGACGCGAGGCTGAAGAAAAGTTCATTGCGGTCATCCTCAATGAGACGCAAAGCGCGCGCCGTCAGACGCTTCCGGTCGGAGAGCATCCATAGCGCCACGTTGGAATCGAGAAGCAGCCTCAAGTGGATTCCGGCGGGAAGATCGGACCGTCGAGCATGTCTTTCTCGATCTCTCTGTCCATTGCCGCCCACTCTTCGTCCGTCGGCAACACAGCGCGGCCTTCCCATGCGCCGAGGAGATGTTTGCGCGACTTCCTGACGATTGGAGTAGCGAGGATCAACTTCACCGCAGGCTTGCCATTGCGGGCAATGATGACCTCTTCCCCGCTCTCGGCCGCCGCGATGAGCTTTGATAGGTGGGTCTTGGCATGATGGACGTTGACTTCCATGAAAATATGTTAGCTAAGGCGATTAGCTAGGTCAAGTGAGTGCCCAGAACAGCCGAAAAGAAAGCAGGCAAAATGATAGTCCGAGACGAGATATTCTCCATCCGAGCGACCCTCTCTCGCCGCAACCCTGTAAGCTGATTCTTTCCCGTTGCATTCATCCCCCCGAGGCCTCCAAGCATGCTTTCAAGCCAACACCTATCCGCGCTTCTCTGCCCCATGCTTCTTCTGGCCATCCCGGCCCACGCGCAAGACATCGCCAAGTTCGTCTCCACGGAAACCCCCGCGCTCGTCGACACCTACAAAGACCTCCACGCCCACCCCGAGCTTTCGCACCACGAAGAGCGCACCTCCGCCCTCCTCGCGAAGTCCCTGCGCGAAGCCGGTTACACCGTCACCGACCACATCGGCAAATATCCCGACGGCTCACAGGCCTTCGGCGTCGTCGCCATTCTCAAGAACGGCCCCGGCCCCACGCTGCTCATCCGCGCCGATATGGACGCGCTCCCCATCGTCGAAGAAACTGGCGTGCCCTACGCCAGCCACGTTATGACCAAGACCGCATCCGGACAGGACACCGGCGTCATGCATGCCTGCGGCCACGACGTTCATACCACCGTCCTCATCGGCACCGCTCGCGCAATGGTCGCGATGAAATCCCATTGGCACGGCACGCTGATGCTGGTCGGCCAGCCGTCCGAGGAGACTGGCGACGGAGCCGACGCCATGCTCGCCGACCATCTCTATGCCCGCTTCGGTACGCCCAACAAGATCATCGGCCTGCACGACAGCAGCACGATACCGGCGGGCAAAGTCGGCATTCTCGCAGGCCCGGCGATGGCTGCAGCGACCTCCATCGATGTCGTCATACACGGCATCGGAGGGCACGGCTCCGCCCCTCAGTTGGGCCGCGACCCCATCACCCTCGCAGCCCTCTTCATTACTCAAATTCAAACCATCGTCAGCCGCGAAGAAGACCCCCGAGACCCCACCGTGGTCAGCGTCGGCGACATCCACGGCGGCACCAAGCGCAACATCATCCCCGACGAAGTCAAGCTCGAACTCACCACTCGTTCCTTCACTCCGCACAGCCGCCAGGTCGTCATTGACGGCCTCAAGCAGATGGCTGCGGGCATCACCACATCTGCCGGTCTGCCGCCCGAAAAGGCGGTTACCGTCACTGTCCTCGGAACCTCGGACTCGACACACGTTCAGATCAACGACCCCGCGCTCACCGCTGAAGTCAAGGCCGAGCTCATCAAGACGCTCGGTGAAGCCAACGTCCTGCCTGTGCCACCGAGCATGGCCAGCGAGGATTTTGGCAACTTTGGTCTCGAAGGCCAGAAGATTCCCGCAGTCTATTTCCGCCTTGGCGCTATGGAGCCCGCTAAACTCGCCGCTGCACAGGCCGCAGGCAAAGAACTCCCCGGCCCGCATACCAGCCACTTCGAGCCTCTGCCCGCTCCCACCCTCCAGACCGGAGTCACCGCCATGACTTCCGTCGCCATCTCACTCTTGCGGTAGGAAACCATGCGCATCCTCATTCCCGGCGGCTCCGGACAAGTCGGCACCCTGCTCGCGCGGCACCTCTTCGCCGCCGGGCACGAAGTCACCGTGCTCTCGCGCCACCCCAAAGCGCATACCGAGCAACGTTGGCGCACGCTCGCCTGGGACGGCCTCACGCCCGGCCCCTGGGCCTCCGAAATCGACCGCAGCGACGTTGTCATTCACCTCTCCGGCCGCTCGGTCAACTGCCGTTACACCGCCAAAAATCGCCGCGAAATCATGGACTCGCGTACTAAACCAACGCGACTCCTCGGAGAAGTGATTGCCGCTTCACCCACACCGCCGCGCCTTTGGATGAACGCCAGCACCAGCACCATCTACCCTGCGGCGTTCGATGTCGCGCAAGACGAGTTCACCGCCCAGCCAAGCGACCTCGTCCCCCAGCCCGACCGGTGGCCGTTCTCGATCGATGTCGCGCGCCAATGGGAGCAGGCGCTCGCCGCCATCCCGACGCCCCGCACCCGCAAGATACGCATGCGCCTCTCGATGACCATGAGCCCCGACCCCGGCGGCGTCTTCTCCGTCTTCTCACGCCTCGCTCGCCTTGGCCTCGGGGGAACGCAAGGCCCGGGAACACAATTCGTCTCCTGGATACACGACATCGACTACTGCCGCATCGTCGACCTTTTGCTCGCGCGTCCAGAAATCACGGATGAGACAGACGGCGCCGTCAATTTCACCGCGCCCGCGCCCCTCCCGAATCGCGACTTCATGCGCATCCTCCGCGACGCCTGGGGTCGCCCCATCGGCCTGCCCGCATCGCGTTGGATGCTCGAAATCGGCACCTTCGTCATGCGCACTGAAAGCGAACTCGTCCTCAAAAGCCGTCGCGCCGTCCCCACGCTTCTGCTCAAAAACGGCTTCGACTTCCAGTTCCCCACCTGGCCCGACGCCGCAAAGAATCTCGTCGAACGCTCCCGCATCCCGAAAATAACCTCAACTCCCGACTCCTAGCTCATGCGGGATTCGCACATTTCCTCGAAACGCAATCCCCGCCTGAACCGTATACCCTGTCCTCATGCCTGCATCGAACGGCGGGCCTCCCGCACCGAGTCGCGACCCGCTGCCGACAAACCTGCGCGAAGCCCTCGCCAGCGGAGCCGTAGTTCTTACACCGAACGAGCGCGCCGCCGAAGACCTACGCGCGTGCTTAAACGAGGAACAGCTTGCCGCCGGGCTGCGCGCCTGGGAACCGGTAGAAATCCGCTCGTGGAATGCGTGGCTGGAGTCGCTCTGGAGCACACTTGTCACCGCAGGCAGCGAGCCGCGCCTACTGCTCAACCCCGCGCAGGAGCACAGCTTGTGGCGGGAAATCATCGCCGCAGCGCCCGACACCCATTCACTCGGCTCGCTGGATTCGCTCGCCGACCTCGCCCAAAATGCGTGGCGTCTGGCCGCGAGCTTCGAAGCCGTCGCTGACCTCCGCCGCTTCGCCGTCACCCACGACTCGCGCATCTTCGCCGCCTGGGCCGCTGCCTTCAACAAGCGCTGCGAACAGCGGCAACACCTTTCCGCCGCCGAACTTCCCGCCGCCCTCCGTGCCCACATCGAGCGCGATACGATCGCACCGCCGCGCAGCCTGCACCTTGTGGATTTCGACGACGACACCCCAGCGCGCGCCTCCGTCCTTGCGGCGCTGACCGCGCAAGGCTGCACCATCGAACGCCTGGACATTCTCTGCGCGTCAGCACCGGACGCTCTGCGCGTCGTCGTCCGCGCCGCGAACCCGCAGGAAGAAGTCCTCACCGCAGCGCGGTGGATTCGCAGCTTCATCGAAGCAGCGAATCCAACCCCCGACCCTCAACAGGACACACCTCACCCTCGAACCCGCATCGCCCTCATCGTTCCAAAGCTGCAAGACGAACGCCCAACCCTTGAATCCACGCTGCGCAACGTGCTTGCCCCGGAACTCCAAGCCATCGGCGCGGACCTTTCTTCCGGCCCCTTCGCCTTCGCCACCGGCACGCCGTTGGCCGAAACCGCCATGATCGCGACCGCGCTGGACCTCGTGCGCTGGATCGCCAATCCGCTCCCCATCGAGCGCGTCAGCGCGTTGCTAGTTTCTCCCTACATCGGCAACGCCTCTGACATCTCGGAACGCGCCGCCTTCGACGCCTTTACCCTCCGACAGACGCCTCTTCTCCGACCCGAAATCGACATCGCGGGCCTGCTGCGTCTCGCCGCCAAATCGCCGCCCATCGCGCGACTTTCGGCCCCGCTCGCTGCTCGCGCCCTGCAACCTGAGTCCTCGCGCAACACCCGCAGCTACGCCGACTGGACCGAGTTCATCCGCGACACGCTGCGCGACGCGAACTGGCCCGGCGACCGTCCGCTCAACGCGCAGGAGTTCCGCGACGCGCGCACCTGGGACCACGTCCTCGACTCGGTCGCCACACTCGACTTCACCGGGACGCGCGTGGACTTCGCCACCGCGTTGGAAACGCTCGAACGCCAGGCGCGAGCGGCCTCCGCGGCCCACGGGAGCAACGACGCGTCGGTGCAGGTGATGGGCCCGAACGACGCTGCCGGTTCGAGCTTCGACGCCATCGTGTTCCTGCGCGCGGCCGACGCCAACTGGCCTACGCCCGAGCGCGCCAATCCGCTGCTTGGCTGGCCGCTGCAGCACGAGCGCGAAATGCCGGGCACCGACCCCGCCCGCGCTGCCGGGCGCGCCGAACGCGCCATGGAACGCATCACCGCTGGCGCTCCCAATGTGCTGTTCTTCTTCTCAGCAGAAGGCGAAAATGGAGCGCAGCGCCTCTCGCCGGTGGTCGACCGTCTCGGTTGGAGTCACGTTGCGGCGAGCGAACTCTCAGCCGCGCCAGCGGCGCCCGAACGCATCGCGCTCGAAGAAATCGAAGACGCCACACCGCTGCCGCCGCTCGCATCGACCTCTGTTCACGGCGGTTCGCTGGTGTTGAAACTACAAGCCGCCTGCGGCTTTCGCGCGTTCGCGGAAATACGGCTCGGCGCAAGCCCTCTCGAACCGGCCTTGTCCGGCTTCGACGCGCGACAAACTGGCATCTTCCTGCACGAAACCTTGGACCGCTTCTGGCGCGAGGTTGAAACCCAGGACGCACTTCGCGCCATGCCGCAGGCAGAACGCGCGGCCGCGCTCGAAGCCGCCATCGATGCTTCGCTCCCCCGCAACGTCCGGCCCGACGGCCCCTGGGACGACGCCTACCTTTCCGTGCAGAAGGACCGGCTGCGTTCCGTTCTCTTGCAGTGGCTCGAACGCGAGTTGCAACGCGGCCCGTTCCGCGTGACCGCTCGCGAGCAGAAGAAGGAAGTCGGCGTCGGCCCGCTCACTCTGCAACTCCGCATGGACCGCATCGACGAGGTCGAGGGAGGGACGCTGCTGGTCGATTACAAGACCGGCGGCAGATCGTCTCCGAAAGACTGGGAAGGCGAGCGCCCCGACGACCCCCAACTCCCGCTGTACGCTTTGCTTCCAGAGGTCAAAGATCTCCGGGGAATTGCGTTCGCGAAAGTGCGTCGCGGCAAAGAGATGAAGTGGCTCGGGTACTCCGGACCGGGGCATTTACCCAAGCCCGCGCCGATGGAACATGCCACGCTCGCGGAACAGATCGAAGCCTGGCGTTATGTGCTCGAACAACTCGCGCAGGACTTTTCTGCGGGCAAAGCCGACGTGTCGCCGAAAGAATTTCCGTTCACCTGCACCCACTGTGCGCAACGTCTATTGTGCCGTCTCGACGTCGCCGCGTTGACAGCCGAGGACGAAGAATACGAGGCGGCCGATGCCGACTAACACCGCTGCCGTTCTGCAATTTCCGTCCGCGCCGCGGTCCTTAGAACCGCCTGACTGCGAAGCCCGCGAGCGGGCCCTCGACGTGACCGCCTCATGGATCGTCGAAGCGCCCGCGGGCTCCGGCAAAACGGGCCTCCTGATGCAGCGCTACCTCAAACTTCTCGCGCACGAAAGCGTCGCGCAGCCCGAAGAAATTCTGGCGATCACCTTCACCCGCAAAGCCACCGCGGAACTCCGCGAGCGTGTCCTCGCACAGCTCGAAGCTGCACGCGCGCCAGCGTCGCCCGACGCGCCGCTCTCCGCATTCGACGCCGCCTCGCGCGCCCTTGCTATCGACGCCCTAAAACGCAATGCGGCCCGCAACTGGGGCCTCCTCGACCGCACTCAGCGCCTCAACATCCGCACCATCGATTCGGTCTGCGCGGAAATCGCGACGACGCTCCCGCTACTCTCCGGCAGTGGAGCGCCGCGCACTCCGTCGCCAGACCCTGAACCGCTCTATCGCCTCGCAGCGCAGCGCGCCCTGATGCAACTCGGAGGTGCCGACGCCGCACTCAGCGCGGCCATCCGCAACGTTCTGCTGCACCGCGACGGCAGCCTCGCCGATTGCGAAACCCTGCTCGCGCGCATGCTGGCCGCGCGCGAGCAGTGGGGCGACCTTGTCCCGCTCGGCGCCCAGCTCGACGACAAAACCCTCGAAAAAGAAGTTCGCCCCAAGCTCGAACGAGCGCTGGAACAGATCGTCTGCGCCGGCCTGACCCGCGCCGCGAAGGCCATGCCGCCGGACATGCTGATCGCCGTCTCCTGGCTGGCCGCTCGACTAGCGCACCAACCTGGATACAAGGGCGCTCCCTCGCCCATTTTTATCTGCGCGGGAAAACATGAGCCCCCCGAGGCGCACGTCGCCCACCTCGACCATTGGAACGCCCTAATCCATCTTCTCCTCAAGCCTTCCGATGGCGACTGGCGCATTGGCTTCGCAAAAAATCATCTCGGCTTCGAGATCGATCGCTCCGATGTCGCGCTGCTCAAGCAACTGATTGAGGAAGTACGCGAGGACGACACGCTGCGCGAAGCGCTCTGCTCCGTGCGCTGCCTCCCTCCCGCACACTACCCCGACGAACAATGGGCCGTCGCCAAGTCCCTCTTCCGCCTGCTCGTGCGAGCGCTGGCGGAACTTAAAGTCCTCTTCTCCGAGCGGCAGCAGTGCGACTTCACGGAACTCGCGATAGCCGCCAGGGAAGCCCTTCGCGCGGAGAATGGCGCCACCGATTTCGCCAGCGCCGCGGGATCGACCCTGCGCCATCTGCTCGTCGACGAGATGCAAGACACCTCGTCGAGCCAGTATGACCTCATCGCGATGCTGACGCGGAGCTGGGACGGCCACTCTCAGACGGTCTTCCTGGTCGGTGACCCGAAGCAGTCGATCTACCTTTTCCGCCAAGCCCGCGTCGAGCGCTTTCTCCGTGCCATGCGTGAAGAGCAGCTCGGCGAGATCAACCTTGGCGCGCTCCATCTCACGGCGAATTTCCGCTCGCAGGCCACACTCGTCGAGAACTTCAACCGCGACTTCGGCCGCATATTTCCGTTGCCCGGCGACGAAGGCAACGCCGACGGTCAGGCGCTCGATGTGCCGTTCGTTCACGCGGATTTCGTGCGCGACGCATCGCCGGTCGCTGCCGGCCTGGTGTGGAACACGAGTATCCTCGGCGGTCCTGGAGATGATGCATCTGCGCTCCCCGATGCCAAACGCGAGCGTCGCCTCCACGCGAACGAAGAGGCCCGCCACATCCGCAGCGTTGTCGAAACCTGGCGCGCGCGTCCTCTGCCCGAGGGCCGCACTCAACCCTGGCGCATCGCAATACTCGCGCGCGCCCGTACCCACTTCGCGCAGATCATCGCCGAGTTCGACCGCCCCGGCCCCAGCGGCGACACCGTCCCCTTCCGTGCGCTGGACACCGAGCCACTCGGCGAGCGCCCTGAAGTCCTCGACGCCCTCGCTCTGACCCGTGCGCTGCTGCACCACGCGGACCGCGTCGCGTGGCTCGCCGTGCTGCACGCGCCGTGGTGCGGTCTGGGCGTCGCCGATCTGCTCGCCCTCTCCGGGGGCGGCGTTCCGGAGGCCGCTACAGAAGCGCTGCCCGCGGTTGTAGCCACGCGCCGCGATCTCCTCAGCCCGGATGGCCGCAAGCAGTTCGACCGCGCATGGCCCATCCTCGAAGACGCCCTCGCCCAACGCGGCCGCACCTCCACCGCGACCTGGGTCGAGCACACATGGCGCTCCCTCGGCGGCGACGTCTCGCTCACCGCCCAACAACTCGCCAATGTCGGTCTCTTTCTCTCCGCGTTGCGTGAAGTCGAAGAGCCGGGCGGTCGAGTCGATCTCGCATTGCTAACTGGGAGAATGCGTCGCCTCTACGCCGAGCCGCGTTCCGGCACCAACGTTGTAGACCTGAGCACCATCCACAACGCGAAGGGCCTCGAATGGGATGTCGTCCTCGTCCCCGCGCTTGAGCGTCCCGGCCAGACCAGCCGCAGTGAGTTCCTGAACTGGCTCGAACTCGATTCTTCGCACGTTGACTCCACGGACGAAGAAATGGCCCACGTCATCCTCGCGCCAATTTGGGGCAAAGGCGACCAGCCCGACGCGCTGCACAAGTGGCTCACAAGCATTCGCAGCGCCCGCGAAGCCGCTGAGCACAAGCGACTCTACTACGTCGCCTGCACCCGCGCCCGCGAAGAGCTCCACCTGTTCGCCGCCGCCACGCGCAAGAAGGACGGCCAACTCTACGCCAAAGCAGGAACGCTGCTGCAAGCCGCATGGCCTGCGGCCCTGCCGCATTTCGAGCGCGACACCGGCTCCGGCACGGGCATCTCGACCACCGCTGAGATGTTCGTCGGCGCGTTTGTCGATCAATTTGCTGAGAACGCCGAAACTTTTGCGATCGCCGCTGGCGCTGCTCCCGCACCAGTTAGACGCCCGCTACTTCAGCGCCTTCCGCTCTCCTTCGATCCTCACCAACGCTTTGCGGCCGCTGCTGCCCAACGCCTGCCCTACACTCCTGCCGCCGCGCTTCGGCAGCGCCCCAACTTCGACCGTCCGGAAGGTTCGTTCGCCGTCCGCGCCTTCGGCAACGTCGTCCACCGGTATCTGCAAGTTCTCGCCGCGCGGCTGGAACAGGATTCCGATGCCGATGCGCTTCTCGCCGAGCTTCCTGCGTGGATTCCGCGTCTCACCGCCAGCCTGCGCTCTGAAGGCCTCGCTCCCGCCACGCTCGACCGCCTCGCCCAGCGCTCCCTCCTGGCGCTCCAACAAGCCCTGCACGACGAAATTGGCCGCTGGATACTCTCCCATCACACTGCCTCGCGCAGCGAACAGACCCTGCATCTCGCCGCCGAAGATTCCGGCGAAATGCGTATTGATCGCACCTTCCTCGCTGGCCGCGACCTGCGCTCCGAGGGCTCGTCGCATCTCTGGATCGTCGACTTCAAAACTACCGAACAGGGTTCGCGCTCACCGGAGCTTTTCGCCGAGCAGGAAAAGTCAAAGTACGAAGCGCAACTTGAAAGCTACGCGCACGCGCAACGCGCCGTGCCCGGCGCTCCCGCGGCCGTCGTGCTCGGTCTCTACTATCCTCTGGTTCCGCGCCTCATTTACTGGACGACCGGATCGGATCTGTGATTCGCTTGCATGCGTAACCGTGAACATCGCGTGGGCGCATGTCGTTCATGGCGAAATGCTATATTTTCAATACCATCAAGATAAGTTCCGGGGGCCCCTTTTGATACACGACGGTCATGTCGTCCTTTGCGTCGATGATGAAGTCGTAGGTCTTCAGGTGCGCAAGCTCATTCTCGAGCGTTCTGGGTACACCGTGCTCACGGCGCTCGATGGGCTTTCTGGTTTGGCGATCTTCAACGGCCACGAAATCGACGTTGTCGTCCTCGACTACTCCATGCCCGGAATGCATGGCGGGGAAATCGCAGCTAGAATGCGGGCGAGCAAGCCACATGTTCCCATCCTGCTGCTCTCGGCTTACATAGAACTTCCCGCAGAAGTGACCGACCTTGTGGATGTCTACATGACCAAGGGCGAAGGCGCGCCCGCGCTCCTGCATAAACTCAACGGCCTCGTTAAGAGTCAAATCTAAGGGCCGTAGTTCGTCCCATTATTGTCCTCGCTCAAAGCCGCAACCAACAACTCCGCAGTCCGCTCGCAATCCAGTCGGCCAACGTCATAGTGTGTCACCAATCGCACTGAATCGGCGCCGATCGCGCTGCACAGAATTCCGACGCCCTTCATGCGCGCGACGAACTCCGCCGCGCCGCCATTTTTGAGCCTGAAAATGACGATGTTGGTCTGCACGCTCCCGAGATCGATCTCGACGCTCTGGCATCCCGCGACCGCCTCAGCCATCAGCCGGGCGTTGACGTGATCTTCTCCCAAGCGGGCCGGCATCTCTTCAAGCGCGATCAACCCGGCCGCCGCAAGTACGCCCGCCTGCCTCATTCCCCCACCCAATGCCTTGCGAAATACCCGCGCTCTGGCAATCGTTTCGCGGCTGCCCACCAGCATCGATCCCACCGGCGCACCCAGCCCCTTCGATAGACAGAACATCACCGTATCGAAGCCGCTCGCAAGGTCGGCGACTCTTATGCCCAACGCCACAGCCGCATTGAACACACGCGCGCCATCGAGGTGCGTCGCCAGTCCTGCCTCCCGCGCGCCTGCCCAAATTTCCTCCAAAACGGTGAGCGGAGTTACCGTTCCACCCGCCATATTGTGCGAGTTCTCGATCACGACCAACGCCGTCGCAGCGCGGTAATAAATCTTCGGAGCGATCGCGCTTGCGATGCGCTCCCACGTCAGCACGCCACGCTCTCCCTGCACTGTCCGCGGCACACAGCCGGAAAACGCCGCGACCATCGCCATCTCCCAATCCAACACATGCGACCGTGCTTCGCAGATGACCTCTTGCCCGTGTAGCGTGTGCAGGCGAATGGCAATCTGATTTCCCATCGTCCCGGTCGGAACAAAAATGGAGGCTTCGCGCGCAAAAATTTCGGCGGCCCGCTGCTCTAAACGGTTTACGGTCGGGTCTTCACCATAAACATCGTCGCCCACTTCAGCAGAAGCCATCGCCGCCCGCATCGCCGCCGTCGGCTTGGTCACTGTATCGCTGCGTAAATCAATCACGTCCATGCCTCTGCCTCTTTGGTTGTCGTCCGGTAGGGATATGCTGCTGCTGTTGCTGTAGCTGTTGCATTTGGTTTTCTTTTTGTCATTCCTATGAGCGAAGTCCAAATGGGGAACGTGTTTGCTCATGCGGTCGGTCACTCCCTCTCAAGCGGCGACCCGCTCCAGCAACCTCCCAAACACCTCATTCGACACCATCCGCCCCCGCAACGTCAGGCACCATCGCCCCCCACTCAACTCCATCAATCCTGCCTCGCTCATTTCACCCACCGAGTTCTCGCAGGCACCCACGCGCTCGCGCCCAAACTGCGCTTCCAACTCGTCAACACACACACCACGATTCATCCGCAAACCCAGAAATAAACTCTCCTCAAACGCGTCATCCACCCCCACGCGCACCACATTCTTACCCCAGCCAGCCGCATCGTAGTCCCGCATCTCATCGGGATTTGAAAACCGTACAGCATCCCCGCCCGCATTCAGCATCGAGTGCGCATCCAGCCCAAAACCGAAATACGGCTTCCGCTCCCAATACTTGCGATTATGCCGCGACTGGTGCTCCCCCATCGCAAAATTGGAAATCTCATACTGAGGAAATCCGCGCGCCTCGAAAAACCCGCACGCTTGCTCATACAACGCCGCCGAAACCTCATCGCTCGGAACCCCATGCGCGTGATACCTGACGCCTCCCGCCAGCACTTCCAAGCCCAGCCGCGAGTCCTCATCGACCTCCAGCATGTACACGCTCAGATGCGTCAAACCCGCACGCCCATTGGACTCTACGGCCGCGTCCAGCGAATACTGCCAACTCTCTGCCGTCTGATAGGGCAGCCCCGCAATCAAGTCCGCCGCAACTTCCTCCAACCCCGCCGCTCGCAGCCGCGCAATCTCTGCCAAACAACTCGTGCCCGAGTGGGTCCGCCCTACCGCCGCGCTCTCACGGTCCACAAAACTCTGCACTCCCAGGCTCACGCGATTCACCCCCAACCGCATCGCCGCTTCGAGCGCCGCATCGGCAATCTGCCCCGGCGCGGCCTCCATCGTAATCTCCGCGTTCCGCCGAACATCGAAGTTCCGCCGCAGGGCCGCAAAGATCGCCTGCATCTGCGCCGGAGACAGCAAACTCGGCGTGCCTCCGCCGAAATAAACCGTGTCTACAACCGGCGGAAGATCCGCACCCAACCGCGTTGCGATCGCCTGAGCCGCGTCGATCTCCGCGCAAAGGGTTTCGACGTACCCCGCGATCCGTTCGGCTGAAGCCACCCCCGACGCAAAGTTGCAGAAGCTGCACTTCGCGCGGCAAAACGGCACTGAAACATATACGCCCAGCCCCGCCCCTGCATTTGCTTTTTTTTTTGTCATTACCACAGGGAACCTGCTTCCGTCCTTCCTCTTAGCTCAACAGCTCACCGCTTTAAGCTCATTAAAACGCGCTCGTGCCTCACACCCCAAACCTCTTTCCCTCGCCCCTCTACAATCACCCCATTCTTTCACGCACCTTCCCCCACTCCAGCCCATCTAAAATGAAGACAGATGGCAGACGACACCAAAAAGGCGCCCGATCCGAACGCGCCCCCCGCAAAACACGACGACGACGTGGTCGGCAAGGTTTACGACAGCCGCCTCATGCGCCGTCTGATCACCTACCTCGGCCCCTACAAACTACAGGTCGCGACCGCCCTCGCCGCGATCTTGACCAACTCCGTCACCGCCATATCCGGCCCGTACTTCGTCAAGGTCGCGGTCGACACCTACCTCTCCCCCAGCGGAACGCTCTCCTGGCTCGGCCGCCACCTCAGTCGCAACCCGTCCACGGGCATCACGCAGATTGGCCTGCTATACCTTTGCGCTCTTTCGATCACCTTCCTGCTCGAGTTCCTGCAAACCTACGTGATGCAATGGACCGGCCAGAAGATCATGTTCGACCTCCGCAGCCAGATCTTCCGTCATATTCAATCGATGCATGTCGCCTTCTTCGACCGCAACCCCGTTGGGCGCCTGGTCACGCGCGTGACTTCGGACGTCGACGCGCTCAACGAAATGTTCACTTCCGGCGTCCTCGCTATCTTCGACGACGTATTCACGCTCACCTGGATCGTCGCCATCATGCTGTGGATGAGCTGGCCTCTTGCCCTGCTCACGCTCTCCGTCATTCCCGCGATTCTGCTCGCCACGAAATTCTTCCGCGACCACGTCCGCGACAGTTATCGCCGCCAGCGCACCGCCACCGCGAAGATCAACGCTTTTACGCAGGAGTACGTGTCGGGAATGGCGGTCGTCCAACTCTTCAACCGCGAACAGCGCGCCTTCAACGACTTCTCCGCCGTCAACCACGAGAACAAGCTCGCATGGACAGACGCTATCTTCGCCTACGCGCTCTACTATCCGGTCGTCGAACTCCTCAGCTCCATCGCCATCGCGCTCGTCATCTGGCGCGGCGGCATCAGCGTCCTCCACGCTGTGCCGCATCTCGCAACAACCCTGGGTGCCCCATTCATCACGCCGCCTTCTAGCGCGATGGGTGGGGTCCCACTACATCCCGTCGTCACCATTGGCATTCTGATCGCCTTCATTCAATACGCTCAGCGCTTTTTCCGCCCCATTCAAGACCTCAGCGACAAATACAACATCCTCCAGTCCGCCATGGCCGCTGCGGAGCGCTTCTTCAAGCTCCTCGACACCCCCGCCGAAATCGTTTCCCCCGCTGCCCCCATTGTCGGCGACGCGACCGGCTCGATCGAGTTCCGCAACGTCTGGTTCACCTACCAGAAGCTCACCGAGGCGCAGCTTGCGCTTCTAGGTAACCCGAGGCTTCAGCCTCGGGGCTCTCATCCGCCCATGGACGGTGGGCTTCAGCCCTTGGGGTATGCCTCCGGCCCGGACGCTGATGCACACGACCCCACTCAGGATCACAACATCGAATGGATCCTCCGCGGTGTCTCGTTCACCATCTCCCCTGACGAAACCGCCGCGATCGTCGGCCACACCGGTGCCGGTAAAACCACCATAACTGCCCTCATGATGCGCTTCTATGACGTGCAAGCTGGCCAGGTCCTCATCGACGGCGTGAACGTCCGCGACCAAGACCTCCTTGCCCTCCGTCGCCGTTTTGGAGTCGTCCTGCAAGACCCCTTCCTCTTCTCTGGAACCATCGCCCAGAATATCCGCCTCGGCTCTGACTGGATCACCGATCAGGAAGTCGAAAACGCCGCCGAACAAGTCAACGTCGCCGATTTCGTTCGCACGCTTCCCGGCACCTTCGCCGAACCGGTGCTCGAACGCGGCTCGACACTCTCCACCGGCCAAAAACAGCTCATCTCGTTTGCCCGCGCGCTCGCCCATCGCCCGGGAATCCTCATCCTCGACGAGGCCACCAGCTCCGTCGACACCGACACTGAACTGCGCGTTCGCCTCGCCCTTGAGCGAATGATCACAGGCCGCACTTCGGTTCTGATTGCCCACCGTCTCTCCACAGTGCAAACAGCAGACACGATTCTCGTCATGCACAAGGGCCAGCTCCGCGAACAAGGCACCCACCAACAACTTCTCGCCGAGCGCGGCCTCTACTACAAGCTGTACCAACTTCAATACAAAGACCAGGAACTCGCAGTCACCGCTTGATCGTTTGTTTTTGCTTTTTTTCTTTGTGTCATTCCCGTAGGGAATCTGCTTTTGCTCCTGCGCTTCAGGTAAGCTCTCGAACCCGCTACCCTTTCCAAATTGCCATGCTGAACCTCCCTCTCCTCATCGTTCTTCTCTTCCCGTCGACACTACTTCTACGCGCGCAAGACCCCGTTATCACGACAGATTCTGCGGTGAACTCTACGCAGTTGCAACAGTGGCTGCATAGCGGCTCGCCTCGCCTAATCGCTTGGGCCGGGTATTTCGCGCGCGAAACTGGCGACTCAGCAACTCTGGCGGAGATGCCTAAGTTGCTCGAAAACTGGCCCGCTCCGCCGCTTCTCAATCTTTCTGCCAGGCACGAGAGCGCCGCCGCCCAACGGAGTCTCCTCGACGCGCTGATCCAGCGCAATGCCGACGTGTCGCTCGCCATCGTTTCCAGCATCGCCCACGACTATCCCGTGCAGGCCGCGATTCTCGTCTCGCGCTTCCCGCTCAACCAATCGTCTTCGCTTCTCGAACAGCGGTTCCACTCCGGCGGAGATACGTGGGAGGCCCGCAGCTTCGTCCGCATCGCGGCCATGATGCTGGCCAAATCGCCACCAGCTGGATTTGTAGCAAATATCGTCGACGCTTCGGAAGAAAATCTAACTATCTCCGTTCGCACTGAATCGGGTGGCAGTGGCAGTTCGAGCGGTGGCGGTTGCGGGGATGGCATTGGTGCGAGCCCTTCTAACGGATGGCCACCCACCTTCACCTACAACCTCGAAGAGAACAACCCAAACTCCCCTGGCGCCACGCTTGTACAACTGGACAACGACCGCATCACCTACGACCGACACAGCGCCGAAGGCGGCTGGGGATCTTGCCATGATGTTCAACCGTTGAATGCGAAAACCCGTCATGGTCTCATCGCACATTGGCTCGGCGTCGATCCCAAAGAAATGCCGTGGCAACCAGAGCAGACCCAAACCATCGTCTGGACATCGCAACAACAATATCTACACGACCTCGGCGTTGAAATCGACGCGCAGCGCGCTCTCCTCCATACCACGGTCGAGTCTCTTCGCTCTGTAAACTTACTCACCGACAACGAAGCCGCGACCGTCCAGCCCCGTCTGAGCGTTCGCGTCCAGTGCGACGCAAAACCGTGTCCTCTTTCAGCGCCTATCAACTCCACGCCTTAGGCTCACCTCACGCCGCACGCTTCTCCGCCGCATCGCACAACTTACCCACCCGTCGCGCCCTTGCCTCGGGCGTCCGGTAATAAAAAACTCCCATCAACTCGCCGCGCCGCTGCACCGCCGTCATCTTTTCCCACCCTACCTTCGCTTTCGGTCTCATGCGAAACGCAGCGGCAATCATCGGCGGCAACTCCATCTCCGCCTCCATCGTCGCGAGCAGCCGCTCCGCCATCTGCTCCGCCCGCCGCATCCGCGCCTCATCGCTCTTGACGCCGTTGACCCACTTGCCGATCTCGCGCCGCGTGTACTCCGTCAACTCGTCGTACCACTGCCGCAGGCCGTCTTCCTCGTCGAGCAACACAGCCAACTCATCCGGCAACTCCGCCGCGCGCTCCCCCAAGTCAGGCTCCAGCGTGAACTCTGCCTCCTGACCCAAGCGAACGTTCCCACCCGTCTGCGTCGCCTTGTTCACCAACAGATAGAAACCACCCGTAGCCGCATCCGGAAAAAGCGAAGTCCGAAACGCAAACCCATTCACAGCACCGCGCACGCGCAGCCGCACCATCTTTTTCCACGCCGCCGCTGGATTGAACGGCACACGCGCAATCGTCCACCCCAACGCGCGATCGCCCTTCTCCAGCACCGCCCTAAACCGCTGCTCTTTCGCCGCCATCTTCCGCCCCCCGGGAACATCCTACCGCCAAGCCATGAAACTCGTTGGAAACCTTTGCGTCTATCGCGTCCTGCGCGTTCGCTTTCCAGCTTCAACCCAGCGACGCAGCTAAACTGAAAGCATCGCGACCAACCCCAACCCGCGCATCTTCCTCTCCGCTGGCGAAGCCTCTGGCGACCACTACGGCGCGCGCCTCATCGCCGAACTCAAACAGCGCCTTCCAGACCCGACCTTTACCGGCCTCGGCGGCCCCCACCAAGCCCCCCAACGCCCCCACCCAAACCGCCCCCCCCCGGACGAGCCCCGCAGAGGGCGAACCCCAAAA
>JBBRCA010000056.1:0-17131 GCA_038205325.1 Terriglobales bacterium | reverse complement strand
CCCAATAGCGTTTCAGTGACGCTGGCTTCGCCGACCGGGAAGGTGTATATCACGTCGGGGGACAGCAAATTCATGACCGTGCTGCGGACGGATACCGACGCGGTGACGACGCATATTTCGTTGCAGGGGCTGGGCGTGCGGGTGTTGGTGACAGCACCGTAGATTTCTTTCTACGCGAGAAATGGCCGCCAATGGCGGCCATTTCTATTCGAGCCTTTTCAAGATCTTTCCTGGCTCTCCCCCAAAGCTGTCATCTCGACCGGAGGCGCGTCTTGCACCGGAGTGGAGAGACCCGCAGGTTCTCGCGCAGCCGCATATCCTGGCCATTACGGAAAAGCTGCGGGTCTCTCCACTACGCCTTCGCAAAGTGCGCGAAGGCTCCGGTCGAGATGACAGCGTCTACGGCTCTAAACAGAGATCGTGAACAGGCTCATTAAGGGAATGGAGAACCTACATGCCCGCCAGGACGATGGGGGGCGTGGGGGATTGAGCTCCGCCGTCGTCCTCGATGGTGACGCCGAATGAGCCAGCCTTGACGCCCTTGGGAAGCGTGGGCAGGATGACGCTGGCAAATCCGCGCTGATCGGGCTTGAATATCCCGGCGGGGATGGGGCTGTGGCCGTCGGCGGGGATGACCCAGAGTTCGTAGGTCTTGTAGGCTTCGAGCGGGGCCAGATGGAGGCCGACGAAGACCAGCGAACCGGTGTGCGCGATGTAGGCCGCATGGCCCTCGGGACGAGGCGGCTCCGCGCCCTTGCTGGCCGGCAGGTGTAACGCCACCTGCATGGCACCGCCATCGGTGAGGACCTGCATGACGGCTTGAGCGCGGGCGGCCTGGCCTGTTAGTTCGGCCAGCTTTGCGTCCTGCGCGTAGAGAGCTTGCTGGGCCGACTGGACGTGCTGATATTCGAGCCCGGCGGCGAGAGCGCAACCGGCCGCAGCGGCCCATCCCAACCAGCCGAAGAAGCCGAAGCCGGAGCGCCGGGGCTGGGTTTCGTCGTCTTGAGACGCGCGGGTGCCGCGCGGGGTCAGCATGGGCTCTTGAGGGGCTGTGGCGCGGTCTATGGGCACGTCAATGGGCAGAACGATGGGCACGACTTTCCGTTCTTTGGCGACGCTGGCCAGGAGGCGTTCGCGCGCCTGCGCGGGCGGGGCGTGCGGCTCGGACGTCAGAGCGTAGAAGGCAAGGTCGCCCTGGATCTGCGCGAGTTCTGCGCGTGCGGCTTCGCTTTGTTCGAGGTGCAGCTTCATCTCCGAGGCTTCCGCGGGCGTCAGGTCCTGCAACGCGAAGAGCACGAGATCGTCTTGTGAAATCTGTTGCGGATTCATGCCTGGAAAGCCTTTCTCAGCGTAAGGAGCGCGCTGCGGATTCTGGTCTTTACGGTGCCCAGCGGGTCGCCGGTCATCTCCGCGATTTCGGAGTGGGTGAGGCCGTCGAAGAACGCCATCTCCAGCGTTTTGCGCTGCTCGGCGGGGAGTTTCAGAATGACGACCTTAGCCTTCTCCATCATCAGGTTGCGCTCGGCTTCGTCGGCGATGTTGGTGGGTGAGGCCAGTTGCATCTCCTCCACCTGCTCGGTTGGCCGCTTGCGTCGCAGCTTGTCGATCGACCGATTGCGCGTGACCACCGCAAGCCAACCGCCCAGCGAGCCGCGAGTCGCGATGAAGCGTGCCGGGCTGCGCCATACCTGCATGAAAATCTCCTGCAACACATCTTCAGCAGAGGCAGGATCACGCAAGACACGGAGCGCGACCGAATAGACGACCTTCGAGTAGCGGTCGTAAATCGCCGCCATAGCTTGTTCATCGCCGCGCTGGACGTTATCCAAAAGCGTCGCGTCGATTTGCGCGTCGGGCGGGTCTGGTGAGGTCTGTATTCCCGTCTCTCTATTCATTAGAACGAACCTGAGGCTCCATTAGATTGCGGCTGACGACGAAATTGCGGAACCGCTCGCAAGGAACTGCGGAACATTGCGTGCAATTTGAGTTCAGACAGCGCCTGCAATCGAATGTCAGTGTACGACAAATCGGGCGTGAACGGCCTTGCTCGCCATAGACTGGACTGTCTGGATTATGAATCGATGAAGATGCGGCTGGACAAATTGCTGGTGGAGCGCGGACTCGCCGCTTCGCGGGAACGCGCTCAGGCGTTGATTCTGGCGGGCCGTGTTCTGGTTTCGGAACAGCGTGTCGACAAGCCCGGAACGGCGGTGGCCGACGACGCCGTTGTGCGTATGACTGGAGACGACTTGCGCTATGTGGGCCGGGGTGGGCTGAAGCTGGAACATGCGCTGAGGACTTGGAACATCGATGTCGGCGGCCTCGCGTGCGCCGATATTGGAGCGTCCACGGGAGGGTTCACGGACTGCATGTTGCAGCATGGCGCGGCGTCAGTGCTGGCTGTGGATACGGGGTATGGGCAGATACATCACAAGCTGCGCGTCGACCCGAGGGTCACGTTGATGGAACGCACGAACGCGCGGTTGCTTGCGCCGGGGGCGTTGTTGTCGCTCAGTCCGGAGCGGGTGCGATTCTTTGCAATGGATGTGAGTTTTATCTCGGCGACGCTAGTGCTACCGGCCGTGGTTGGCGCGCTTGCGCCCTGCGAGGAACGCTGGAAGGGCGACGCTGTCCTTCTTGTAAAGCCGCAGTTCGAAGCGGGCCGCGAGCATGTGGGCAAGGGCGGAATTGTGCGTGATCCTGAGGCGCAACAGCTTGCGGTGTCGCGGGTGGAGGAGGCTGTTGTTGCGCTGGGAGGCGAGGTGCTGGCGCTGATTGATTCGCCGATTCTGGGGATGGAGGGGAATCGGGAGTTTTTGTTGCATGCGCGGTTTGGGTGAGGGGAATTTGTCGGACCCCACCCATGCGCGATAAGGCCACGCATGAATGGGGCACCCGGAGACTCGTGGCATCGTTGGAACCCAGGTCCGAGAATCCGGACAGGGGGCACACCGCATCCTTGACTGGCTGACGGGACCGTGTTGCTGACGTTGCTACACTACTCACCATGCCGAAGGCCGCCATTATTTCGAAGCCGCAGAAACCGGAGCTCAAGCACATTCTGCTCGAACTGGTTGCGTGGTTGCGGGCGCATGAGTTCGACATTGTGTTGGACGTTGAGAGCGCGACCTACCTCAACGCCAGCGACGGAATCGCGCGGGCTTCAATGCCGGCGCATTCGCCCAACCTGGTCGTGATGCTGGGCGGAGATGGCACGCTGCTGGCGGCGGCGCGGGCGTTCGCGTTTACCGGGACGCCGATTCTCGCGGTCAATCTTGGCTCGCTCGGCTTTCTGACCGAGACGCCGCTCTCGGACATGTATGGTGCGCTGGAGGCGTGGCTCGCGGGCGCGGCCATCGTGGAGTTGCGCAACCTGATGCACGCCGAACTGCACCGCGACGGCCGATTGTTTCGCCATTGGGAAGCGCTCAACGACGTGGTGGCCGCCAAGGGCGCCATCGCGCGCATGGGAGAGTTTGGAGTAGAACTCGACGGGCAGTTTGTTGCGCGGTTTCGCGCGGACGGCGTGATCGTTTCGACGCCCACGGGGTCGACCGCTTACAACCTCGCCGCCGATGGGCCGATCCTGATGCCCAATGTGGACGCGATGGTGATTACGGCGATTTGCCCGCACCTGTTGACGATTCGTCCCATTGTCGTGCCGGGAAGCTCGGTGGTGCGGGTGTCGGTGGACTCCGTTCCGCACGAGACGTATCTTACGGTCGATGGACAAGAAGCGGTGGAGCTTTTGCTGGGAGACCACATCGACTGCCGACGGTCGGAGCACAGCGTTCACTTGCTTCGGCTGCATCCGAGTGGGCTTTTCAATGTGCTGCGTTCGAAGTTGAGTTGGGGTGAGCGGTAAAGGGATTTTCGGCTGCGCGGAGAAGCTGCGGGTCTCTCCACTGCGTCCTTCGCAAAAGCGCGAAGACTCCAATCGAGATGACAGCTTTTGGGGAAAGCCAGGAGAGATCGTGTAGAGGTCTACCGGCCGAGCTTGACCATGACCTGCTGCACCGGGTGGCAGAAAACTTTGCCGTGGCTGAGCGCGATTTTGCGTTGGGCGAGGGCGGCCATTTCGGGGTCGTGCGTGACCATCACGATGGTGTGGCTGGCGGTGTGCAACTCGCGAAGAATGTCCACGACGATCTTTTGATTGGCGGCGTCGAGGTTTCCGGTCGGCTCGTCGGCGAGCAGGATGGGCGGGTCGTTGATGAGGGCGCGGGCGATGCAGACGCGCTGCTGCTCGCCGCCTGAGAGTTCGCTGGGAAGGTGGGTGGCGCGAGCGGAGAGGCCGACCCGGTCGAGCGCCGCGCGGGCGTCGGCGACGTTGGTCATGGAGTGAAAGTATTGTGCGAGCATGACGTTTTCGAGCGCGGACAGATACGGGATCAAATGGAACTGCTGGAAGATGAAGCCGATCTTGTCGGCGCGAAAACGGTCGAGCTCGGTTGAAGTCATCGCGTGAACCTCTTCGCCGTCGATGCTGAGCTTGCCGGAGGTGGGCGTGTCGAGGCAGCCGAGCAGGTTGACGAGCGTCGATTTGCCTGAGCCTGAAGGCCCTGTAATCGCGACCCACTCGCCGGCGGCGATGGTGAAGCTGGCGTCGTCGAGCGCGCGTACGACGCCAGCACGGGAGGCGTACTCGCGGCTGACGCCGACGAGTTGAATCACCGGGGCGTCCTGTTCGAGCATCGCTTCGGCGTGTTGGCGCTGGGCTTCGCTGACCATCTTCATATTTAAAGTTTATTCCCCCTTCAACAGCGCCGCGGGCTGCAGCTTGCGCAGTATGCGCGCGGGAAACAACGCCGCGGCCGTCGCGATCACAACATTCAACAGCAGCACGAGAGGGAGCAGGGACAAGCGTGGCAACGTCGCCGTCCCGAAGTTCCACTCGCCGATGGCCCAGGCCAGCGCGGAGCCAAGGATGTAGCCTAGCGCCACTCCTGCCGCTGCGATGACGAGCGCTTCGAGGAGGAAATGGCCGAGGAGTTGGGTTTGCGAAGCGCCCAGCGCCTTCATCAGCGCGAAGTCGCGGCGGCGTTCGAAAACGCTCGCCGAGAGCGTTGCGAGGACGCTGACCGCGACAGTGAGCGCGATCAAAAGCATCGACCCATACATCAGCGCGTGAGTGCGGTCGACGATGCGCGACTCGCCCACGACGAGTGCGCGAACGGGCTCGACGTGCAGCGCGGGGAGGTTGGCTTGCAGAGAAACGATGGCCGCGTTGACGTGTTGTTCGCCGCTGGGGACCTGCATCTCCACCACGCTGGGGCGCACACCGGTCCAATTTGTAAACGCGGCCAACGGGATGTAAATGCGCGAGTCCTCATCGCCGCCGGTGCGCAGGCGCCCGACGCCATGCAGCGTGAGCGGCTTGCCGGCATAGGTCAGCGTGACCGCAGACTCGTTGGCAACAAAGCCCGCCGCGCGCTGGCCGAGTAAGGCGTCGTTTGCAGCGGTGGGCCAGGCGTCGACTTTCCACCAGCGATCGAGCTTGCGCATGGTGTCGAAGTCGACGCCTGCGACGACGACGGGAGTGCCGCGATCGGTGGCTGCGACGGCGTAGGCGATCGGAGCAACGAGGGCACCGCTGCCCGCAAGCACGCGCGTGCTCTGCACGTCGGCGTCGGTCAACGCGCCGGAAGAAGTCGCAATAACATTTGCGCCGAAGCTGCGAAATTCGTGATGGAGTTTAGCGTCGAGGTCGGCGTAGAGGGTTAGCAGCGCGGTCGCGACCATTGCCGAAACTGTGAGCGCGGCCAACGCGGAAAGGCTGCGCGCGCGGCGGTGTTTGAGCGACCGCAGCAGCATCCGCAGAAGGGAGATTTCCGAACTTGCATAAGGGGCGTCAGGCTGCGCGTGTGTCGCGGGACTCAAGCGTCCGACCTCAATACGGCCGATGGGTCCATCCTCAACGCGCCGCGAATCGAGGCGGTGCTGCCCGCAATCGCGACCAGCAGCGCGAGGCCCAGGACGACGGGCAGAAGCACTGGATTGAACGCATGGGCCAGCGTGAGGCGCAGCGTCATTGCTGAAGACTCATCGAAAATTTTTGCGGTGAGCGCCGCGGCAATTGTTGAGCCGAGCAGGTAGCCGCCCACACCCGCAATCATCGCGAGCAGGCCGGCCTCGGCGTAGAAGAGGGAAGCGATGCGACTCTTGCTCGCGCCGAGCGAGCGCATCAGGCCGATTTCGGCGCGGCGTTCGAGGACGGCTGTCGCCATCGCCGCACTGACGGCGACCGCCGCCGCGAGCAGGGCTGCGGCAGAGATGAGCCACATCAGCCCGCTGATTCGTTGCAGGATTGTGCCTTCGCTTTGCTCGACCTGGCGGACTTGTTCGGCCTCTGCGCCGGGGAGAGCTTCGCGGATTTGATAGGCGATGGAGTTGGCGTAAGGGCGGCAGTACCAGAGGTCATGTTGCTTGGGGGAGAGCTTGTCGGGGTCGAGGCGGGCGAAGGCGTCCTCGGGACGGGTGCGCGCGGAGATTTCGACGCGGGAAACGGCGTCGGGACGTTCAACGAGTTGTTGAGCGGTAGCGAGAGGTAGGAGAAGTTTCGCGTCCGTCGCGTCGCCGGTCGTCACAATGCCCGAAACACGCAGCGGCAATCCCTTAGCGACCATTGAGCGCAGATTGGAAGGGGTCCCTGCGTATGCGCCAAGTGCGTCCCCGATATGCAGACCAAGCTTTGTTGCCAACGTGGATCCGGCAACCACTTGGTTGGGCGTGGTCGGGTAGGCACCAGAAATTTTCCATGAGGGATGAAGTTGTCTTACCCCTGTAACCAGCGGGGCGCTGCCCGGTAAAGCCAGATCGTGATCGAACCAGAGGCCAAGCGCCGCAATGTTGTTTCCAGTTTCACGAAAGGCATCTGGCTTGTCGGCGTTGAGGGTAAGCTGCAACTCCGGATTGACGCCGGTGATGTTGTTTGCCCAGAATATTCCGCGCAATTTTACGAGATCGCTCTCGTGCAGATAAGTCCCGCCGGTTGCGGGTTTAAGACTGTGGTCGCCGACCTTGACGTCGAGGGTGTCCGCCTTTGGATAGACGGTGATGTTTGCGCCGTAGACGGCGAGTTCGCGGTGGATGCGGTCACCGATGGTTGTGGCCAGGGCAAGCATCGCGGTGACGGCCGTCACTCCAAGCAGGATGGCGAGGCCAGCGAGAATTTTTCGCCGCCGTTGTCGCGCGAAAGATTCCCACAGGAGGCGGAGAAACATAAATTATTTCCCGCCGAAAATCTGGACGAACGGCTCCAGGTCGGCCTTCGCAATGACAACCTGGCCGGCTTCAATGCTCGACTTCATCGGGATGGGATTGCAACCGCCGGGCTGTCCCATTGAGCTTGCGACCAGCGGGGATGAGCACATTTTGCAGGTGATTCCCTGTGGACCCATGTAGAAGCCGACCGGGCCGCAGATGTGGCACGCGTCGGCGACGGTAACGATGTTGCCGTCGGGCTTGCGGAAGAGCAGGAAACGAACTTCGGTGGTCTTGCCGTCCGCGCCATCGATGTGGACGGAGTAGCGGTGCAGCTTGGCGTCGTTGATGTCCGACGCGGGAACTGTTACCTGGCTGCCGATGAGCGTGACGGGAGTTGCCGCGCTCAGTGCCGTCGAGCTTTTGGCGTAGATGAACTCGGCGGTCGAAAGGAAAATAAACAGGAAGCTGACGCTGACGACGGCGTTCATCCAGAGCTTCTCGCGGCGGGCGGTCCACTCCACTTTGCGACGGTCCGCGGGAGTGGCATTGCTGGCGATCACCAGGGGCGCGCGGCGCTTGTACTCGAAGAGCACCATCAGGCCGGCGAGCGCGAGCATGGTGACGAAGAAAAAGATGTCGTTGCGCACGATAGGGCCGATGTAGCGCATTTCGGTGGTGCTGGAGGGGAGGATACCGTTCTCGGAAAGCTCATGCAGGCCACTAATTACGAGTTGAAAGACGACGAAGTAAAGGATGACCGTCGTGACGCGGAAGAAGCGCTGCAAATTGATGCGCACGCTGCCGCGGATGAAGAGCACGCCGAACACGACTGCGGACGCGATGCCGAGGAGCGTCCCAGTAAAGCTCATCAGTTCGGTGGAGTTGAGCGAGACGCCAGCGAGTATCAACACCGTCTCGACGCCTTCGCGCAACACCATGAGGAAGACGAATAGGAATAGGCCGAGTCTGGAGGCGGTCAGGTTGGCGACCCGCGACTCGATGGTGCCGCGCATGGTGCGCGCGGTGCGGTGCATGAACCAGATCATTCCAACGACGAAAGCGGCGGCTACTAGCATCACCCAGCCTTCGAAAATGTCCTGGTTGAATTGGAGGTGCGAGATGACGATCGCGACGGCGACGCTGGCGGCAATGGCTGAGGCGAGCGCAAAAAAGACGGTCCGCTTCAGCTCGCGGCGCTCGATTTTGTCGAGGTAGGCGAAGACGATGCCGACGATCAGCGCCGCTTCTACCCCCTCGCGCAGCGTGATGATAAAAGCTTGTAGCATTTCGACCTTCTCATCCGGCCGGTCCGGAGTCGACATCAACCGCGTTGAAGTTCTTTAGTTTCAACATTCATGTTATCTCGGACTGATTCGGTCGTCAATCTAATGTCTGTCCGATCATCGCCTGAATTGGACGCAAGGAGATCGAGCAGCGACAAATGTTGCGATCTCTCCGCCGCGGCAAAAAAGGCGTCTTCGATCGAGATGGCAAATGTGAGGTGGGACAGGAATGGGGGTGTGGTGCGCCCGGAAGGAGTCGAACCTCCGGCCTTTTGGTTCGTAGCCAAACGCTCTATCCAGCTGAGCTACGGGCGCACATTGCAGCGAGGCAACTCCCTCAGAATACCCGATGAAGCGTATGGCGGCAACTTCCTCAGACTGAAGCGGCGGCAGCGGCCACTTCGGGCTCGGGCTGCGGAGGGACAAGCGAGACGCGCTCGACGACATCCAGCCCCGCTCGCCGGAGAAGCTGATGCACGATCGGCTCGGTCAGGCGCGTCGCGTCGTACTCCACGCGCACGGTCTTGTCGGTTTCGTTGAACTCGACGCGGCGGATGCCATAGACCTCGCGAATGCGGCCCAGGGCCATGGTCGCGAGTTCGGTGGGTGGCGTCCGGTAGCGATACATCACGTCAAGCTGTGTCATGGGTCAATTTTAGCAGCCGCGAATCAGGTCGAGAGCTTGCGGAGGAAGTCGACAATCTCCGGGCTGGTCCAGTCTTGCGGGCCGATGAACTTGCGGCGCACAATGCCGTTTTTGTCGATCACGTAGGTCTCCGGCCAGCGAAAACTTTCGTACATTGCGCTGATTTTTTGTTGGCCGTCGCGCACGCTGAGCAGATGGAGAGGATGCCGGATTTGAAAGTTTTTGTACGCGGCTTCGTCCTCATCCGTGCTCACGGCGACGACTTGAATCTGCGGCAACTCCTGCTGCATTGCCGTGAGACTGGGCAATTCTTCAAGGCAGGGCGGACACCACGTCGCCCAGAAGTTGAGCACGACTACGTGGCCGCGCAAGCGGGCGAGATCGACCGACTGTGCGCCGTCGTTCAGCGTAAAAACCGGGGCGGCTTGGCCGAGTTGCCCGGGATGATTGCCGCGGTCGCAGCCCGTCAAAACGCACATCAGCGTTACCGCTGTCGCCGTCCATTTGGTCACTCGCCGCACGCGCACGCTCCGGTTTCTATAATACGGAGCTGTGGACACTTCGCGCATCTCGCCACTCGGACTCAACACGGAACCGGAAATGAATCGGGATGCGCCGCGTCCGGATTCTCAGACGTGGGACCGCGATGCCGACCGCGCCGCTCCGATTTTTGAGCTATCGGTCATCGTGCCGGCGCGCAATGAAGAAGAGGTTTTGGGTGGCTGTCTCGCGTCGTTGCTCGCACAAGACGATGCGGTCACGTTGGCGTTGGGCCGCGATTGGGAGCTAATTGTGGTGGATGACGATTCTACCGACCGTACCCGCGTGATCGCCACTGAAGCTGCCGCGCAACACGTTGGAGTGACCGTGCTCCGCGGCCCGGCGTTGGAGCTGAGCGCGACGAAGCGCGGCTTTACCGGCAAGACCAACGCCTGCTGGGCGGGGGCGCAACAGGCGCGTGGGCGGTGGTTGCTTTTCACCGACGCGGACACGCTGCACGAGTCGGGTGACCTGGTCCGCGCGCTGCATGAGGCGAAGAAGCATAGCGTTTCGCTGTTGTCCTATTCGCCACGGCAGATTGTTAGGGGACTCGCACAACACGCGCTGATGCCGCTCATCTTTTCGGAACTGGCGACGGTCTATCCGACCGATCAGGTCAACGATCCTGCGCAACGTTTGGCCGCGGCGAACGGACAGTTTTTGTTGGTGGAACGCGACGCATACTTTGCGGTCGGAGGCCATCGCATGGTGGGCAAGTCGGTGCTTGAAGACGTCGATCTCGCGTTCAACATTAAGCGATCCAAACGCGCGATTCGCTTTCGCTACGCGCCCGATGCGCTCTCCACCCGCATGTACCGGGGATTTGGCGACATGGTTGAAGGCTGGACGAAGAACCTCGCCCTGCTGTTTCCACATGCGCTGACGCTGGCCGCATGGCGGCTGCTGGATATTTTGTTGCTGCTGTTGCCGATCCTGATTTACGCTTTGCCGTATCTCGTTTTGTGGCAACGGACGGCGATCGTTCTGCTCTGGGCGCGAACGTTGTTTCGCTTCTATCGTCGAGTGGCTCGCTCGAACTTCCCGTTCGTCTATTGCGCGATTTCAGTTTTTGGATTGCCGCTTTTTATTGCGTTGCTGATCCGCAGCTGGATGAAGCATAGATTGTTTCACCAGATTGCGTGGAAGGGCAGGAAGTATCGGACCGGGCGTTAGGGAAGTTGTTGAAAGCGGTTTATCTTCGCCGAAAATCGGGCGCGTCTGCATGACCTTGCATCGCCAAATTTTTTTCGCATCGCATACAGTAGAGGGAGCAGATCCATTTCGAGTCTCCAACTACTGGTTTCTAATTTTCCTGTCGCCGTCTATATGATCCTGCTTACACGAAAAGCCGACTTTTCCTCCGCGCACTTCTATTGGAACGATGACTGGAGCGAGGACGAAAACCATCACGTCTTTGGCAAGTGCGCCAATCGCCAGGGCCACGGCCACAATTACACGTTGGAAGTTACGGTCGCGGGGAACATTGACCCTACGTCCGGTTTCGTCGTCGATCTCAAACAACTCAAGGAAATTCTTGAACGGGAGGTCCTCTCGGTTTACGATCATCGCCACCTGAACCACGAAGTGCCCGAGTTCGCGATCGCCATTCCGACCACCGAGAATATTGCCATCGCGATCTGGCGACGGCTTGACGGCAAGATTCCCAACGCGAAACTTCATCGCGTGCGCGTGTATGAAATGCCCGATCTTTTCGCGGACTATTACGGAGAGAATGCATGAGGCCCATCGCGCATTTGAATCGCCGATACCACTTTTCCGCGTCGCACCGTCTGCACGTCGATGCGCTCACACCTGAGCGCAACCGCGAAATTTTCGGCAAGTGCAACAATCCCTTCGGACATGGACATAATTATGTTGCCCAGGTCACGTTCGCAGGGCCCGTCGATGCGGCGACAGGCATGGTCATAAATCTCGCCGACCTCGATGCGTTCGCGAAACGCGAACTGCTGGATATTTTCGATCACGCCAACCTCAACACGCTCGAATGCTTTCGCGGCATTGTGCCCAGCACGGAGAATCTTTGCCTTGAACTGTGGCGTATCTTCGAGCCTTATCCGCACGCGAACCTTAAACGTATTCGCATTGAGGAGACGGGCAACAATTCGTTCGACTACTTCGGCGAAGGCGCGGCGCTGCGGCGCGAAGTGTAGTCTCAAGCCTCCAGCTTCGCGCCCGCAAGTCTCGACGGATTCAGCCGAATGGTGTGTAAGCAGCAAGCGCAGAAAGGCACAGCCGCAATGCCCGAAAGTAATGCACTCAGCAGCGTGAGTACACAAGAGATGTACGCCGAACTTTTGCGCCGCATGGGTGAGGACCCCACGCGCGACGGCCTTCTTCGCACGCCCGCGCGCATGGAGAAGTCGATGGCTTTTTTGACCCAGGGTTACAGCCAGAAGATCGAAGACGTTCTGCACAATGCGCTCTTCGACGTCGATTACGACGAGATGGTGATCGTGAAGGACATCGAGTTCTATTCGCAGTGCGAGCACCATCTGATCCCATTTTTCGGCAAGGCGCACATTGCATATGTGCCGCAGGGGAAGGTGATCGGCCTCAGCAAGATTCCGCGCATCGTCGACGTTTTCGCGCGTCGCCTGCAGGTGCAGGAACGACTGACGCAGCAGATTGGCGAAGCGATTTCCGATGCGATCCAACCTCAGGGCGTGGGCGTTGTTCTTGAAGCGCACCATCTGTGCATGATGATGCGGGGCGTGGAAAAACAACACTCGTCGACCGTCACCAGCGCGATGTTGGGCGTATTCAAGACGCAGATCCAGACACGCACGGAATTCCTGACGTTGATCCGGCGCAATGGTAGCGCGGTCTAGATGAACGGCCTTCTCATCGTCGATAAGCCGGGCGGCATGACCTCGCACGATGTGGTCTCGATCGTGCGGCGGGCCACGGGAGAAAAGTCGGTCGGTCATTTGGGCACGCTCGATCCGATGGCGACCGGTGTCCTTCCTCTACTGCTTGGTAAGTACACGCGGTTGGCGCAATTTTTCGGCAAAGCCGAGAAACATTACGCCGGAACGGTCCGCTTCGGCTTTGCCACCGACACCTTTGACGCGGAAGGCGAACCTGCCACTTTGCAGCAATTGCTGGCACTTTCGCTGGATAGTTTGCGCGAGCTTGCCAAGCAATTCGCAGGCGAGCTCGACCAGATGCCACCGGTATTTTCCGCGAAGAAGATCAATGGAGTCCCCGCGCACAAGCTCGCGCGCCAAGGCAAGGAAGTCCCCGTAAAACCTGCGCGAATCACGATCCACAACTTTGCGCTGACCGCGCTCGAAGGCGATACGGCTAGCTTTGAAATGCATGTGTCGGCGGGAGGCTATGTACGTTCCGTCGCGCATGAACTGGGCCAACTCGCGGGCTGCGGCGCGCACCTGGCTTCGTTGCGCCGTACGCAGGCGGGGCCCTTTACGTTGGCACAATCGATCACAGTCGACGAACTAAAAATACTTTCCGTCGCGGAGATCGAAGCGCGGCTGCCGCATCCGCAGACGTTGTTGCCGGAGATGCCCTCGGTCATCGTTGATGAGCAAACTGCCGGACGGATTCGCAACGGCATTCAGGTCAATCTGCCAGAGTTTTCAAGCGCGCCGCTGGTGAAAGCGTTCGCCGCTCCCCGCGAACTGATTGCCATCACGCAGCGCGTCGCCGGGACGTTGATGCAGCCGATTGTCGTACTCGGTTGACGCGCTACTTTCGCAGCATGGGGCTAATCAGGCCCTCTATATTTTTCGCGACTTGGCGGTTGCCTATAGCTGTGGCATGGATCCCGTCGTCCTGAATGTAGCCCTTCAAGCCATAGACGTCCTTGTAGATGTAAGGCAGCAACGCGACGCGGTACTTCTTCGCGATCGCCGGATACATTCCGTTGAAGCGTCCCACGTAGTCTGGCCCATAGTCCGAGGGCAGCGTAATTCCTGCGATCGCGACGCGCGTGCCACTCTTTTTCAGAGTGTCGACAATCGCGTCGAGGTTCCGCTGCGTGTCGCCGATGGGCAAGCCGCGCAGCCCGTCGTTGCCGCCGAATTCTACGACGACGATCTCCGGTTTCAGCGAGACGATGTGGGCCACGCGGGAAAGCCCATCCTTGGTGGTCTCGCCGCTGACACCCATGTTTACGACGCGATATTTATAGCCTTTTGCATCTAGAGCACGTTGCAGGTTGGCCGGATAACTTAAGCCCGAATCGACACCGTAACCCGCCGTCAGGCTATCGCCAAAGCATACGATGACGCGGCGCGCATCCGGCACCGCCGCTGGCGCCGCGGTGCTGAGAGTCTCTGCTGCGAATACTACGGGCGAATTGCCGTTGCCTGGGGCGAAGCCGCACGTCGCCGTTAGAATGAGAATTAGACCGAGTCGTTGCACATCTTCAATTCTACTCAGAGGGACCCTTGTCCGAAAGCCCGCCCGCATCCCACACCGCGCCGATGATTTCTGTTGAAGCACTGCGCAAATCCCTCCGCACCGGTCCGACTATGGTCGATATTCTCAAGGGCATCGACTTCACCGTTGCGGCTGGCGAGTTTGTCGCGATCATGGGCGCCTCGGGATCGGGCAAGTCGACGCTACTTGGCCTGCTGGCCGGTCTCGACAACCCAACGTCCGGGGAGGTGCGGCTGAACGGCGTCGCGATCAGCACTCTTGCCGAAGACCAACTTGCGCAGATTCGCGGTCGTACCATCGGCTTCGTCTTTCAGAGCTATCAACTCATCCCGACGTTGACTGCGCTAGAAAATGTTTTGCTGCCGTACGAACTGAATGACGAATCCGGCGACCGAAAAGCGGGGCTTGATCGCGCGCGTCAACTACTGGAGTCCGTCGGACTCGACGCCCGCACCGACCACTACCCGGTGCAGCTTTCCGGCGGGGAACAACAGCGTGTCGCGCTGGCGCGCGCGTTTGTGTTGCGGCCCCCTATCGTCCTTGCGGATGAGCCCACTGGCAATCTCGATACCGCCAATGGCGAGCACATTCTGCAACTTCTACTCTCGCTCAACAGCCAGGAAGGCACGACGCTCGTCCTCGTAACGCACGATCCTGCGCTTGCGGCGCACGCCACTCGCCGTATCACGCTGCGCGACGGTCTGGTGGTGAGTGATGAACTCACGCCCACCTTTCCAGCACCACAGCAGGTCTCGTAAACATGGCGAGCCTCAGCACCTCGACGGCCGCACGCATCGCCACACGCGAACTGCACTCCTCGCGCGGGAAATTTACGTTCGTGATTCTTTCCGTCGCGATTGGGGTCGCCGCGCTCACGGGCGTGCGCGGTTTCTCGGCGTCTTTCCGATCAATGTTGACGTTGCGCGCGCGCAGCATTATGGCCGGCGACCTTTCCGCGCGGAGCACGCAGCAGCCGACGCCCGTTGAACAGGCCGCGCTCGACAAGATCACTGGAGAAGGCAATGATTCCACGCAAGTCACCGAGCTGAATTCGATGGCGTCGTCGCCCACGTCGATCGATCCGCTGCTGGTCTCCGTCAAGGCCGTAGATCCGCGCAAATATCCGTTTTACGGCAAGGTCGATGTCACACCCACCGCTCCGCTTTCGGAGTTGCTGACGCCTTCGACCGTCGCCGTCGCCGACGATCTGCTGGTGCGTCTACACCTCAACGTCGGCGACTCGATCAAGCTTGGCAACGGCCTCTTTCGCATTGTCGCTACAGTACAGAACGAGCCGGACCGCCTGAGCGGGAGCTTCGCCGCTGGTCCACGCATTTTGCTTTCGGAGGACGCGCTCAACGCCGCCGGGCTAATCGGTTTCGGCTCGCGCGCGACGCGACGCTATCTGTTCAAAATGCCGCAGCCGAGGCCGGGTCAGCCGAGTTCCGACCAGGCCGTTGCCGCGCTTAAAGCACGGCTCGAAAACGTCCTTCCCGAAGCGGCAATTACCGACTACCGCGAGGCCAGCCCCGCGCTCACGACCGGTCTCGACAACGCGACCAGCCTGCTCTCGCTGATGTCGCTGGTCGCTTTGGTGCTTGGCGCGGTGGGCGTGGCAATGGCCATGCGCGCGCATTTGCAACAGCGGCTCGACACGATTGCGATCATGAAATCGTTGGGCGCGCGCTCCGGGCAGATCATGAAAATTTATGTGCTGCAAACGCTGCTGCTGGGCTTGGCTGGTGGCGCGCTTGGCGTGCTGCTGGGCATGGGCGTACAGCTCGCTTTCCCGCTATTTCTCGCGAAGTTGCTGCACGTCACGCCGGATTTTCGTCTTGACCCGCGCTCGATTGCCGTCGGTATCGGCGCGGGCCTCGTGACGACATTGCTCTTTACGCTTCCGCCGCTGCTGGACATTCGCGGTATACGTCCGATCCTGATTCTGCGGCGCGCGGTCGAGGCCGACGACGATCCGTTCGTCATGCGCCTGATCCGCAAACTGCGCGGCAACCTCGCGCAGATCGGCGCAACGATCCTGATTCTTGTCGGCCTGATCTTTCTTGCCGCAGGCGTCGCGGGATCCGTCAAGGGTGGTATGTTTTTTTCACTTGGACTCGCGGTAACTCTGCTGATATTGCTGGGAATGTCCGCGCTAACGCTTTTGATTCTAATAATATTTCTGCGCGGGACGCGCCTGCATCTGCCATCGGCGTTGCGGCATGGTCTGGCCAATCTCTACCGCCCCGGCAATCCATCGGCTGCGTTGCTCGCCGCGCTGGGACTTGGCGTCATGCTGATTATGACTGTCTATTTCGTGCAGCAGACGGTCGTGCGGGAACTGCACATTTCAGTCGCCGCGAACCTGCCCAATATGTTTCTCATCGACATCGCGAGCACGGAGGTCGAGGGCGTTCGGGCGTTGCTGGCGAAGCAGTCAAGCGTTCATGGCGAGCCGGAATTTATCCCTGTTGTCAGTTCGCGGCTGGTCGCAGTGAATGGCAAGCCGATTGCCGAGCTTAAGAACGCGCTCGGGCCGCGTGGAATGATGCGCAGCGTCAGTCTCACCTGGGGTTCCAAGCCGGGCCAACCGCCGCCGGGCGACAAAGTTGTCGAAGGCAAATGGTGGACGGCCGCCGAAGCTGCTGCGTCCGCCAAACACCCGCTCGTCGCTATTGGCAAGTTTCAGGCCATGCGGCTAGGCGTGCGTCCCGGCCAACAACTTGTGCTGTCTGCGCAGGACAAGGAGATGACTGCGATCGTCGCGGCGATCTTCGAAGCGGACAGCCAGCACGCTTTTTCGCGCGCCGAGTTCGTGATGCCCGAACCCGTGCTGCGCGGGCTGCCTGCAATCTGGTATGGAGGAATCCATTGCGAGCCGACTGCCACAGCAGCGTTGCAGCGCGTGCTCTACGCGAACTATCCGACCATCACGGTCATCAACGTTGCCGCGACGGTAGAGGTCGTGCGACAGGCGATTTTGCAGATCACGTATGTTATTCAATTCCTCGCGGCGTTCAGCATCTTTGCGGGCATC
>JBBRCA010000055.1:0-17193 GCA_038205325.1 Terriglobales bacterium | reverse complement strand
CCGGACGCGACAGCAGCACCGATTGCCCCAACCCCAATCACCATCGACGACTTCGCAAAATTCGAACTCCGCGTCGCCGAAATCAAAATCGCCGAACGCATTCCCAAAGCCGACAAGCTGCTCCGACTCGAAGTCGATCTCGGCCCGGAGTTTCCGGCGCGTCGCCAGATCCTCTCCGGCATCGCCGAGTGGTACGCGCCCGAAGACCTCATCGGCCGCCGCATCGTCGTCATCACCAATCTGGCCCCCCGCACGATGCGTGGCCTCGAATCGCACGGCATGTTGCTTGCCGCCTCCACGGACGAAAACGGCAAACCCGGCAAACCCATTCTCGCCACCTTCTCGGAAGACATCGCGCTCGGGTCCCGCCTGAAATAAATGCTCATCGACTCGCACTGCCACCTCGACGACTACCCCGACCTCCCCGCCGTCATCGCGCGCGCCGAAGCCGCAGGCGTCACAACCTTGCTCGCCATCGGCATCGGCGACGGCCCCAATACCATGCACCGCGCACTCGAATTGGCTCATCAACATCCACAAATTTTCGCGACCGCCGGCATGCATCCGCAGGAAGCCCATCAGGCCACACCCGAAAACCTCGCCAAGCTAGCGACTCTCGCCGACGACCCGCGCTGCATCGCCATCGGCGAGATCGGCCTCGACTACTATCACCTTTCGAACCCCGACATCCCCACTCAACACGCCGCCTTCATCGCGCAACTCAAAGTCGCCGCAGCGGCCCGCAAGCCGATCACCATCCACTGTCGCACCTCCGAGCTCGCCATCCCCGCAGCCCAACAAAAGTTCGGCGCGGCCGACGCCTGGGAAGATCTCCTCGCCCTCATCGCCGAACATTGGACGCCGACCGTACATGCCCCCATGGGGGCCGGCATCATGCACTGCTTCTCTGGGACCGAGCCGCACGCCGAACGCTCACTCGCCGCAGGCTTCTACCTCTCCTTCGCTGGCAACCTCACCTATCCCAAATCGACCACCATCCAGTCTGTAGCGCGCACCGCGCCCGCGAATCGCATTCTGGTCGAAACCGACGCGCCTTTCCTCTCTCCCATCCCCCATCGCGGCGAGCCGAACGAACCCGCCCGCACGGAGATCACCGCCCGCTTCCTCGCCGACCTTCGTGGCGTCTCCTACGAAACCATCGCCGCGCAAACCACCGCCAACTTCCGCACCCTCTTCCCCACCACCACATAGTCCTCTGGGAAACTTCGCGCTTCTACTTCGCAAACTCTGCGTCAAGTTTTTGTCTTTCGTGCTTTGACCTTTCACGGGGAAGCCGCATAATAGAAACCGCAAAGGAAATCACATCATGGCAGCCGATCAAAGTTTCGACGTCGTCAGCAAAGTAGAAATCCAGGAAGTCAAAAACGCCATCGACCAGGCGACCAAAGAGGTCAACGCGCGCTTCGACCTGAAGAACTCGAAGTCCACCATCGCGCTCGAAAAAGACGAGCACATCCAACTTGCCTCGCAGGATGAGTACACCCTCAAAGCGGTTATCGAAATCCTCTCGCAGAAGCTCGTGAAACGCGGCGTCTCGCTCAAGGCGCTCGAATACGAAAAGCTCGAGCCCGCCTCGAACTCCTCCGTGCGCCAGAAGATCAAGCTCAAGCAAGGCATCGCCTCCGAGCCGGCGAAAAAAATCACGGCATTCATCAAGGACTCGAAGGTCAAAGCCAACTCCAGCATCCAGGGCGAAACGGTGCGCGTCAGCTCCAAAGACCGCGACGTTTTGCAGGACGTGATGGCCAAGCTGCGCGGCCAGGACTTTGGCATCGACCTGCAGTTCACAAACTTCCGTTCCAACTGACGTTTATCGAACACACGGCCACCCGCGCTGAGCTATTGGCTCACCGTCAACCTGTTACGCTTTACAACAGCGTGAGTTCCATCTCCATCGCGACCGCGACTGAAGTCTTCGACCTTGTGCGCGACGATCTCGCCGCCATCGAAGGCGAGTTCGCCCAGCAGTCCGCGTCCGACGTTGCAGTCGTCAGCGACATCGCGCGCTACCTCATCTCCGGCGGCGGCAAACGCATCCGCCCCCTGCTGCTGCTGCTCTCCTCCAAAGCCCTCGCCTGCACGTCCCCATCGCGCATCCGCCTCGGTGCAGTGGTCGAGATGCTGCACACCGCTACCCTGGTCCACGACGACATCATCGACGAAGCCAGCATCCGTCGCGGTCGCCCCTCGTCCAATACCACCTGGGGCAACGCCAAGTGCGTTCTCGCCGGCGACTGGCTCTACATGCAGTCCTTCCACATCGCGTTGGCCGAACGCAACTTCCGCGTCCTGGATTTGCTGGTCTCGCTCACGCAGCAGATGGTCGAAGGCGAGCTATTACAGATGGAAAAGCTCGGCCACCTCATCAACGAAGAAGAGTACTTCGACCTCATCTTCCGCAAGACGGCCTGCTTGTTCAAAGTCTCCATGCAACTTGGTGCGGCCGTCGCCGCCGCCCCCGAGGAAACCGAACAGGCGTTGGGCGAGTACGGCCGCAACCTTGGCCTCGCCTTCCAGATCGTCGACGACGTGCTCGACCTCACCGCACTAGAAGACATCCTCGGCAAACCCGTCGCCTCCGATCTACGCGAAGGCAAGGCGACACTGGCCATCATCCACGCGCTCGAACGCGGCACCGGAGCCGACCGCGAAGCCATCCGCACCGTGCTCGCCGACCGGGACTTCAAGCGCGTCTCGCACGCCGAGATTCTCACCATCCTGCACAACCACGGCTCCATCGCCTACGCCATGGACACGGCCTGCGCCTACGCCGAAGCCGCCCGCCAATCCATCGCCGACCTGCCCGACACCGATGCCAAACGCGCGTTGCTGTGGGTGCCGGGATTCGTTACCAGCCGCGACCGATAAATGCCGTTCGCAGTTTATGTGCAGAATCCCTACTCCTCCTCCAACTCTTCGTCCTCATCCTCTTCCAGATCAACCTCCAAATCCTCCACCCGAACCGCCCCCTGCCCCTCCGGCTCCAGTAGCACCTGAATTCGGCTCTCCGCCGCCGACAACTGAGACTTGCAGGCGTTCGACAGCCGCATTCCATCCTCGAACAGCTTCACGCTCTCGTCGAGCGACAAGCCGCCTGACTCCAGCCGGTCCACGACCTTCTCCAACTCCGCCAACTGCTCTTCAAAGCTCGCCACACTCACCTCTACGTTCGACACTTCTATCCTTTACGCTCAACCAACCCCAGCACCTCGGCGGCCGCGCTGAACTTCCCAAACGGCGCGCTCACCTGCACGCCCTGCACGTGGCCGCGCACGCTCGCCAGCATCTCACTGGCAATCGCGACGCCTTCCGCGAACGCGCCTTCTTTGGTAGTCTGCGCGGCCATGCGCGCAATCGTCTCGTCCGGCACGCTCACCCGCAAATCGGTCTTCATAAACTCCGCATTGCGCAAACTGGTCAGCGGCCAAATCCCCGCAATCACCGGGATGCGAAAGCCTTCAATGCGGCGCAAAAACTCTTCCAGCAAGCGCAGGTCGAACACCGGCTGCGTAATGCAGAACTCCGCGCCCGCCTCCACCTTATAGGCAAACCGCCGAATCTCGTGCTCGATGTCCGGCACGCCCGGGTTCGCCGCCACCGACAATGTAAATCCCGTCGACTCGCCAATCGGATTGCGCCCAATATCCAGCCCATGATTCAGCCCGCGCACAATATTCACCAGCCCAATCGCATCCACGTCGAATACTGCGGTCGCATCGGGATAGTTTCCCAACTTGGGCGGATCGCCCGTCAGGCACAGAATATTTTTCAGCCCAATCGACGACGCCCCCAGCAGATCGCTCTGAATGCTGAGCACATTGCGGTCGCGGCACGTGTAGTGCAGCACCGTCTCGATCCCCACCTTCTGCTGAATCTGAATGCACAAACTCTGCGCGCTCATACGTGCGCTCGCTCGGGGCGAATCGGGCACGTTGATGGCATGGACGCCAAGATCGTGCAGATACCCCGCGCCCTCCAACTCTTTCGTGCAGTCAATGCCCTTGGGCGAAACAATCTCCACCATCGTCACAAACTCGCCCTTCGCGATCATCGCCCCAATCCGCGAGCGCTCGGCCAGCGGCGGCGGCTGCACCGGATGCTCCGCAGGCGGGGCAACCACGCTGGCGCGGGCGACGTTCTGCTCCCCTGCGCCTTGTGCCTCCATCGCACGTAACGCGCTGCGCATCGCGCGAATATGGTTCGGCGTGGTTCCGCAGCAACCCCCCACCCAACTCGCGCCGGCCTTCACAAACTTCCGCGCAAAACTCGCCATATATTCCGGCGACGTCAAATAGATATTGCGCCCCTCGACATTGCGCGGCATCCCCGCATTCGGCATCGCGACCAGCGGCAGGTTCGTCGCTTTCCTCATGCACTCGATCACGCTCAGCACGGTCGCCGGGCCAGAACTGCAGTTGCACCCGACCGCATCCGCCCCAGCCGCCGTCAGCCGCGCCGCCGCTGTCTCGGGACTCGTCCCGTCCAGGCAGTTGCCCTCTTCGTCCACCGTCACCAGCACCACCACGGGCAGTTGCGGCGCAACGTCACGCGCTGCGCGAATCGCCTGCTCAGATTCGTCGATAGACATCATCGTCTCGATCATCAGAAGATCGACGCCACCCTCGGCCAGCGCTTCGATCTGTTCTGAGAACGCGGCCCGGGCCTCGTCAAAGCCCGTCTTACCCAGCGGCTCAAGCCGCACTCCCAGCGGCCCAATCGCCCCCGCCACAAAGGCCTCCGCGCCCTGTTTCTCGCTTATAGCGTCCGCGCTCTGCCGCGCAATCCGCGCGCCGGCCAGGTTGAAGTCCCGCACTTTATCGCGCAGCCCGAATCGCTCCAACCGAAACGCATTGGCCCCAAACGTGTTGGTTTCAATGACCTCCGCGCCGGCCTGAAGGTACTGCTGGTGCACCTCCCGCACGGTCTCCGGCTCGCTCACGTTCAACTCGTCGTAGCAGCGATTGATGAACACGCCACGGCCGTACAACATCGTGCCCATCGCGCCGTCGCACAGCACCGTGCCTCCGGCAAACAGTCTTCGTACCGATCCCGCCATCCATCTCCTTGCGACTCTCGCGTGCTCTCATCCTATGCCAACACCCGGCACACACCAAGCCGCCACACCGTGCGTCTAACCCTCGTCGCTGTTTGGTATACTTGGGCTTGAACATGCAGAAATGCTGTCGTCGGCGCATTTCCGCGCCTCACTGGAATCACGACTGGGAGTGGTCACCGTTGAAGAATAGAAGTATTGCCGCCCAGTTATTTTCGGGCCTCCTGCTGACCGTTACGGCGCTGGCGCTCACCGCCTGTGGCCAGGTCCTCTACAAAGTCCCGCAATTCAACTTCGCAAACCGCCCCATTCCACCCAGTCGCCTGCTACAGCGCGTCCTGGCGTCCTTCACCACCAACGGGACCTCCGGCGGCCTCGAAATTCTCGACGGAATGCGCGATATTCGCAGCAACATCCAGAACACCGTCCCGGCCTTCTTCATCAGCGGATACTCCGGCGGAAACCCCACCACCATCCTCAACTTCCCCGAACAAAGCCTCGGCTACATCTTTTCGACCACCGACGGCAGCCTCGCCGCGATCAATTACGGCAGGGAAACCTCCGCAGGCACAGCCGCCACCTTCGCGCCCACGACGCCCTCTGTCGCCGTCGCGACCGATGGCGTCCGCTTTCTCGGGGCGCAGGAACTCAACGGCCAGCTTGCGCTTTCCGCTGGCGGCACAAACTACTTTCTCAACCTGCCCAACGTAGACAAAGTTGTCATCAACCGCGGCGACAGCGTCATTCTCGCGATGGTACGCAACTCCAATGCGCTCTACCGCGTCATCAAGCTGAACGCCAACAGCGCGCCCACATTTCCACCGGGCGCGATCGATTGCCAGCCGCTCCTGCTTCCCGTCTACTGCGTCGTCCCCGTGCCCGGCAACTACGACCGCCCCTCGGACGTCTATTTCTCGCTCGACGGCAGCACCGCCTACGTCCTGAACTGCGGCCCAGAGTGCGGTGGAACGACTGCAGGCATCACCTTTCTCCAGGAAGGCGCGCTCACCACCGACATCATCCCGACCGTCAACCCACTCAGCCCCGGCGCTCCTTCACCGCTGTCGATCCTACCTGTCGCGAATCCGGTGCCCGTCCCCGGCGGAGTCACGGCAGCGCTCTCCGACGGCAGCACGCTCTATCTGGCGGGCCAGCAACTGCTGCCCAACGGTCTCTTCAGCGGTACCCTCTCGACGCTGAATCTAGCCACCGACACCGTCACCGGGACCGTTTCCATCTCTGACGGCCACCACTCCAAGATACTCTTCGCGGACGACCAAACGCTTTGGATCGGCGCGCAACAGTGCGCCAACGGCCAGCGCGCAGCGCTCGCGGCGCAGCAGCTTGCGGCGGGCGGCGCGACCACCCAGGCGGCCAATACCAACTGCCTCACTCGCGTCGCGCTCGGTGCAACATTGACCGCAGCAATTGTTCCGGCGGTCACGCAAGGCGGATCGAAGCCCGTTCCGGTTCTTTATCCCAACACCAACCAGAACGCCTATTACTACGGCAGCCTCACCGGCCTGTGCTGGGTGCAGAACTACCACAAGGTCTACACCGCTTATGGCGGCCAGATCCACGCCTTCAAAACTGCGGACGGCTCCGAAATCAACAATACTCTGATCACCGTGCAGGGCACCGTTCTAGACGTAGCCTATATGGATGCCGTCACCAACGACGCCGACTAACGCGATGCCCAACATCGACGTCCTCGCTATCGCCGCCCACCGCGACGATGTCGAGCAGACCTGCGGCGGGACGCTGCTCGTGCAACAATCCCTCGGCTGGCGCACGGGCATCGTAGATCTCACCCAGGGCGAGGCGGGCACCCGAGGTTCCGCCGCCGAACGCGCGTCCGAAGCGACCGACGCTGCACGCATCCTCCGTGTCGCCCACCGCGAAGCGCTCGACCTGCCCGACGGCAACATCCAGAACACCCCCGAAAACCGCCTCAAACTCGCCGCCGTTCTCCGCCGCTTGCGCCCGCGCGTCGTCATTCTTCCCTACTGGCAGGGCCGTCACCCCGACCACTACACCACCGCCACGCTGGGCTACGAAGCCTGCTTCATCGCCGGGCTTTCACGACTTGAATTCCCTGCGGAACTCGCCGCGTCCAATCTCCCTCCGCACCGGCCTTACAAAATTATCTACGCCTCGCTCTACGCCGACGTTCGCCCCACCTTCGTCGTCGACATCACGGCGCACATCGAGACGCGCCTTCAATCCTTGCTCGCCTACCGTTCGCAATATGGCAATCAAGAGCCCGGCAACGGCCTCTTCGTCCCTGAAGAGGACATTCGCGAGCGCACCTTCGCCACTGCACGGCATTATGGTTTGCTCGCAGGCGTCCGTTATGCGGAGCCTTTCGTGCAAAAAGAGGTACATCTTACATCTGACCTCATGGGGTTGCCTGTGCAAAGTCTATAAGTTTTCATAAAATACCAAAAAATACGATCAAATTGAACCCCTGCAAAAACAAATTCCAACTTCCGCTCCAATCCAATCCTGAACTCATACCGTTACTCCAGAGTAGCGCGCATCCAAGTGGGAATGCGGCACGCACGCTAACGAACAGGAGACTTCAGTGGACAATCAAACATCACCCTTTAGCGCACTTTCTCGCCGGACATTTCTCACTGGCGCGGGAACTGCTGCAGCGGCAACCCTGATCGCCGGTTGCAGCGATAACGGCGCCTTCATCCCCCCCGTCACTCCGGCCATCACCGACGTAGACATCCTCACGTTTGCGCTGAACCTCGAATACCTCGAAGCCGAGTTTTACCTACGTGCCGCGACCGGTTCCGGCCTCGCCGCAGCCGACATCGGGGCCAACCCCGGCGCCGTCACGGGCGGATCCAAAATTCCCGGCCTTAGCACCGCGCAACAAAACATCGTCAATGAGATCGCCTACGACGAGCAGCAGCATGTTCGTGACTTGCGCGCCACCATCCAGGCCGCTGGCGTTACACCTATTTCGCGCCCCGTCCTGGACGTTGGCCCCGCCTTCGCCGCAGCCGCAACCGTTGCCAATAGCCTCAATGTCCCGAATTCCGCACAGATTCCTGCGTCCTTCAGCCCCTACGCGGACTTCGACAGCTTTCTGGTCGGCGCGTTCGTGTTCGAAGATGTCGGTGTCACGGCCTACCATGGCGCTGCGCCGCTCATCAGCGACGCGGGCATCAAAGCGGGTTATCTCGCCGCCGCCGCCGGAATCCTGGCCGTCGAAGCCTACCACGCATCCTACGTTCGCACGACGCTCACGTTCTTTGCGACCCTGCTAGGCAACACAGCATACCCCTTCCTGGGTTTTGCCAATCGCATTTCCGCTCTGCGCGCAGCTCTAGGCGGAGGCAACGAAACCCCATTGACGATTCCCTCCGGCACCACGACCCCGGCCACGATCGTGACTCCCAGCTCGATCGTCGCGGCCGACGCCAACGCAATCGCATTCGCGCGAACCACGGATCAGGTCCTGCACATTGTGTATGGCTCCTTCTCCAACACAGCGGGTTCGACGACTCCGGCAGCGGGTGTCGCCAAGGGCCTCTTCTTCCCGAATGGTCTCAGCGGCAACATTGCCGTAACCCAGAGCTAAACCCAGCCCTCAGAACTAAGGACAAACTCACATGGCAAACTTCGAAACACAGCAATTGGACAACATCATCGCCAGCCGTCGCGCGATGCTACTGGGTGGCGGCGCAGCTCTGGCCGCGTTCGCTCTCCCCAAAGCGGCCAGCGCAGCGGCCACTGTCACCACCTTCACCGACGCGGATATTCTCAACTTCGCGTTGAACCTGGAGTACCTCGAGGCCAACTTTTACTACCTCGCGGCCTTTGGCACCACAATTGACAAGCCCAACACTCTCTATCCGGCGGGCGCGATGGTTCAGGGCATTGACGGGGTCGGGACTCCGGGAACTGTCAGCGCCCCGGCTGTGACAAAGGTGCCCTTCGCCAGCACCGCTATCGCCGGTTACGCCGTCGAGACGGCCATTGAAGAAGGCAAGCATGTCGCATTCCTGCGCAACGCTCTCGGCGCCGCAAAGGTCGCTCAACCCGCTCTGAACCTCGGGACATCGTTCGACATGCTGGCCGCTGCAGCGGGCATCGGACCCGCCTTCAACCCCTATGCGAGCGATGCCAACTTCCTCATCGGCGCGTACGTCTTTGAGGATGTCGGCGTCAGCGCCTACAGTGGTGCGGCACCTCTCATCAGCACGACACCGGCCGGCAAGGGCATACTCACGGCCGCCGCAGGAATTCTGGCGGTCGAGGCGTATCACGCAGGCCTCATCCGCACCACCCTCAACGGACTCGATGCGCAATCGGGTTATACCCTCGGCTATGCCGCGCTGACTGCGAAAATCTCCGCGCTTCGCGCTGCGCTGTCAAAGGCAGTCTCCACCCTTCCTGGTACGCCGCCATACCCGTCCGCCGCAACCAACCCCTTCGGCGACGACGTTCCCGTCACCCCGGGAACGGTGACCGTCTCGCTCGCCGGTGCCGCGCCCGTCACGGCAACCACCATCGTCGATGCCGACCAAGTCACCGTTATCGCCTTCCCACGCAGCACCACGGAGGTTTTGAACATCGTGACCGGCGGCGGCGCGGCGACAGCCGGCACCAAGGCCACGGGAGTCTTCTTCCCCAACGGCCTCAACGGCACCTTCGCCTAGAATCCTCCCCAACCCGCAACACAAACGGCGCACCGTGAAATGACGGTGCGCTGTTTGTGTTGCATCGCCCACTCGCTTCATTCTTGTTGTCCTCCCGCAGGCATCTACAGTTGGTCTTGCAGTTGCTCTTGCCGTTGCTGTCGCTTTTCTTTCTGTCATCCCGTAGGGATCTGCAGTTGCCGTTGCTTGTTTCGCCGTCATCCTGACCCTGAGCGTAACGAGGGAAGGGAAAGGACCTCTTATTCGGCGCCGACGGTGCTCGCTACAGGGTGCCGTTCAGCAGCCGCTCCGCAACCCGCAACCGATCCCCCACAAACTCCACTAACTCCGCACAACAGTACAGATCCGGTGTCATCGCAAAGCGCCTGGCCCTCGCAATCAAGTTAGAAGCCACCCCGTCCCACGCTCCCATCGCACCCACCGGCATCACCACCGCGTCCGCTCGGTCCAGATATCGCAATGCCGACGCCTTGAAGTCCGCCACGCGAGGATCGAGCACGCTGACAAACACATTCGGCTTCAAAAACCGCAGCACGCTGTTCGACTCGATGATGACGTTCTCCGCCTCCGCCAACAGCTTTCGCAATCGCGGCATGGCCTCCACAAGCTGCCCCTGCCGCGTCCGCACCCAATACGCCCGCACCGCTCCGGCTGCAAGATACCGCGCAGAGTCCGTACCGCTCGTGCGGCTACGTTCGTCATCGTGTTCCCGGCTGATGGCGATCGTATGGTCGGCTGTTTCGCACTCGCAGGGCTCGCCGTTCGCGGAGCAAACCCCATGCCCGAACTGCGTAATCTTCACTGCAGTCCAATGCCGCTCCGGCATCGCCGCGATCAACCCCGCAACGACGCTCGTCTTGCCGATATTACGAGTATGCCCGCCAACCACGACGATTCCCAAGGCCTTCTCCGAAGTGCTGTACGTATCGCTTTTGTTTCTGTCATCCCGTAGGGATATGTACTTGTTGTTGCTCTTGTTCTTCTTTCTGTCATCCCGTAGGGATCTGCAGTTGCTGTTGCCGTTGCCGTTGCTTGTTTTCGCCGTCATCCTGACCCTGAGCTTGCCGAAGGGGAAGATCCCCCGGATTCCGGCGAGGGTGCTCGTACCATCTTGCTACTTCAACCGCCTCACCTTCGCCAGCGTCTTCAAATAGTCCTTCAGCGGCTCCGCAGGAACCCCCATGAACATCTCTCCTGGCCCCTCAACGCGCTTGTGCGGGAACACGCCGGACGACCCGCCCAGAATCACGCCGGGCCCTATCACCACATGGTCGCCCAACCCGACCTGCCCCGCCAGCACCGCGCCATCGCCCACCACGCACGAGCCTGAAATCCCCACCTGCGCGGCAATCAACACGTTCTTCCCAATCACGCAGTTGTGCCCGATATGCACTTGATTGTCGATCTTCGTTCCGCGTCCGATACGCGTCTCGCCCAGCGCCCCCCGGTCGATGGTCGTATTCGCTCCAATCTCCACATCGTCCTCGATCACCAGGCCGCCCTGCTGCGGAAACAGCAGATGCTCGCCCGTCTCCGCATTCGTCGCGTATCCAAATCCGGTCGACCCCAGCACCACGCCGGACTGCACCACCACGCGATCGCCTAGCACGACCCCGCGACAAATCGTCGCCCGGCTGCCGATCATGCAATTTTTGCCCATTACCGCATCGGCTTCTATCACCCCTCCCGCACCGACGCGCGTCCCGGCGCCCAGCCGCGCCGTCGCATCCACGCTCGCCGAGGGGTGAACCAGCGGCCCTTCGGGCCCCTTCGCCAACGCCCTCCCGCATACGGCAAACGCATACTTCGCGTCCTTCACGCGCAGCACGCGTTCATCCAAAACCTCCGCGCTCGCAGGCGCCAGAATTGCTCCCGCCTTACTCTCTAGTGCCGCCTCCAGCGCAGCGTCGTCCTGCGCAAACACCACAGCGTCCGGCCCAGCTCCGGCGAACCCGGCGACCCGCCGAATCTCGCGCTCGCCGCTCCCCGCCAACTCCGCGCCGACCGTCTGCGCCTCGACAAGCTGGGCAATCTCTCGGACCGTCATGGGTAGAGACTCCCTTCGCCCTCGGGCCGCGTCTTCCAGCGTCGATGCACCCACAACCATTGCCCCGGATAGCGTCGAATGTAGGACTCAATGGCCGCCGTAAACAACGCCGTATTCGCCACAATATCTTCAGCCGCGTCCCCCGTCCTCACCAATTTCATCTCCTCGCCGAAATGCAAAACGTACTTCCGCTCCGCAGCTTCCCACAACAGAAATCCCGGCAGCACCGCCGCGTCCGACCGCAACGCCACTCGCGCCAATCCCGACGCCGCACACGCCTCGATCCCGAAGAACGGCACAAACACCCCCTGCGGCGGCGTCATGTTGGTGTCCATCAAAATGCCGACCGTCTCGCCCGCGTGCATCGCCGTAATCAGCCCGCGCGCAAAGTCGTCCTTATGAAGCACGCGGTTTCCATGCCGGCAGCGGATCGCATTCACCAGAGCGTCCACTCGCGGATTGTCCAGCCGCCGAATCACCAGCGACATCGGATACCCCATCAACGAGTGGTAGAAGCTCGAAAGCTCCCACGCGCCGAGATGTCCCGTCACCACAAGAACGCCCTTACCCCTGGCCCGAGCGTTCAGGTAATTCTCCAGCCCCTCATAGCGGATAAACTTCGATGCCCCATCCGCGGTATAACGCGACATCTGGCAAAACTCCGCCATCTGCCACCCCAGCGAACGGAATTCGTCTCGCAGAATCGCCACCCGCTGTGCCTCGCTCTTTTCCGGGTACGCCAACTGCAAATTCCGCAGACCCGTCTTACGCAGACGCCGCAAGACGCGCAGCGCCACCGCGCCAATCCCAGCCCCCACAAACCGCGCCGATTCACGCGGCAGCGCCCCGAGCAGCGCGACCATCAAGCGCACCCCCACGTATTCCAGAGCTTCGCTGGTTCCGGCTTCTCTTCCGGCCTTCCCCCCACGAACATCTTTTGCCGGCAGGTCCAAGTCTCGAGTGTACCCGCGCCCCGCTTGCCCGGCCAAAAGCAAAACGGGCCGCCAGAAGGCAGCCCGTCCGCCATACAGCTTTCGAACTAATTCGCTTTGGCACGCACAAAGTACTGCGCCACGGTGCGAACAAAAGGCTTCGCGGCGACTGGCGTCGGCTGACCGCCATCCAGTACCGTTTTGAACGGGATGTTCGCGCCATAGAACGAACGCGTATCTTCCTCGTTCTGCGATAGCACGGTTCCAGTCAGATCCAAGCCTGCAAACAGTCCTCGGCTGCGGGAGTAAGTCAGAAACTCGGCACGCAGGGTAATGTCGGTGTCTGCTGCGGCATTGCGCCCCACCGGTCCCGCCGCAGCTGCCGCGTCCGCCCCCAGCTTGAACTTGCTGCTCAACATATGCTGCAAGCCTTGCTGATTAACCGCGATCAGTACCAAGTCTGTGGACTGCCCGCCAATTTGGAAGCCGAAGCTTCCGCCGGTAAGCTGCACGAACACCGGCGCGCTCCATCCGCGCGGCGTCCGGCACGTCGCCACACCCTGCCCATACTGCCCGCCAATAATGAACGCCGCCTTCTTGTAGGCGGGAACCACGACCACGCAAGAAGCTTTCTCCAGAATCGACTCTGGAATGGCCTTATCGGGAGTCGCCATCACCTCATGCAAGACCTGTGTAGCCGCCGCCAGCCGACCGTCCAGCTTCGCATCCTGCGCCATCACAGGTATAGTCCCTACCGCAACCGCCAAAGCACAAAGTACACCAGTAAATTTCTTCATCGTCTCTTGCCTTTCGAAGTTAAAGAATCCGTTGTAGTTGAGTTGTAACGTCTAAAACGTCGCACGAATCACTTCCAGGATCACTCCAGGCCACTCTAAGTTTGATGAAAGACAGCCCGCCTCAGGTTGCATCCTCGCGTATCGTCGAATATTGTCGCCGGGTGCCTTATAACTTGCCCTGAGTCTGCGAATGGGCCCGCTTTCGGGACATGGGTCACCTCTTAAATCCATGCATTGTTTCGGCCATCGCTTTCAGCGTCAGCTCGACCCGGTTCTTGGCCCCCGCCTTGCGCAACATGCGCCCCAAATGCGCCTTCACCGTCACCGGTTCGATGCCCATCCGGTCCGCAATCTGCCGGTTCGTTCGCCCGTCCTTTAAGAGGACAAGCACCTCGCGTTCCCGGTGCGTCATTTGGCCTGCGAACGGTGCGGCACCCTCGTGAAGCTCAGCCACCTTCACAGCCGCTTCTTTCGGAGCCCACACCGAGCCATCGAGCACCGCTTGCACGCCCAACCGTATCTCCGCCTCGTCCGCCGACGCCGCTAAATACCCCCTCGCGCCCGCCGCGATCGCCGTCCGCGCATCGCCCCGATCATGCTCCTCGCCCACCACAATCACCCTTGCCTCCGGACGCCGGTCGCGAAACCGCGCCAAAGCGCCGCTCACGTCGTCTAGACCCATGGTATCGAGCACCACTGCGGCCAGGTCCTTCGCCTCGATCGCGTCATCCAGCAGCGCCCCCCGCGACCGCAGGCCGCTGCCCTCTTCGAGAATGGCCCGTAGACCAATCAAACGCATCGGATCGACCGCGACGACACCTACGATTTGCCGGACATTGAACATCGAATCCTTATTTTACAACTTCGGAAGAACGATTCCCTGCTGTTTCTGGTACTTCCCGTTGCGGTCCGCATAACTGACCTCGCAGGGCTCATCGCTCTGAAAAAAAAGTATCTGGCACAGACCCTCGTTGGCATAGATCCGCGCCGGAAGCGGTGTAGTGTTGGAAATTTCAAGCGTCACGAAGCCCTCCCACTCAGGCTCGAACGGGGTCACGTTGACGATAATCCCGCAACGCGCATACGTACTCTTGCCCACGCAAATCGTGAGCACATCGCGCGGAATCTTAAAATATTCCACCGACCGCGCCAGCGCAAACGAGTTGGGCGGAACGATGATGCTGGACGCCTGCACGCTCACAAACGACCGCTCATCGAACGCCTTCGGGTCGATGATCGCGCTGTTCACATTGGTAAATATCTTGAACTCGTCGGAAACCCGAAGATCGTACCCATAGCTCGAAAGGCCATATGAAATGCACCCGTCCTTGACCTGCTTTTCGCAGAACGGCGATATCATGTTGTGCTCTGCCGCCTGCTGCCGAATCCACCTGTCGCTCTTGATCGCCATCCGTCTCCCCGCTCCATTTCAGCCGCTCATACAGCAGCCTATCGCAAACCGCACGTTGACAATACGTAAACCCCTTTCTACCATTCTGTTACGGGCGAATCGCGGGCCTGCGTTCGGGCCAGTGGAAGGAAGGCGGACTCATTGATCAAGCAAGATCTCATACAGAGTGTTGTAGAACGCACCGGGCTACCGCGCACCAAGGCGGAATCCGCCGTCGATGCCATCTTTGCGGCGATGAAGGACTCGCTGGCCTCGGGCGACCGCATAGAACTGCGCGGCTTCGGCGTCTTCACCGTCAAGCCCCGCAAGACCGGCGTCGGGCGCAACCCCCGCACCGGTACCGAAGTCATCATCGCCCCCGGCAAAGCCGTCCGCTTCAAACCCGGCAAAGACCTCCACCTGCTCGACTGAATGAACTCTGCTCTTGCTTTTCTTTCTGTTGTTCCCGAAGGGAATTTGCTATTGCCGTTGCTTGTTTTTCGCCGTCATTCTGAGCCGTAGGCGAAGAACCCCCGCATTTTGCTTTCGCCGTTGCTTGTTTTTCGCCGTCATTCTGAGCCGTGGTCGAAGAACCCCCGCATTTTGCTTTCGCCGTTGCCTGTTCCTTCGAACTCCCTACCCGCGCCTACATCAAATGCACCGCGTCCACATCCACCACCAGATTCCTCCGAGGAATTCCCTGAATCTCCGCCGCCGCCAGCATCTCCCTCAAGGCCCCACCCAGCACATCGCGTCTCTGCGCCTTCAACAAAAAGTGATAGCGATAAATCCGCTTCAACCTTGAAATCGGGGCCGCAGCTGGGCCTAGCACGCGCACGTCTTTCAGCGCCGCACGACCAAACCACTGCCCCAGCCCCGCCGACCACGCCAGCACCTCCTCCAGCTTTTCCCCCTGCACAATGACGTTCGCCAATACCGCAAACGGCGGATACCGCAGCGCGCGCCGAAAATACATCTCCTTCGCCGCAAAGCCCGTGTAGTCGTGCGTCTCGGCGAACTTGTTGACGTAATGATCCGGCTGATACGTCTGCACCAGCACCCGGCCCGGAAGCTCCCCGCGCCCCGCGCGTCCACTCACCTGCGTCAGCAGTTGGAACACGCGCTCCGCCGCGCGAAAGTCCGGCAGCCCCAGCGCAAAGTCCGCACCCACCACTCCAACCAGCGTCACGCCATGAATGTCATGACCCTTGGCAATCATCTGCGTGCCGACCAGCAGATTGATCTCGCCCGAATGTAGTCGCGTCAGCAACCGCTCCATATCCCCGCGCGTGCGCACTGTGTCGCGGTCCATGCGCCCAATGCGCGCCCCCGGAAACAGCTCCTGCAACCGCTCCTCGCCCTGCTGCGACCCCGCACCCATGTAGTACAGGTGCTCGCTTTGGCACTGCGGACAAGCTTTCGGAACGCCCCGCCGAAAGCCGCAGTAGTGGCACTCCAACCGCTGCCCCACCCGCGCTTCGCCGCTCAGGTCTTCAGGCCCACCGGGCTTGTGATACGTCATTGAAATCGCGCAGTTCTCGCACTGAATCCTCTCTCCGCAACTCCGGCACATCACCACAAAGCTGTACCCGCGCCGATTGAGCAGAATAATCACCTGCTCGCCGCGCTCCAGCGTCTCCTGCGTCTCGACGATCAACTTGCGCGCAAACAACTGCTCCTGCCCGGTCTCGCGAAACTCCTGGCGCATGTCGATCATCTCGACCACTGGCAGCGGCCTCTGCTCCACGCGCTCCAGCATCTCGACGCGCTCATACCTCCCGCGCTCCGCATTTGCCCAACTCTCCAGCGACGGCGTCGCCGAGCCGAGAATTACAGCACAACCTAACAACTTCGCCCGCATCACGGCCGTATCGCGCGCGTGGTAGCGCGGCGTCTCCTCCTGCTTGTAGCTGCCGTCGTGCTCCTCATCGACCAGAATCAACCCCAACTCCGGCACTGGCGCAAAAACCGCCGACCGTGTCCCCACCACCACCCGCGCCTCTCCACGACGAATGCGGTGCCACTGCTCCGCCCGCTCATCGGGCGTCAACTGCGAGTGCAACAGCGCCACCTCGCTGCCAAACGCCGCCACCATCTGCGCCACCATCGCTGGCGTCAACCCAATCTCCGGCACCAGCAGCAGCGAACTCTTTCCCGCATCGAGCGCCCGCCGCATGGCCGCAAAATAAACGCTCGTCTTGCCCGACCCCGTCACCCCATACAGCAGCAGCGGCCGAAACCCACCCTTCTCCATCGCCGCAACAATCGTCCCCAGCG
>JBBRCA010000054.1:0-17380 GCA_038205325.1 Terriglobales bacterium | reverse complement strand
TGCAGCGCTCACCGGTCTTCGAGGCGAAGAATGCACTCGAAGCGCGCACACTCGGCGAGTGGCTGGACACTCACCTGATGCAGATCAAGCAAGCCGCCGAAGCGACCACGTCGGTCGGCAAGCTCATCGAGTTGCGGACTTACGTTGTCGGGTGCCTGCTGTATGTTCGCTTCAACTACACCACCGGCGACGCAGCTGGACAGAACATGGTCGGCAAGGCGACACTCGCGGCTTGCCTGTGGATTCAAGCCAACTATCCCGGTGGAGCTCACTTTATTCTCTCGGGCAACATCGACACCGACAAGAAGCACTCACAGATGAACACAATCGAGACTCGAGGCAAGCGAGTCGTCGCGGAAGTGACCGTATCGGCTGAAACGCTCCAGCGAATCATGGGCGTCGATGCGGAAACGTTGTTCCGCGTCCGCCAGGTCTCGCAGGTGGGGGCGTTCCTGGCGGGTTCGTCCAACAACGGCGCTCACTCTGCAAACGGGCTCGCGGCGCTGTTCATCGCCACGGGGCAGGACGTTGCGAATATTGCCGAATCCCAATCTGCAATCGTCTATGCACAGCTTCTGGCTAACGGAGATTATTACTGGTCGATCACCATCCCGTCGCTGATTGTCGCGACCTACGGGGGCGGAACCGGTCTTGCCACGCAGCGAGAATGCCTCAACCTGCTGCATTGCTATGGCATGGGAAAGAGCAACAAATTTGCCGAGATCTGTGCGGCGACAGTGCTTGCCGGCGAAATTTCACTGAGCAGCGCAATTGTGCGTGGCGACTGGGTTTCGAGCCACGATCGTCTCGGCCGAAATCGACCTTAGCCGTACCGAAAGCACAAGCCATGTTGCGTACGCGACCACTGCAGCGGCAACCGAAAACTAGTCTTGACTAGAGTCTCAAGTTTGGACTAGATTGGGCCTGCGGTATGAGAGGGTCACGATGTCATTGCTACAAGCTGAACGAAAGTCTTTTGAAGCTCCAGCCAGCCCCGGAGACGAAGCGGCTATCAGCAAGTTACAGATCGCCTTCAAGGCGCAGCGCAAAGCCTTCGCGATGGACCGGAATCCGAGCCTCGCCGTGCGGCGTGAGCGCTTGGAACGCATCAGCTCGATGATGGTCGCGAATCGCGACAAAATTTATGCAGCGCTGCGGGCCGACTTCGGCGTTCATCCCGATCCCGCTTCCGAAGTGTTGGAGGTGCATGCGGTGACGGCGCGTGTAGATTATGCGCTGGCACACCTCGAGCAGTGGATGCAGCCCATGCCACGGGAGGTGGATGCGCCTTACGCAAGCGTCCTGCGGGCTTTTATCCAGAGCCAGCCCAAAGGGGTCATCGGCAACATCGTTCCGTGGAACTTCCCCTTCGAGATTGGCATCGGCCCTATGGTCGATATGTTCGCGGCGGGCAATCGCGTCCTTCTCAAGCCTTCTGAATTTGCGCCAGCTAGTGCTGCGCTCCTGCAAGAGATGGTCGCCGCAGCCTTCCCTGCTGACCTCGCTTACGTGGCCGTCGGCGGCCTGGACCTCGCAAAAGCGTTTTCCGCGCTGCCGTTCGATCATCTGATGTACACCGGGAGCTCCGACGTGGGACGGCAGGTGATGCTGGCCGCGGCACAAAATCTTACCCCGGTCACGCTTGAGCTGGGCGGCAAATGCCCTGCGGTTCTACTGCCGGGAAGCGTGACGCCGGACACCATCGGGGGCATCCTCGGCGTGAAGATGATCAAGAACGGGCAGATGTGCGTCTCGGTTGATCACTGTTTCGTTCCGCGCGCGGAACTTGATGCATTCGAAAAGATTGCGGTCGGATTTATGGAACAGGCAGCTCCGAATTATGCGAGCTCGGGCGCGTGTACTGGCATCATCTCCGAACGGCATCTGGATCGCATGAGCGCCCTACTCGCGGACGCTAAGGATGCAGGCGCACGCATTGTGACGCTTGAAAAGTCGGATAAGGTCGACCGGCAAACTCGCACCATGCCCATCTCGCTCGTGCTCGATCCCAGCCCCGGACTGCGCGTCATGCAGGAAGAAATCTTCGGGCCGATCCTGCCCGTCATCCCGTACGACCACATCGATGAAGTGGTAGAACAAATCAACCAGGGAGATCATCCCCTGGGTGTCTATGTGTACGGCGATGACGCAACCACGGCGGCACGCATTTTTGCGGAGACCAGATCAGGCGGGGGCGCAATCAATGCTTGTGCCATCCAGGCCGGCCTCAAATCGCTCGCCTTTGGCGGCGTCGGTATGAGCGGCATGGGACGCCATCACGGCGAGGACGGCTTCCGCGAGTTCTCCAACCAACGCGGAATGGTGGTACGCGGCGAGGGCGCGAACTTCGATGCGCTCGTCGCATCCACGCTGAACCCACGCTGAACCCGCGCTGAGCTAGCCTGCAAGGCGCCCGAGAATCTCGGTCCGAAATCCCGCGAGGCGACCTCCGTCGACGATGATCGTCTGGCCCGTGATATATCGGCTCTGGTCGCTGATAAGGAAGTGGTAGACCCCCACCAGGTCGTCGATTTGCGCGATGCGGCCTAGCGCAGAGAGATTCTTCGCGAGCGCGTTCAGAATATGGTCCGGAGGAAGCATCGGCGTCTTCACAGGACCTGGTGCGACCGCATTGCAGCGGATGCCGCGCCTCCCGAGTTCGACCGCGGCAGTCTTAGTCATACTGATAGTCGCGGCCTTGGTTGCGCTGTAATCGAAAAAGCCTTCATTCTGCTGCAGGCCGGCAACCGAGGCCGTGGTTACGATCGAACCGCCGTCTCGCAAGTGCGCGGGACCATACTTCAAGATGTAGTAGGTTCCGTACAGGTTCAAGTTCACCACTTCATCGAGTATTTCCTCATCGGAGTCTGTCAGGTGCTTGCCGTTGCCGGGCTTGCCGGCGTTGTGAATGATGGCGTGAAGCTTGCCAACTGCCGCCTCTGTCTGCCTGAAGGCCTCAATCACCTCTTGTCGACGGGTCACATCCACCTTCAGGAACAGGGCGCCTTCGTCCAGGGCCGATTGTGGCGGAGACTGTATATCGGCGATGATGACGCGCGCTCCCTCTTGAAGACAACGCTGACAGGTACCGAGGCCAATGCCTGAGGCGCCGCCGGTGATAAAGATCGACATTCCGCGAAGGCTGAAAGGGTTAGTCGTTTCCATGTTTGATTCTCCGCTCTATCGCCCGAGTTGAAGGCACGCTTAATAGTTAGGCAGCCCGGAGAAAGCCGTCACCGGAGGCATCGCATTTGGATCAGCGAGCACGTCAATGACGACCGATCCTTCGGCAGACAAAGCCTCTCGAATCGCGCCCGCGATGTCCGCCGGGTACTTGAGGCGAATGCCCTTGACGCCACAGGCCTCGGCGATGGCCGCATGATCGACCGGGGCGAAGTCGCAAACATTCGAGTGCCAGCCCAGACCGGCATCCTCGGCGTGCTTTTGATAGCCCAAGATGCCGTTGTTCATGACCGCGATTACGACCTTGATGCCGTGTCGACGAGTCGTCTCCAGCTCCGACCAGACATGGCCAAAGCCCCCATCGCCCACAACGCAAAAGACAGGTCGATTCGGATTGCCAAGGCGCGCACCCATCGCAAGCGGAAACCCCCAGCCCAGTCCGGCTTGCCCACGCGGTGTGATGAATCGCCGCTGAAAGTTGGCAGTCAGGTAGTTGGCGATCCAGATCGACGAGAAGCTCGCGTCGGCAACGATAATGTGGTCTTCCGCAAGTTGCTTTTCGAGCTCAGCCATGAAGCGCTCAGGCCGGATCGGAGCCGCGTCGGAATGCGTCACCGCTGCGATCTCCTCATGGTGACGTGTCCGGGCGTTGGCGATCGTACCCTCAAGTGCAGGTCGCGCAGCGCGCCGCCGCTCTAGATTCTGTGCAGCGAGCGCAGTGTCGAGCGCGATCAATGTCAGTTTGGCGTCACCATTCAGCCGGACCGACTCGTAGTTTCTGCCGATCTCCATCGGGTCGATATCGAGGTGGATATAAGTTGCGCCTTGCGGCAACAGTTGCCAGGAATCCGTGCCGTTCTGGTTGGTTCGGTTCCCGATCAAGAGGATCACATCCGCGTCCGTCACCATAGGCTTGACGAACTTGGCCATTCCCCGCGTCGCCATGTAGTAGCCGATCACGCCCATCGAGAGCGGGTGAGTCTCATCCACGCTGCCTTTGCCCATGGTCGTGGTCGCCACTGGAATATGCGCGAGCTCCTGCAGCGCTCGAAGCTCCGTCTGCGCTCCGGAACCGATGACCCCGCCGCCCGCATAAACGATCGGTGCCCGGGCCTCGGCCAGCAACCGAGCTACGTGCTGGATGCTCTGCGGATCAGGCTGCAGGCGATCCAACGGATAGTAACCAAGTGAAGCCTTGCGCGCCGCAACCGGACGCTCTTCGGGCTGCGCCAGCAATTCCATTGAAACCAGCAGAACCGCCGGTCCCGGACGCCCGCTGGCGGCCGCGGTGAACGCCATATCCACATAATCTTCGATACGATCGGCCGTGGTGACTCTGCGAATCCACTTAGCGACGCCTTGAAAGAGTTGCATCTGATCGAGTTCCTGGAATGCATTGCGATCCTGAGTGCCAGGGCCTACATCCTGAACGATCGCCACGATGGGAATCGACGCCGAGAGGCACTCCGCGAGTCCGGCCACAAGCAGTGTTGCCGCAGGGCCGTTCTGCGCCGTCACGACTGGAACCTTGCCGGTCACACGCGCGTAGCCATCGGCCATGTAGGTGCCCGCGTTCTCCTGCCGGTAGCCAATCTGGCGAATGCCCAGATCATCCGCGGCAAGCGTGAGGGCTGGTGGATTACTCTGCCCGAAAAGATACTCAACGCCATGACGCTTCAGAGCATGGGCGAACCGTTGTGGCGGCCGCATGGCCGGCTGTGTCTCAGTCATTTTTTACCAGCTCTCTTATCCTGAAGCCCTGCGATGCCGTGGGGACCAGTGTGTGGATCAAAAGGGGCGGGATGAATATGAGGCTCCCATAGCTTCGGACTTGTTCGTTCTCCATCGAAGATCAGGGTTTGATCAAGACCTTACATTGATCGTTTGGCTTTCCGAGCATCGCGAACATCGCCGAAGCTTCGTCAAGGTTTACCGTGTCTGTCACCAGTCCCGCGACGGAGACGCGCCGGTCGGTCATCATGCGCTGCACAAAGTGAAAATCAGGTGGCAGATATGCAAACGGGAAGGTGATGCGAAGGCGCTTCAAGGCCGCTGATACAACCGTAAAGTTTTCAGCTTGCATGCCCGTCCCAACCATGACGAGTTGGGTGTGGGTCGGTGCGATCGCAATCAGTTGCGAGATCATGGGACGGCCGACGCACTCGAAGATCGCTTTCGGCTTTCGGCCAGTGCGTTGCTCAAACTCGAGAACCGGGTTTTCGTGTTGCGCGGCATCGATGACCAGCCCGAAGCCCATCGCCTTCGCCCGCGCCTGTCGGGCCGGGACCATCTCACTGATGCCGACATCGCCCGCACCGAAGAAGTGCGCCCACTTGGCCACCGCAAGGCCGATGACGCCCGCACCGATGATGAGAACGCTTGCTCCAGCCTCGATGTTCGACGTCCGCCAGGCGTTCAGACCGACCGCCATCGGTTCAATCGTGGCCGCCTCGTCGTCCGTAATCGCGTCTGTGATCTTGACGGCCAATCCAGCCATGCACGTCGAGTACTCTGCATAAGCGCCTGGCATACGAGGATCGAAACCCTGCGCGATGATCTGGCTGCATTGCGCGAAGACACCTGCCTTGCACTCTGGACAGGTTCCGCACGGTCGGGCAGGGACCGCTGTCATGCGATCGCCAATATTCCAGCCCTCGACGCCGGGCCCTATCTCGACCACCTCTCCAGCGTATTCATGCCCTAGAACATTGCCGGCATGCAAAAAACCCGGAATTTCTGCCGCATGCAGGTCCGACCCGCAAATACCGCACGCTGTGACCTTGAACACCAATCCGCCCATAGCGGCACCGGGCTTAGCAACTTCGCTCACCTGCAAAGGTCTTCCAACTTCCACAAACTGTAACGCTTTCATGACGACTTCCCCTCAACTCGTTTTGGATACTTACCTATAGCGGATGCCGGACGTCCATGCGAAGTGGAGCTGTCAAGTCCCGCAAAACCGAAGACGTCAATTGCATCCATCAGCCGGTCGATCGTAAGCCCATGGACCCCGGGGACCCACTTTCCGAGCCAAATCAACATGCCCAGAAGGAGTTCGACAATCAGTTCGGGTTCGCACGGAACGATAGAGCCGTCGGCCATCCCTTCTTCCAGGAACCTTCTCAAAACGCTCTTGAGGCGATCAACCCATTGCAGAACCGACTTGCGCTGTGCTGCGTCCAGATAGGAATAATCACCGAGGTAAAGCAGCGCCCCGTTTTCCTTGGAGTCAACCAGCATGCTCCTGATAAAGCGGTGCAATTTACCGGGTCCGCCGGCCTGATCGGACGCCTCCAGCAATTTTTGCGCGCGCGCGAGGGAGCTGCGATGACATGCATAGGCCAGCGTGCGCTTGTCGTGGAAGTAGTGGTAGAGCGTAGCGTCGCGAAGATCCAGCGTCGCCGCAATGGAAACCATCGTCGCTTGCGCGTAGCTCTTGGCATTGATGGCATCGATGGCGGCGCGCATGATCTCTGCCCGGCGCTTGTCCGATTTGCGGCTTGTGGTGATGGCCTTTCGCGCGTTGGTCGTGGTCTTTGCCATGCGGGTCGTTTGCTTCGCCTCGTGTGCAAGTCTGTCACGTCAGCCTGCATTGTGCCATATCTAATAAGAATTAGGAAAACTAGTCTTGACTAGAGTATCAAGATTGGACTAGATTGGTCACCGTAATCCAGATCTGCACTGAAAGAGCACAAACAGCAGTCCCTGCAAGTGCCGTCAACACCTGGCACATGCCCTACGCTTCCCGGCTACGAAACGATGAACTGGACGGCACCAGCGGTGATTGAATCAACGAATCGGTCAGAGGATAAATCTATGAACTTGAGAATGTGTGCTTTGAACAACGCAGGAAACGTAAACAACGGCTCGACTCGGCGGCACATTTTCGGCGGTACTTGCCGGTTCCTCCTGCTGGTGTTCGCAGTCGCTCTCGCTTTGACGGGACCTGCCAGGACTCAATCTGGCTCTTCCAGCGGTGCCGTCCGCGGAACCATCACCGATTCGCAGGGTGCCGTTGCTCCGAATGCAACCGTCACGATCAGGAACACGGCCACCGGTACGAGCCGCAACGTTACCACTTCAGCGGACGGAACCTATCAGGCACTCTTGCTCAATCCCGGCACCTACAGCGTTCAGGTGAACGCTCCCGGGTTTAGCAAGGTGGTTGCCGATCAGGTCGTATTGACGGTCGGGGAGACAGTCACGTACGACGCACGCCTCAAGGTAGGGTCAGAGGCGACGACGATCGAGGTCAGCGGCAACTCGGCGCCCCTGATTGACGTCGCCCAGTCTCAGCAAGCCAACACCATTGACACTCTTCAAGAGGTCAACCTGCCCAACATCTCCCGCAACTACGCCCAGACCATCTACACCCTGCCCGGCGTCGTCGATTCCACCGCCCCTTCGGTCCAGGATCCGGCCATCGGCACGGGCTACCAGTCCTCCGGCTTCTCCATCGGCGGCGGCAACGGACGCTCCAACCTGTTCACCATCGATGGTGGAGAAAACGACTTCGGCTCCGGTGCCCAGCGCGTACCCCACGTCCCGCAGGACTCCGTCCAGGAGTTCCAGGTCAACCGTAATGGCGAGAACGCCGAGTTTGGTTTCACCGTCGGCTCGGCCATCAACGTCATCACCAAGAGCGGTACTGACAAGTATCACGGGAGCGCCTTCGGCTACTTCCACAATCGGAACACCGACGCTGGAAATTACTTCACCAGCTTCGGCCCCGCAGCCGGCACCAAGCCCTTTGAGCAGAGCGTCATCTTCGGCGGCTCGCTCGGCGGCTTTATCAAAAAGGACAAGCTGTTTTTCTTTACCTCATACGAGCGCCAGAGGCTGGACAGCAACGTTACTACCAACCTGATCGGCACCGCTGCTGCCCTGGGCGTGAGCGGCCAAACCAACGGCTTCACGGGATCCTCCTGCCCGGCCCCGGTCACACAGCTCTGCTATCTCACCCAGCTCAAGACCTTCGTTCCAGCGCTTGCGCCTTTTACGGCTTCAGGCTTTTTCTCGCCCATCAATGATCCTATTTATAGAGCTCTCGTGGCACCGAACAGCGGAACATTTGACGGCAATGCGAGTAACGGGGCCGTGCAGGCACCGCCCAATCAGAACGGCCGCTATAACAATTGGGTCACGCGCGTTGACTACTCGCCCAACCAGGCAAACTCCTACTCGCTGCGCTTCTCGCTCAGCCGGGAAAGCAATCAGGTGATTGGACCCGGCGGCGTGCCCCGTTTCACCTCCGTGCTTCAGACCAACCGCGACTATACGATCACCGGCAACTGGAACCATGTCTTTAATTCCAAACTCGTCAACACGGTTCTTGTCCAAGTCGTGCCGGGTAACCGAACCGATAACGTCGCTGCGCGGCCGGGCGGCGTCGAGTTCGACCTCGGAAGTCTCGGCGTTGTAGGCACACCCTTCAGTTTTCCCTATCATCAGAAACAAAACCGCTACCAGTTCGACGACGACCTCTCGCTCGTTCTCGGCAAACATGACCTGAAGTTTGGTGGATCGTATCGACCCGTCCAGTACGACATCTTTCAAGGGTTCCTGCTGGGCGGTGAATATCAATATTTCGATGGCGCTGTCTCCATCCTTAACCTCCTTCCAGGTGCCGTCCAGGCGGCGCTTGCGCCCCTCAATGTTGCCCTCGGCTACGCGCCCGGCGGCCCTCCGTCCACAAACCTCAGCGCTTCGCAGTTATATGTGGTCGGTCTGCCCTTGGCGCTTTTGCAGGGTGGCGGCAACGGGCAGTACAACGGCACGACCCACGCGGCTGGCGCTTATGCGCAGAATTCGTGGAAGGCGCTCAGGAACCTCACTCTGAACTACGGCGTCCGTTACGATATCGATGCCGAACCGAACGGCTACCCGACCACAAACCGGGTTTCTCCGCGTCTAGGAATCGCTTACGATCCCTTCGGCAAAGGCAAGACGCTGGTACGCGCCAGCGGCGGCCTCTTCACCGCGCCTATACCCTTCATCGTTCCGTTCACGTCCACCGTTCTTAACGGTGACGGCAAGCATATCTTCGTCACCGCCTTGGCCGCACCTGGCGACATCGGAAAATTGATTGGCATTGGGAATGCCGAGCGCAGTCTTGCCACTCCGACCAATCCCAATCCCGCTCTCACGAGTGCCCAGTTCGCGGCACTCGGCGTCCCGCTTCCTAACCCCGGCAACGCCTTCTTCTCGGTCGATCCAAACTTCAAGAATCAATATTCGATCCAAGCCGGCGCTAGCGTTCAACAAGAGCTTGTCCCCAATCTTTCCCTCGAGATCGGCTACCTGCTCTATCGCGGGGTTCACATCCAGCAGATTCAGGAAGCAAACTTTCAACAGACCGGAGCCTTTGATCCCTACATCGGTCCCATATATGCGCCGAAGTCCGGGAGCACCTTCGGCGTCCCGAATGCAAGAATCATTCAGAACGACAACACAACCTCTGCCGGCAGCTCGACCTACCACGCCTTGACGACCTCGCTCACCAAGCGCTATGGTCACGGTCTCTTCTTCCAGGTCAACCACACTTGGAGCAAGGCGATCGACAATACCAGCGACTTCAGCTCGCAAAGCACTCCCTTCCGTCCCGGACTCCTCAACCTCGATCGCGCTATCTCGTCCTTCGACATCCGTCACAGTTTCGTGGCGAACGCGGTCTATCGTTCGCCTCACCGCTTTGGCTCAAACCAATTCGTTTCCTACCTCTTTTCGGACTTCACGCTCGCTCCGATTGTTTCGATCCGTACCGGCGTTCCTTTCACCCTTCTCGTACCGGGGATAACGCCCAACGGAACCAGATCCGCTCATACCAGCGAAGCACGCCCGTTCAATGAGCCACGCAATCAGGGGATTGGGCCCGGTGCCGCGCGATTCGACATGCGCATTTCGCGGGGCATTCTTCTGGAGAAGGATTCCCTCCTGCATCTGGAATTCATTGCCCAGGCGCAAAACGTGCTCAACCACACCAACTTCACAAGCGTCCAGAATATCTTTCCCAACCAGCCCACCGTCAACAGCGCCGGGGTCACCACGTCGGCCATGGTCAACACGCCCGAAGGCAACGTCGACCTGCTCAACGGCCCCTACCGCTACCGCGGTTTCCGCCCAGCCAATGCCTCCCAGCTCTCTTCGCCACTTGCTTTCCGCTCCGCCGCACCGCCGCGTCAGATCAGCTTCGGCCTGGAATTCAACTTCTAACCAAAGCAGGAACAGACTGTCCCATGCCGAGGACCCAGTCTTGGCATGGGGCAGTCAGGATGCGCACAGGAGTTGATCAATGCAGGACAAGGCGATGAAGTATCTGGCAACGGAATGTATCGGAAGCGCGATCGTCAACGGACTCCTCAATCTCGGAGCGGCGGCGTTGCTCTTCCACGGACGCGATTACATCCCCGTCGAAGGACCGACTGGTCTGCTCCGCGATACCATCGGAGAGGCCTTCCTCGTGACTGGTCTTAGCTACCTGGCTGCATCGTTGATCTCACGTCAACGTCGACGCTCGGGGAAGCTGCCGCAGACCGGGACATCGCTGCCGACTAGAAACGTCTACATCGTGTCCTTGGTTGTAGCGCTGGCCTTCACCGCTGTCTTCTATCCTTTGAACGCATGGTTGCTTCCCAGAGGCTTTCCGGCCGGTTTCAGCTTCCACCAAGTCATGTGGTTCAAAGCCATTTATGGCGCTGTGTTGGGGGCTATCGCAAGCTATCTCGCCATCTCCAGGGCATTCCGGGAGACGGGCCTCCCCTCCACAGCGATTAATGCGTGAGGCTGCACTTTGACGCCGCGTTCTGCTCAGGTATTTTAAGCACGACCATAAGCTGCCCGAACGCCTTCCTTAACCTCACTCCGCAATGACGTTCTAACGCATTACTTGAAAGATGGGATTACTGTGACCGAGCATTTCGACGTATTGATCGTGGGCGCAGGCCTCTCCGGCATCGCCGCCGCGCACCATCTACAGGTCAACTGCCCCAGGAAGACGTACGCGATCATCGAAGGCCGCCAAGCTATGGGGGGCACCTGGGATCTGTTCCGCTACCCCGGTATCCGCTCCGACTCCGACATGCACACCATGGGTTTCTCCTTTCGGCCTTGGACCGACGATAGGGTCATTGCCGACGGTGCTTCCATCCTCAAGTACCTGAAGGAAACCGCGGTCGAAGACGGCATCGACAAGCAAATCCGTTACGGTCTCCGCGTCGTTCAGGTCACCTGGAAGTCCGAGGATGCCCGCTGGACTGTCGCAATGGAACGTGGCGCTGAGCGAGAGCGCACCACCCTGACTTGTTCCTTCCTCTACATGTGTTCCGGCTACTACAGCTACGAGAACGGCCATACCCCTGACTTCCCCGGCGTCGAGAAGTTTCGCGGCCAGATCGTCCATCCTCAGCAGTGGCCGGAAAACCTGGACTACGCCGGCAAGCAGGTCCTCATCATCGGCAGTGGTGCCACGGCCGTCACGCTTGTCCCTACGATGGCCCTGACCGCCGCGCATGTCACCATGCTGCAGCGCTCGCCGACCTATGTCGTCGCTCGCCCGGCATCGGACCCCATCGCCGTAAAGCTGAAAAAATACCTGCCCAGCAAGCTTGCCTCTCGCATCGCACGCTGGAAAAATATCGCTCTCGGCGTTCACTTTTATCGTCTCGCCCGCAACGAACCGGAGAAATTTTCTGCCGCCATCATCGGCGGCGCGAGCCTGTATCTTGGCGAAAGTTACGACGTCGCCACCCACTTCACGCCGAAGTACAAGCCCTGGGACCAGCGTCTTTGCCTCATTCCCGATGGCGACCTCTTCAAGACCATCCGCGAAGGCCACGCCACTATCGTCACAGACACCATCGAGAGGTTCACCGAGGGCGGCATCAAACTGACCTCGGGGAAGGAACTCGCCGCGGACCTAATCATTACGGCCACCGGTCTAACGATGAAACTGATCAGCGGGGTCAAGGTCGAGGTGGACGGGAAGCCTGTACAGCTCTCGCAGACCTTCAACTACAAGGGCACAATGTTCAGTGACATTCCCAACTTCGCCTTGACCATCGGCTACACCAATGCCTCCTGGACTTTGAAAGCCGAGCTCAGCAGTCTTTACGTCTGCCGGCTGCTGAACTACATGGATCGCCGCCGCTACCGCACCGCCGTGCCCAACTTCATTGAGGGCTCCATCGGTGAGCAACCCATGTTCGGCCTTACATCCGGATACGTGAAACGAGCCATGAGCGAGCTCCCGAAGCAAGGTCTCACCAGGCCCTGGACCCTGCGCCAGAACTTTCCGCTTGACTCCATCTTTATGCGCTACGGCAAGGTCGATGACGGCGCGCTGCGGTTCTCCCGCTAACCAAGCCTTGCTTGCAGAGGGGCTGCTTGCCAAGTTCTGCGCGGCGTTTCCCGTAGTCCCTCAGCTCCGCCACGGCCTGGTCAATCCCAAGCCTGCCGATAGATTGCCTCGATCTCTACCGCTGTCGGTACCCGCGGGTTATTCTGCGGCGACCCCGACGCCAGCGCCTGCGCGGTCATCTGCGGGATGACTTCGAGGTATCGTTGCCGATCGATCCCGAACTGCTTCGGCGAAGGCACTTTCAACTCTTTATTCCGCTCGTATAAGGCCTCAATCAATCCCTGTACAGCCGACTCGTCCGTACTGTCGGCGGGCGCAATCCCCATCGTGCGCGCGCACGTCGCATATCGATCCATCGCCGCTGAAGCGGAAAACGCCGTCACGACCGGCAGTAGCATGGCGTTCGACAAGCCATGCGGTACGTGGAACTGCACGCCCAGTGGCCGGCTCATCCCATGTACCAAGGCCACACTCGCATTTGAGAAGGCAAGCCCCGCCTGCGTGGCAGCAAGCATCATCGCCTCCCGCGCCACGCGGTTTTCAGGTTCATGAAAGCTGACGGGCAACTCCCGCCAGATCGTCTTCATGGCAGCCAGCGCCAGCGCGTCCGAGAAAGCATTTGATCTCCTGCTTACGAACGCTTCGATGGCATGCGTAAGTGAGTCCACACCGGTATCGGCGGTCAACCGGGCTGGCATGGTGAGAGTCAGTTCGAAGTCAACCACCGCTGCAGTCGGCAGAAGGCCATCACCCGCAATTAGCATCTTCTCCTGAGTTTCTTCATCGGTGATCACGGCAAACCGCGTTACCTCTGACCCGGTGCCCGCAGTCGTCGGAATAGCCAGATGCGGCGGTCCCGCCAGCATCGGCCCCTTGGTTCCCTTGTAGTCGCGAACCTCGCCGCCCAGAGATGCCAGCATGCCGATGGCTTTCGCCGTGTCGATCGGGCTTCCGCCCCCAAGACTCACCAGACTGTCGCATTCGCCGTCCACAAACACGCGCACGCCCTGATCGACGATGGCAGAGGTGGGGTCCGGCTGTGTCTCGTGAAAGATTTCGCACAGCAATCCGGCCGCCCGTATCTGCGCTCTCAACCGCTCGGCCAGACCATTCTGCATCATGAAGGCGTCGGTTACGATCAGCGGACGTGTGCAGCGCAGCTTCAGTAGCAGTGCGGAGACCTCTTCGAACGACCCGCCACCTATTTTCAAGATGGAGGGTATGCGGATGTCAGCGATCATGCGTGTCTCAAGCCTTTCTGTCTAACGCGTCGGCGGGAATCCAAGATCGACCTTACTGCTCGAGGAGTCGGGCCGGGGCGTCGTCACTAGAGTCGATTCGCCCTTGCCCCTTACATTCGCCGAGCAGGCTGCACGGAGCCAAATCGACTGGACAGACGATGCATGCGGCGAGTATCTTACCGTCTGGTTAGTAAAGTCAATCGCAATCATTTAGAACACTGAGAGCGAGCGTATTGGTCCGGCGATGCACTTTTGCGCCGCGGGCAGCTTCGGCGGTAACAGCTGCGACCCTACGAGGAGCCTCCAAGCAACGATGCCTCATTTCGGCGACTTTCAGAACGAAATCTATCGCGACGGTTTGCGTGGCATACTTCCCGCATTGCCCGTGGACTTCGACCGGCTCGAGCAACGTGCGCAAGCCGCATTGCCCGCGTCCGTGTTGTCGTACGTGCAGGGGGGCTGCGGCGACGAGTTCACCCAGCGCAATAACACCAATGCCTTTCATCATTGGGGCATTCTTCCGCGCATGATGGTCGACTGCTCGGTGCGCGATCTTTCGATTAGCCTCTTCGGACTTACGCTTCCGACCCCAGTCTTTCTTAGCCCCATTGGCGTCCTGGGTATCTGCACTCCAGAGGGTCATGGCGACCTGGACGTAGCGAAAGCATGCGCCCTTACTGGCGTTCCCATGGTTTCTTCGACTCTGTCCAACGATCCGTTGGAGACAGTCGCACAAACGCTTCAAGAGACGCCCGGGTTTTTTCAGCTCTACACTCCCAAGCATCAAGCTGTCGCCGAGAGTTTCGTCCATCGCGCGGAAGCTGCCGGCTACAAGGGCATCGTCGTTACTCTGGATACGTGGCTCACCGGGTGGCGTCCACGCGACCTGAATGCCTCCAACTTCCCTCAGTTGCGCGGACACGTATTGCAGAACTACTTCACCGATCCATGCTTCCGCGCGCTGCTGGCCAAGCCTCCTGAGGAAGATGTTCCCGCCGCGGTGGCGCAGTGGGCGCAAACTTTCGGGCGGGGGATGACCTGGGCCGACTTGCCGTGGCTACGCTCGCTCACCAGGCTTCCACTCATCTTGAAGGGCATCTGCCATGCAGACGATGCACGCCGCGCAATCGACGGCGGCGCGGACGGGATCTACTGCTCCAATCACGGCGGACGCCAAGCCAACGGAGGTGTTGCCGCAATCGACATGCTCCCGGCGGTCGTCGCAGCCTGCCGCGACACGCCGGTGCTGTTTGACTCCGGTATTCGCTCGGGAAGCGACATCGTCAAGGCGCTCGCGATGGGTGCGACGGCTGTCGGAATCGGCCGTCCCTACGCTTATGGTCTTGCGCTCCAGGGCACGGCGGGCGTAGTCCACGTAATCAAGTCCCTACTCGCAGAAGCGGACCTATTGATGGCCGTCGATGGATTTCCCACGCTCACCGCTCTCCGCAAGGCCGGCGTCGTCCGTATCTGACCACCCAGACCAAGCCACCACTCGGCAAAAGGAATCGAATCGATGAATATCCCACTCACTCCCCTCAGATTTCTAAAGCACGCGGAGCGTCAGTATGCCAACAGGACAGCGGTCGTCTCCCGCGGACAGCGGTTTACTTACAAACAATTCGGCGAGCGTGTCGGCCGCCTAGCCGGTGCTCTGCTCGAAGCGGGCATCCAGGCTGGAGAGCGCGTCGCCTTCCTCGGCACAAACTCGCACCGCCTGCTCGAGGGATACTACGGCGTGCTTGAAGCGAGCGCGATCTTGCTGCCATTGAACATTCGTCTCTCGGCCGTGGAACTGGCCTTCGTCCTTAACGATTCCGGCGCGAGCATGCTGTTCATTGATCCGCAGTTCCTGCCGCTGGTCGATTCCTTCCGGCATCTGGTTCCATCCGTGCGGCTCTTCTGTCAGCTGGACGGAGTGGTGGAAGCGGATTGGGTGGTTCCGGAAACTTACGACGCTCTGCTCAGCCGCGCCACACCATTTCGCTGTGACATCGACCGGATCGACGAAGACGATGTCGCCGAAATCTTCTACACCAGCGGCACCAGCGCTCAGCCCAAGGGCGTCATGCTGACGCACCGCAACATCTACCTGCACGCTCTCGAAACCGCGCATGGCTTCAATGTCGCGAATGGCTCGGTGGAACTGCACACCATCCCGCTCTTCCACGCGAACGGTTGGGGCGTCGCGCACTTCCTCACTATGCTCGGCGGCAAACACGTCATGGTGGAAACCTTCGACCCGATCGCAATCTTCCAATCCATCGAGACAGAACGCGTCACGCAATTCAACGCAGTACCATTCATGGCCACCGTCCTCGTCAACCATTCACGGCTAAAGGACTTTGATTTGAGCAGTCTCACGCGCATCGTCATCGGCGGCGCCGCCTCGTCACCGACGCTCATTCGCCAGGTAGAGCAGGCCTTCGGATGTACCTGTTTCACCGGCTACGGCTTGACCGAGACTTGTCCCGCGCTTTCCTACTCTTCCACGAAGCCTGAGCTTAACTGGACGGACGAGCAGCGTTACGCCGGTCAGGCGATGACGGGCTACGCCTTTCCCGGGGTGGAACTGCGCATCGCCGGTCCCAACGACGAGTGGCTCCCGGAAGACGGCCAGACGGTCGGCGAACTCATCGCACGCGGCGACGGCATCATGAAGGGCTACTGGAACCAGCCGGAACTCACCGCCGAGGCCCTCCGCGGCGGCTGGCTCCGCACTGGGGACATGGCCAGCATCGACGAAAACGGATACGTCCTGATCATCGATCGGAAGAAGGACATCATCGTTAGCGGTGGAGAAAACATCTCTTCTCTCGAAGTCGAAAAGGCCATGCTGGCTCACCCCGCCATCCTCGAGATCGCGGTCATTCCGGTGGCGGATCAACGTTGGGGTGAGGTGCCGAAGGCGCTGGTCGTGCTCAAACCGGGGGCTGCTGTTTCCGAGGCAGACTTGATCGAGTTCAGCCGAGGCTGTCTTACTCATTACAAGTGCCCCAAGTCGGTCGTCTTCGTCGACTCTCTGCCAAAGACGGGCACCGGCAAGGTGCTGAAGAAAAACCTGCGAACGCAATACGAGGGCAACCCTGCGGTCGGCGCGTGAAGACAGCCGCGGCTTGAAGGGCGTCCACACCTACAGGCGAACCGCTCTAGCTCACCGTCGGAACGATCAACATGCGAGACTCGGTCATCTCGAGGATCGCGGATCGCACTCCTTCCTTGCCAACCCCAGAGTTCTTGACACCGCCATAAGGTAAGTGGTCTGCGCGCCAGGCTGAAGATTCATCCACCAACACAGCGCCGACCTCGAGCTCATTCCACGCCTTCATCATCGTGTTCCAATCGCGCGTAAACAAGCCAGCGTGCAAACCATACTTAGACTCGTTGACTCGCGCGAGCACGTCCGCAAAGTTCTCATAAGCTTCAACGATCACAACCGGTGCAAAAGCCTCTTCACAGCTCAGCGAAGCTGTCTGCGGCACATTGCTCAACAGAGACGGCTCGAGCATGGCGCCCACGCGCGTCCCGCCGGTATGCAGTGTAGCGCCCAGACCGACAGCTTCCGCAATCCACTTCTCTGCCCTGTTTGCAGCCGCTTCGT